>JAEEVS010000058.1:0-48938 GCA_016290975.1 Prevotella sp. | reverse complement strand
TCTTTCATAATGGTAATTTGGATTAATTAAGGCGGTAATCGTAGATATTTATCAGAACTTTGCGTAAGACCAGAATCCCTTCTGGTAACAAGTGCAAAATTACAAAAATAATGTGATATGACCAAATTTTTTCAGTAGAAAACGACATGTTACTTTTTAGAAACTTTAGATGTCAGCATCTACTATTAGAATTCTCACAGTTGAGGTCTCAAGTATTGTCTTCACTCCTAAGCGAAGCGTGACTCCACGAAGTGCCTGAGCACCTACGGAGCGCAAGAACTTCTGTACTCCTGTAACTTCTTGCCTGAAAGTGAGGTATCAAGTGACCTCTAAGTGACCTTTCTCAAATAAAGGTCACTCGCCTTAGCCCAGTATTCATGCGCCTTCCGAGCGATTTAGTGACCTTAGGAGGTATAAATCGAAAACACTTAAAATTCTCAGCAAATCCCCTCAAAAAAAACTTTCAAGAACCCTCCTTTTTGCACAGTTCCTCAATTCTGTGCAGGGTAGTTTTTAACATTTCGCTTCTCCTAATCCCCATACACCTTATTTATATATAGGGTAGGTGATTTTTTTCTTCCCTTTTCTTTGCACTCTCGAAAGTTTTTCTTAATTTTGCACCCAGAAGAATAAAAGAGAATAAAGAAGAATAAAAGAGAATAAAAGAGAATAAAGGTATTGATAATTCCCCCTTAATCGCATCGCAAGTAAAATCTTGCGGTGCTTTTTTTATCCGTGTCAATCTGCCATCCGTGGTCTTAGTTCCCATTCCAGTTGCGAAGCATTGTTGTCATTATTTTCGAATTGTACTTAGTACTTTGTCCCTTTGTTACTTAACTATGGAGAGCACATTTTCTATTTTTACCTTTGTTTTCCTATCCTTTCTTTAATTTCTTTTTTTGTTATTTTTTTTGCGAAAAAATTTGTGAAATAAAAAATAATTCTTAATTTTGCAAATGTCTTCCATTCGCTGAAAGCCCTTGGGTAATCAGTAGTGGTGGAACAAATACATATAAACAGGCGTTTTCCATACGCTTTAGGTTTGACGGGCTAAGAATCTCGCAAATTCAAAACTGTTAGTCAAAACTAAATCAACGAGAACGCCCCTTGGGGGTGTATAAAACACATTGTGTAATGTGTCAGTATACATCAGCGTGGGGTTTTCAGCGTTGCTCGGTTCGACTAACAGGGTAATGCGAGAGCCTTTAGACCGTGGACTGGGCAGGAACTAGCTCCACGTTTTTTGTATCCAAAATTGTACTTGACCTAATAATTCTTAAAATCTATAGAATGAAAAAAGAGAAGGTTTTATTTACACTTCTGTTTCTATTATTGACGTTGTCTGTTTCGGCACAACGCGAACGAAACTATATATACCTGTTTGATTGCACAAAATCTATGACAGGATTTAAGGGAAATGTGAGTATATGGGAACGAACAAAGACATATTTGAAGAAAGATATAGAGAAGCATTCTAAAGGAACTACTCTTCATTTAATTCCTTTCCAAGATAAGGTGTATCCTGCTTTTAATTTCACTATAGAAGATTTTGCTTGGAAGGAAATAGAAAAAGCCCTTGATGAACATGTTAAAAAGGTGACCAACACTAATATCTGCGATGCATGGGACGCTATTGATTGTCATATTGACAAGTACAAGGATAATTACATTATATTGTTAACAGACGGCCAAGATAATGTGAAGGGTATGGATAATCTTGCTATGAAACTGAAGAATTGGTGCGGCAAGTATACTGATACTAATGCTTATGCATTCTACGTCCTATTGACCGAGGCTGCGATTAATAAGAAGGTGGAAGAGGTCGTAAATATGTGTGACCATGAGTTTATTATAAATGCCACTAAAGGTATACCTGTATTTGGCAGTTTCGAAAAAGGGCACATTATATATGCAAACACGCTCAATCTAAAGAAAATCCACAAACTAAACTTCTCTGCTGTAGGCGAATACGCAGCAAAATCATATTGCAACGACCCCTATTTTAGTGTAAAAATCATAGGTGGCAAAATAAAAAACGGCGTGGTTGCCTTGCAGATATTGCCCAAGAAACCTATAGCTCAAATCAATGCACAATTGCCCCAGACCTATAATTTCGCTGTTGATATTAAATCGAAGGACGTTTCAATTGTCAATCCAACCATACAGGTACAAATGACCAATAAGCCCGAGCGTACTTTGGACTTGATATCTGAGGAGGTTGATATGGGCAATGCCTCTTGGTATGACAGTTTCCTCTTTTGGAGAGCGAGTGAACAAGATACTCTAAATGTTGATTTGAAGGCCATATATAACAATGAGGCACGCAAGGATGGTTCTACCATTGAAATTTTAATTGCCGATCAGGATGGTGGCAAAGATTTCCAAACCTTGTATAATGGACAACCTACGCAAAGCGGAAGATTCGTTATCGACAGTAGAAATAATACTCAAAGTATATTGTCAGTAGTCTTTAATACGGATGCGAAAGAGGGCAAGCGTTATTTTAAGCTTCAAGCCAAAAAGTGGAATCAACTTGACAAAGTAAACGAGGAACCTGCAGAGGTGTATGTCGTATCACTTCGTTCTGATTACGATGTAGTATGGAATCCACTGAAGACAATACTCTTGTGTATTACAATTGTAATCCTTGCATTGCTGCTGTTGTGGTTCCTCATGATTAAACATTTCGTATATCCCTCTATCAAAGTTAAGACAATTCAAATTAACGAGCCCTATTTTAGCAAAATAAACGTAAAGGGAAAACGCAGAATTGTCTTCACAAACAAGAATATGAGTCAGGGACTACTTAACAGACTGTTCACTGGTGAAATACTCTATAAGAAAAATGACATCTGGACAAGTCCCCTTAGCATAGAGGCTGGCACGAAAAAGAATACTCTGAGAGTAATGAGGACAAAAGACTATGTCTTTGATCCATACACAGCATTCCTCGAATTACATAATGATTATGTTGTAGAGAATGTCAATGACAACACCAAGATAAAGATATCCATTAATTAAGAAAAAAACATAAAACATTAATACTATGGCAACAAAAATTAAGAGATGCCTCTATGTAGGTTTAGGTGGTACGGGCATGAACGCTCTGTTACACACAAAGAGAATGTTCGTTGAAACTTATGGAGAAGTTCCTCCAATGATTGGTTTTCTTGGAGTAGATACAGATGGTGATGCATACAAAAAAGAATTACCAAGTAAATATGGACCAGTAAGTTTGGCACCAAACGAGCAGACACCTATCCAGGTTGAAGACGCTCAAGCTGCCTATGTTACCAGTAAGAAGCACTTCTCTTGGGTGCATCCTGATAATGTGTTTGCATTGACATCCATGACTAAAGGTGCTGGACAAATACGAACTAACGGACGTTTTGCGCTTACATGTAATTTCGAGACCCTTACCAACAAGGTGCGTGATGCAGTCAGTCGCATAACTTCAGCTTCAATAAAGACGAATCCTAAATATGATGCTGATTTCGTTGGTGATGTTGAGGTTCATATGGTATTCTCTATGAGTGGAGGTACTGGTGCAGGTACTTTCATAAATATGGCATATGTAATTAGACAGGCACTTGGAAAATGTAAGTTAACAGGCTATGCTGTATTGCCAGACGTATTCGAATCTATGTCGCAATTTGGCATGGAGCGTGTTAAGCCAAATACATACGGCAGTATTATTGACTTGGACTATTTCATGCATCTCAATGGTACAGAAGGCTTCCAGTTCGACTATGTCAAGAGTACACAAGAAATCAAGAGCAGACCTTTCTCTGCTTTCTTCTTTATAGACAATAAGAACAAAGATGGTGATTCCTACAGCAACGTAGAACAACTGTGCGAAATGATTTCCCTGGCACTGGTCACATCTTCTGGAGAATTGTCTGGTGCAGCCGACTCTGTAACGGATAATGTTGAAAAGAGCATTATGAATGGTGATGGCAATGTTGGAAACAAGCGCGCCTGGGTAAGCGGAATGGGAGCATGTGAGATTCTTTTTCGTGGACAGGACATGTGCGAAATAAATGCACTAAAGAATGCCCAGCGCATTATTCAGCGTATGCTTAACAACTGTCAGGATGCTAACATTATAGTTAACAATTGGATTGACTCTCCAGAAGTAAACATTAGAGAAAATGGAGGAGCAGCAAATGATAATGTTATAGACTTTATATTGCCAAAGAATCCTAAGTATGCATTGGAAGATATAGATGACGACCAAGCTGCCGAAGGTTCTGCAAAGTCTTATATTGACTCTGTGGCACGACCCAAAGATGAAGAGATACAAAATAAGGTTGTAGAACTTAAAACTCGTGTTTTTACTGAGCTACACAAACTTATTGTAAAGAGTATAAATCAAGAGTGTGGTGTCGGATTGGCAAAGGATGTACTCGAAGGTCTGCAAAGTCAGGTGAATATCTTCCTTGGTGAGATGAATAGCGAAAAAGATAGCCTGTCAGACACCCAGGCTCGTCTTGAAAATGCCGTTAAGGTAGCATGCGCTGACTTAAAGGATATAAGTGGCCGATTCTGGAAGAAGAAAAGTACAGTTGAGGCGCTTCGTCAAGGAGTGTGCGATGCTGCTATGGCATTGGCCATCAATATCCGCGAGCAGAAACGCAGAGATGGTGCAATTACGTTCTTTAGTTCTCTGTTGCAAGCTATTGCCGATGAGCAGTTGAAGCTTCATAATATTGAGAATAAGATGAAGGCAGTAAACACATCTTTAACTAATAAGATTTCTGCTCTACAGAATAATGTAAACAAAAAGGATGCGACTTCATTCCAAATTGATTTAGCTAAGCAGGCAATAAGCACCATAGCCATCAATGATGAAGAGATACAGATCGTTGATTATATTAGCAAACTACCATATGAGGAGAAGTTCTATGAAATAGATACTAAGCCAACAGAGGAGATAGAGAAGATGTTACTTGATTATACATTGACTCTTCCTACAGCCAAGAAATGGGCTGCTACCACAATTGATGATGTGATGAAGCAGATGGACAAGGAAAATCCGAGTGAGCTTGACAGAATCCTTCGCATCGCATTGAGCAAGGCTTCACCATTGTTGAATATCAGCACCCGTGGAGAAGTCGGCTATAGAGTAGCCCACTTTACTTATGTGGGTATTCCAATGGATAGCACTATATTGAAGGATAATAACAGGTTGGAAAACCTTGCAGGGGGCGAGAAGATAAACTTTACACGTCTGGGAATGAATGACCGTATAATCATTTACAATCAGATAGGCGTAGTACCAGCCTACTTTATCGGCTCACTGGAAACATACAGGCAGAAATACAAGAATTGTAATATCTTCTCTCACTTCGACTATAACATCTATAATAAGATGCTGAAGGAGAATTTCTCTCTTGAACCTGTTAAGGAAGATGGGCTCCGAGATATAGAGATGTGGGTTAGAGGATTCATCTTTGGTCTTCTTAAAAATGAAAATGGAAAATATTATGTTAAGAACAAGAAGACTGGAAGGGCTCTGCTTGATTACTGGGTAGAGTTGGCGCCATATCGTGATGATGCATTCAATGCCTTTATTGCTGATATCTTCACCTTGCGTCCTCAGTTTAAGGAGTATATAACAGCTTGGCAGAAAGAAAATGGTCAAGAGGCTATAAGACAACTTCGTGCAGACGTTAAAGCACATTATCGTGAAAAATATTCACAACTGAATATGGACAATGAGGAGCTCCTTTCAAAGGGTAATGAACAGGTAGCTACTCTTATGGATAAGGAACTGGAATTTGTTAATACCCTAGAGTAGTACCATTTACGTACCTTATAAATTTATGAGACATACTGCAAATATTCTTGTAGGTCAGGACTTAAAGTTGTATGCTGCTCGTCTTGGCAAGTATATATTAAAGTATGGAGAGGCTAATGCTTCTCCATACTTTACCTCCATAACTTGGACTACAGAAGAAGGAAGGACAGAAATCAAGAAAGCTGTCAGAGACGCAAGCATAGGTACAAATTTCGTATCTACCATGCGTGATGTGTATAACACTAAACTGGAAAGTGTGAAGACCATCACAACTAAAGATAAGATGCAGGATGTCCGTCTGTTTTTCAAAGAACTACATCAAAGTACGGTAACAATTAATAATCCAGGAGATAGCAATAGTCTTTTACTCGCTCTTTATGTACCCCTGTATGATAAGGAAGCGTGCGATGAAGCTATGATGATAATTAATGCTACGAGCAGCATACAGTCACACTATACTATCATGGTCGTGGGATTATGCGAAAGTCTTGGCAATATTGTATCACCAGAAGAGTTCCGTAACATATCAGCAGAAGATGAGAATAAAAAGAAAGCCACTCAGAAGGAGATGCTGCAACAGTTAGCTAACTTGAAATTGGAGCAAAACACTCTTGAACAAATTGTAGTATTGCAAAATACCAATAGCAGTGGTTTCGCGTTAAATCTTGACCAGGATTCTTTCCTGCGTATCATGGGTGAACTTGCTCTTATTTGTGTCGAAAAATACAATACTCTCTTCACCCAAGCTGGAAGTTTTGACAGAGAGCATGCAGTGTCCACATTGGGTCTATCCGTAATGAACTTAGACAAGTATTATTTTGAGAACTACTTGTTACGTAGGGCTTATCTAAGAATTATGGAACGCGAAGATGTTACTGCTAATGAGGTTGACCTTAACAAAGTTGCAATTATCGCCAATGACTGCCTCAAAAAACATAAGAATCTTTTCCTGAATTTTTATTCCAAAGAGATAACACCATTACTAAAGAAGGATGTGCCTCAAGAAAGCATTATTGGTCAGGCAGCAAAACCTCTTGATAAAGAGTTCGCAAATGTTTTCACGGATTTGACGGCCTACATTCAAGACCCTCAGTATTCATTGCCAGAGAAACAGGCAATACTCGCTATGATACTTGGCTATGATGACGCTTTATTGAAAGGGAACCTATTTACTGATAGCCAGTTAACTCTTGACAACCTTGATGAGGATGTTGCAGAGTGCTTCATAAATGCCAATAACGAGTGCGTAAAGAAAGAAAAAGACCCTGAAACAAACGATAATATCATAATCTATGGCCCTTTGGGGAACTTGTGCGCTGATGATGATGGTAGGGTCGAACTACCGATAGAGAAATTGCAGAAACTGCGCAATGATATGCGACAGTCAACTAATTACATTCGCGAAAAGAATAAGGAACTTGAAGAATTAGAAGTGATGACGCAAAATGCTGTCGAAAGCGAGAAACGTCTCACTAAGGACGGCTTCATTGTTGATGGAAACCTCTTCCACTTCGACATCGTGCATGAAGAGGTTAAATTTGACGAAACCTATGAACCTAAGGAAGTAACAGAGTCAAGTATTGACTTGCGCGAGAATTTCACGAAAGTAAAAAGTCAAGGACAAATAGGAGCGTGCACCGTATTCTCAGTTGCCTCAATCTATGAATACATTCTAAAGAAGAATACGCAGAAAGAAGAAGATTTATCTGAGTCATTTGTTTACTATAATGTTCGTCACTCTGAAGGAAAAGAATTAGAGGATACAGGAAGCAGTTTCCAAGATGTCATCAAGAGCATGGGCGAACAAGGAATATGCTTGGAGTCACTTCATCCATATTCTCATAAACTGAGTGATGTTCCCTCAGAAGAAGCATACATTGACGGCAAAAAGAGGATAATAACTAAGGCTCTAAATGTTAATATCACTGAGAAGGATATAAAATCTGCCATACAGGAAGGCTATCCCGTAGCTATATCATTAAAAATATTTAGCTCCTTTAATTTCACTTCTGGATTCGTAGGTCGTCCGACAGATGAAGAAATTGAGTCTGCTGACTACGGGCACCATGCTATGGTTATCGTGGGTTATACGGATGACACTAAATACTTTGTAGTAAGAAACTCCTGGGGTGAAGATTTTGGCGATAATGGATATTGTTATATACCATATTCATACATCTGCGACCCTGAGATGAATCGTTTTGCATGCATTATCAAGGATATTAACTATTCTGGTGGTGTTGAAATAGCTGTCAGTGGAGGCGATACGGGCAAGAGAAAAACCGTATATTTCAACATGAGCGATGCAGTAATCAAGTCTTATGTCATCAGAAATCTTTTAGAGGAAGAACAGGCAAATCTAAGAGAGATGCAGAAAGAAGATGCCAATCTCCGAACCGACTACGAGGTGCTGATGCAGACTTTGGGCAAACAGTCTGTCCGTACAAAGATTCTGGAATCCTATATGGAAGTATTAGGAGAAAAGAAAGCCTCTATAGAGAAGCAACGTGACATAATTAACAATGTTGAAAGAGAAGCTGCACTAAGAAATTTCGATTCCATGTCTTGGAAGAATCGTCTATACATGATGGGCAGTCTTGCACTTATGCTTATTGTTTGGTTTGTCATCACATATATAAGCACAAGTTATGAAAAACTTACAGACTGGTTGCAAAACGAATGGTGTTGGCTACTTATCGGCATATCAGGTTTGAATTTACTTATTCTGGTTATGTATTGGTGGTATGTGAAGAGTCAGCGACGCAGAATGGAGATAGAGTTTGAAGAAAAAACAGCCCATTTGTCGCAGTTGATACACGAATTAGGAAACCAAATTCGCGAGCAGAAAATCAAGATGCACGTAGCTGGAATGGTCATAGATGAACTCCTCACCCTCAAGTCTTCATTGGATAAGAAATATCAGGGTATGAAGTCATATATTGGAAATCTCTCACTGTGGTACAGGGAAGAGAAAGAGCAATATGAGAAAATGGAGCCCTTGGTAAAAGATCCGTTTATTCCGCTACTCTCCAACCAACGTCTAAACATTTATTTTGACCAAAACAAGGATGAGATAACCAAAGGAATGCACCTTTATAAGTTTTTCGACAACTTCAATTTAGATGAAGAAGCCATCGTTAAATACAAAAGCGAATTAAAGCAGAATATACTGAAACATATCAAGAACCTCTTGAATGATTTCACCATCTTCCGTCACATCTTCGCCACCAAGGACTATCCATTCCTTGACAAGCAATATGCATCAGCAAGCAATTTGCTTCCCATCCTCGACAGCAAGTGTGTCCCATTCTGTCAAATAAGGACGTCAGCTGTCACCACACAACAGGGAAGTTTCCTCTTTATCCACACTGATGCGGAGGAGGAACAAGCATGGAAGGCTACTTATCCACAATACTTCAGCCTCACACCAATATCTGAGAACATTTCATCAGTACTCAAGATTATAGGTGTCAGACTGCAATCCTTGACAATTAACGAGGTAGTAATGGATTAGAAACGATAATAGTCATATTGATGATATTAGAACTCAAAGTAAAAGATTATGCATGATATGAAAATTCCAATATCAAAAATAGACAATCACAATTTTCAAGTTGTGGTTGATCTCGCTTTATATGCTAAGGAAGCGATTGTTGCAGCTTGCTATAAGTTTACAGACCGTTTCTATGTTCATCAGCAGTCCACAGGCAATATAGTAAACGTTGTATTTGAGTCAAAAGATAATAATGTTATTTCTGAAGGGGACGTTAAGATGTTCTGCAATGAACTCATAGACCAACAAATTCGTTATAATACTACTCTTCAATTTGGCCATATTCGTGACCTAATTGTAGAGGAGGCTTTTAAACCTATATCACAATGAAAAAATTATTATATCCAATTGTGGGTTTTATATTGTTTTGCCTTTCTTTTACTCAAAATAATAAGAAAATTGAAGAACAAGATTCTAGAGGTTTAATTTTAAGACCGTTCCAGATGTTAGGACTATTGTATAGCTGCTCCACTGACGACCCTTATGACCTAGGCGACAATACAAAGACTAACGAAAAAAAATATCCAGAAGGTAATCCTGATGATAGCGATGCGGATGGAGGAAGTTCTGAAGACAATTCTGGTACTGGAGATTATGGTGATGGTGGTCATACATCTCATTTTTCATCCACTCACGCTTCTCATTCTTCTCACTATTCATCAAGTCATATTTCACATCAATCCCACAGTTCCCATAGCTCACATTATTCAGCCAGATAAAAATGTCAGAATACACATTGTTGCCCTTCCGTTTTAATCGTTTTAATAAAAACGAAGTTTTAATCACCAATGATGTTGGCGAGTATGTATTTCTGAGTAACGAGGATTTTGAACTATTTGTAGAAAAAAGATTAAATACAGAGTCAGAGGTTTTTAAGAACATTGCATCAAAACAGATAGCCACGACAGACAATGTGGAGGATGTGGTAAATATGCTGGCGACTAAATATAGAACTAAGAAAAGTATCTTAAGAGAGTTTACTAGTCTTCATATGGTCGTACCTACCTTGCGATGTAATTCCAGTTGCATATATTGTCAGGTCGCACGCAAGAATATGGATGATCATTCATCCGACATGAGTAAGAATACTGCAAAAAATGTTGTAAAGACTATATTTAAATCTCCTTCTCCATATATAAAAATTGAATTCCAAGGTGGAGACCCTTCTACTGATTTTGATCTGGTCAAATATATAATAGAAGAGGCTGAATGGCAAAACCTATTTAAACAGAGGAAATTAAGTTTTGTGATATGCACCAATGTTACTTTACTTTCCCCAGACAAGGTAAAATACTTGAAAAAACATAAATGTGCCATTTCTACATCGCTTGATGGTCCTAAGGGTATCCACAATGCTAATCGCCCTCTACAAGATACGACTCGCACCCACGAGAGGTTTGAAGAAAATCTTGGTATGATACGGGAGATTTCAGGTAAATATAGTGTTTCGGCATTAATGACAACTTCCAGACATAGTCTTGGGCACTTTAAAGAAATTATAGACGAATACGTTAGAATGGGATTTGACAGTATCTTTCTAAGAGCTTTGAATCCTTATGGTTTTGCCAAGCAATACAAAGAAAAGATTTCTTACCCCGTAGAGGACTTTATAATTAATTTCAAGGAGGGATTAGATTATATAATAGACCTAAACAGAAAAGGGATATTCTTTGTTGAAGGGTATACTGCATTGTTACTAAAAAGAATCCTTACGCCTTTTGCAACAGGGTTTGTTGATTTACAGTCACCAGCAGGAGTGGGAATTGCTGGCGTAATCTATGACTGGGACGGCAATGTCTATGTTGCCGATGAAGGACGAATGATGGCACGTTTCAAGGACTTCTATTTCAAGTTGGGCAATGTGAATGAGGACTGCTATCAATCGATGTTCAACGGAGAGAAACTGCACTATATCATTCAAAATGCTTGTACAGAGTGTTTGCCTATGTGTTCTGAGTGCGTTTTCCAACCATATTGCGGAGCTGACCCTGTTAGGAACTATTCTGAACAAGGTGATATAGTTGGACATCGGCCTACAAATGATATGTGTAAAAAGAACACTGCGATTATGCATTACCTGTTTGAATTAATAAAAAGGAATGATCCAGAGTTAAACAGTATATTTTGGTCTTGGATAAATTAAACTAATGAAGCAAATAGTTTGTTCGACATACAATGTAGATGAGGACATTATAGGTCGCGTTACCCATAAGAACAAGAATATATTCCATCGCAGAGATGAAATTCTTGTTCAGAGTGAGTTGAAAAGTGTCCCTTGGGGTTATGCAGCTGTAATAACCAATAAATTAATCGAAGGAAGAGGCAAAGCCTGTATTATTGAAGAGCTACAGCTAAGAGAATTTGAGGAAGGGGACGTTTTACTAATTAAAAAAAATGGTGAAATAGATTTTCTTTATGAGAGTTGTTCGGAGCATAATGCTATATTTGCTACAGGAAGATGCAATCAATGTTGTAAAATGTGTCCACAGCCTCCTATTGTGTCGGAAGAAGATAAAACCACTCTCAATCTCAAACTTATATCCTTAATGAAGGGAGATGTTCGTGAAATTGGCATTACAGGTGGCGAACCTACGCTAATCGGCAATAAGCTCTTCAAGCTTATTCGACAAATTCAGAAATACCATCCGGAAGCAGCAATTAGTCTGTTAACTAACGGAGTTAAGTTTGCAGATAAAAGTTTTGCACTTGAACTAGCAAGGTGTAAGCATCATGATTTGCAAGTAGATATTCCCATCTTTTCTGATATAGCAAAAGAACATAATCGCATTGTAGGAGCGAATACATTCTATAAGACAGTAAAAGGTCTATATAATCTGGCTTTATTTAATCAGCGAATAGGATTGCGAATTGTTATTCACAAACAAACGTATCGCAGATTACCACAATTGGCTGATTACATATACCATAATTTCCCCTTTGTAAGTCAAGTGGCTTTCATGCAAATGGAGACGACCGGAAATGCCAATAAAAACATTGACGAATTGTGGATAGACCCCTATGATTATAATAATGAACTAAAAGAAGCCGTTTTATTATTAAGTAACAGAGGAATACGCACGTACATATTCAATGCCCAGTTGTGTGTCCTTACACCTGAAATAAGAGCATTTGCAGTTAAGGCAATATCTGAATGGAAAGATGTGTATCTTCCAGAATGTGTGGGATGTAAACTCCAAACAAAATGCGGAGGGCTATTTGCTTCAAATAAGGAATACCACAGTTCACACATAAGTCCTATTAGAGAAGACATTGTGGCATATGCCCATGTTTGAGATAGCAATCTTAATGTTTAACCCTAAAAAAAAGGTTTTATGAAAAGAGTACTATTTCTTATGGTTTCTGTTTTAATCACAGTATCAAGTTATGCGTCAGATCTTGGCAAAACTCTGGTAGCTAAGGTGCTTGACGTTAATGAGATTACAACTGTAAAACAGGAACAGTCTCTCATCCTAGAGAAACCGATTTGCGGAGTAGCCAAGGCGAATGGACGTCAATCCCACCGCTCACACTATTCTCACAGGTCACATTACTCTAGTAGATGAATTGTTTTATGGAGGATGTCATGGGCTAAGTCCCTTGACATCCTTATTAAAAGGATTACTATTGGTGAAATATAATACTATAAATATATCAATAATTATTGCTGGTGTATTGTTTTTATGTTGGTACTTACCTGTAGCATATTTCAATGTGTATGCATGTGATGACTACTGGTTCGGAGCCAATGTAAGCAATCATGGCTTTTGGGGTTATCAATTATATCATTGGTTACATTGGGAGGGATCATATACTCATACTTTTTTGGCATCATTGCCACATGCTATACAGTCCTCCTATATGCCTTTCGTAGGTAACATTTTTTCCATCTTATTACTTTTTTTTTCGCTAGTGTTTTTTCTTCGCACTTATACGAGATTATCACATCGAGAGAATCTAGTTTGTTCTTTATATCTTTTAGCTTTTTTGTTTATATGTACAAAAGGTGAAGCCGAGATTCGTTTCTGGATATGTGCTAACATAACATATGTTTCAGAAATGTCATTCTTATTGTTTTTTTATTCCCTTTATCATAATATCAAAAAGGAACCATCATATATCCAGTGGGGAGGAATGTTTCTACTTACTTTCATCATAGGTGGAAGCAAGTTGGATTTCATTTTGTATGCATTTTCAGGTTTGATAATATACAATGTCCTTCTTCGTAAATCAGTTGACAAATATTTTTTAACGGTTATAATACTGCTTGGCCTATTCGCTACATTAAATATTATAGCACCAGGAAATTATATCAGACTGGAAGCAGAGACGCAATCAAAAGTAATGGAAGAAAATATGTCATTTATTGACTCAATGTCGTATCGTTTTTCCGAGTTTGTTCCTTTTGTGTTGTGCACGATTTGTCTCTTACCAATTGCGACACGGCTAGAGTGTAATGATGAATTGAGCAGGAAACGTTTAGTAATTACAATTGTTGTTTTATGTATGACATTTGTATTAGATGGTTTTATCATGTATATCTGTTTCAAGGATTCTGGTCCCTTACGTTCGTATTTTGTACCAGAGGTATATTTCGCAATTCTAATAACATTGGTGATGAATCACATGTACAAGAAATCGCTTTTCACGTTTTCATACATGAAAGTGGTATGTATTTTTCTAGCTATGCTCCTTTCTGCATCCAACATACCAATGATGAAACAAATTTCAGGTAGTGTAAAGTATTCTAAATTATCAAAAGAAAGAGATAAGTATTTAACTACATATGAAGGGCGTGATATTTTAGAAATCAAAGCACTTCCTCAATCATATTTATTGCTATCTTATTTTGCTAATGATAAAATATGGATTGAGAATGTTTATATTCCCTATTTCCATAAGAAGATAAAGGAAGTTGTAATATGTCAATCACAAGATAAACACTAAAAATAGTATAAAATGATAACAAAAATAAATAAGAGGATGTATAAACAAAGGATAAAATTATTCATATTGCTAATCATTCTCTCTCTGACTTCCTGCGCCCAAAGGCGTGAGGCGAAGGTGGAGGAGGCTGAAGAAGAGGTTGTCAGGATTGAAACTCCTTCTCCTATAGAGGGGGAGATAAGGATTGATAAACAATACTATTCCATATCCTATAACAGCAGTACGAAGTGCCCTAACTGGGTGGCTTGGCATCTGACAGGGGAGCATACGGATGGACCGTATCATCGCATGCAGAATTTCCATGAAGAAGAGGAACTTCCTTCACCTCGTGCTACGCTTGATGATTATCGTGGTAGTGGATGGTCACGTGGACACATGTGCCCTGCTGGTGACAACAAGTGGGATGCTGAGGCTATGTATGAATCATTCTCTCTTGCCAATGTATGCCCACAGAATGCAAGTCTGAACAGTGGACTGTGGAACAGCATAGAGATAGATTGCCGTAGATGGGCTCGTAAGTTCGGTGATATTTATATAGTGTGCGGTCCTATCTATCTTAACAGGGAACATGAAACGATAGGGTATAACCAAGTGTATGTGCCTGAGGCTTTCTTTAAGGTGGTGCTGTGTTTGAATGGTACTCCCAAGGGCTTCGGCTTCATAGTAAGGAATACTGATGGTAACAAGAAAAGGGATTTATACTATAACTCTATAGACCAGGTGGAGAGAATTACAGGCTATGATTTCTTTCCTGCTTTGCCTGACAGCATAGAGAATGAGGTGGAGGCGAAACTTGACATGAATCTGTGGTATTAATATTATAAAAAAGGAGGATAGATTATGACGTTAGGTGTCTTGATTGGATTGTTCGTTGGCGCTATGCTGATGTATTTCTACAATTCCAGAAAAGAACAGAAGAAGGAGGAATTGGAGGATGAAGAGTGTGTGAAAGAAGTTGAGAAAACAGAGGAAGGAAAGGAGGAGAAAGAAACGGAGACGGATGATTATGGCACTGTAGAGTTAGTGAAGGATGCACTAACCAGACTGGGGTGCCAATATAACTATACAGAGGAAGAAAAACGCATAGACTTTATGTTTCAAGGAGCAGTCTTTACTATATATGTTTCTAATGATGCACAGATGATAGTTATACGTCTCTACCTTTGGCTGAGTCATGACATTGAGGATATCGATGGATTCTCTGAATTGAGGCGCATTATAAATGAGGCTAATAAGTGCTGCGACGTGACAACGATATATAACATAGATGAAAAGGAGAACCTGGTGACGGTGCACAGCACTACGACCATCATTTTTATTCCTCAGATTCCGCATTATGAGTTTTACTTGAAGTCAGTACTTCAGAAGTTCTTTGAAGCAAGAAACGAGGTCACCAATGAATTCATGAAAAGCAGACCTATGGTAGAACACAGTTGAGTGGTGCATTTAATATTTACCTACAGTTCTGCTGGTTTGCAAAACTGACCTCTATAGGTTGTTAATAGTTGTAATAGTTGTCTTTACCCTTTTATTCCCCCCTTAAAATTTGGAGGAAAGGAAAAATATTTCAAGAAAAGTTTGGATGTAAGAATTCTTTGTTGTACTTTTGCATACAGAGAAAACTGAAAAACAACCTAAGAAATTGGAGAAGAAGCGTAAGTTGACGTTTGCGGCACTGACTGTGGTGGTGCTGTTTTGGGCATGGTTAGGCTATGCTGTGGGCATAGAACACATGCCTGTGAAGAATACTATATGGGCACTGTCGCCTGCCATAATAGCGATTTCGCTGGCACTGATAACGAAGGAGGTGTACAGCTCGCTGCTGATGGGTATGCTGACGGGTGCCCTGCTGAATGCTGAGTTTGACGCTGTGGGTGGACTGAATCAGTTGCTGCCTGAGGGCGTGATGAGTGTGCTGGCTGACAAATGGAATGTGGGCATACTGGTGTTCTTGGTGATTCTGGGCACTATGGTGCAACTGATGAACCGCACGGGGGGCTCGGCGGCATTCGGTGCGTGGGCTGCCAAGCGCATCAAGACGCGTGAGGGGGCTCAGCTATCGACGATGCTGTTGGGATGCCTGATATTCATAGACGACTATTTCAACTGCCTGACGGTGGGATCGGTGATGCGCCCTGTGACTGACGGGCACAAGATAAGCCGTGCCAAGCTGGCATACCTGATTGACTCGACAGCGGCTCCGATATGTATCATTGCGCCTATATCGTCATGGGCTGCTGCAGTGTCGGGATTTGTGAAGGGTGAGAATGGCATCAGCATCTTTGTGCAGTCTATTCCTTATAATTTCTACGCTTTGCTGTCGCTGCTGATGATAGTGCTGATAACGCTGATGAAGGTGGATTTCGGCCAGATGGCGGTGCACGAGAGGAATGCGATGAACGGCGACCTGTTTACCTCAGGCAGAAGACGACAAATAGCCGAGGTGGATGAGAAGGCTGCAAAGAAGGGGAGGGTGGCTGACCTGATATTCCCTGTGGTGTGTCTGGTGATAGGTTGTGTGATAGGTATGATATATACTGGAGGATTCTTCGAGGGCAAGAGTTTTGCTATGGCGTTTGCCGAGAGTAATGCTTCGGTGGGACTGGTGATGGGTTCGTCGGTGGCACTGATGATTACCATTGCCTATTACATATTGCGTCAGTCGCTGTCGTTCAGCAAGTGTATGGACTGTCTGCCTGAGGGTTTCAAACAGATGGTGCCTGCGATGCTGATACTGACGTTTGCATGGACGCTGAAGAGTATGACTGACAGTCTGGGAGCGGCTACCTATGTGGCTGAAACGATGCAGAACGTGGCTGGCGAAATGTGGGGATTCCTGCCTGCATGCATATTTGTGGTGGCTGTGGGACTGGCATTTGCCTCTGGCACTTCATGGGGCACATTCGGCATTCTCATTCCTATAGTGGTGTCATGTTTCCAGGGGGTTGACCCTGAGCTGATGATTATCTCAATATCTGCCTGCATGGCTGGCGCAGTGTGTGGCGACCATTGCTCGCCAATATCAGATACGACCATAATGTCGTCGGCTGGTGCACAGTGTGTGCACCTGAACCATGTGACCACCCAGCTGCCTTATGCCATGACGGTGGCTGTGGTGTCGTTCTTCACCTTCCTGGTGGCTGGATTCAATAAGAATGCGTGGATATCGCTCGCCTTCGGATGCGTATTGCTGATAGCGGTACTGTTATTTATAAGGTACAGGAAAGGACAGGGCGACTACACTCCGAAGCGTGCCTGAACGACGTTGACAACGTAGTCGCCGAGCTTCTCGCACTCGTTGATGAAGTCGTTGTAGTAGGTGCCGAGGTCATAGTCGTATTCATGGTCATCAACGGCACGTATGTTGTCTTTCTTGAGTTTGCGTCGCATATCGTTGATGTCGTGCTCCAGACGATAGGTATCTCCTATGTAGCAATTGCGGAGTGAGCCATTCATAACGATGTTCATCTGGGTGAGCGCCTTGTCGGTAACTTCCATCATGCTGACAAGGGAGGAATGAAAATGACGGGCGTGCTCGTGTATGAGTTCGGGATGACGCGAAAGGATGCGTGCCAGATTGCTGCAGGCATCGCCGACGCTCTCGAGCTCGCTTATCTCACGTAGCATCTGTCGCACTTTACCCTTAGTATCGTCACTAAGGTGGTCGTTGCTGACATGCTCAAGATACTTGGCTATCTCCATCTCTATATTATCGGTTACTTCCTCCTGATGGGCTACCTTCTCATAGAGACGGGTAAGTTCTTTGGGGTCTTGCTGGTCGAGCATATTCCTGACGATGCCGAACATCTGCTGTACGTACTGGGCAAAGCGGGCGGTTTCCTTCTGTGCCTGCAGGACGGAGATTTCAGGGGTCTGGACGAGGTTGGCATGTATATACTGCAAACGGAACTCGTCGTCAGCGCCTTCGCTGGTTTTCTTCTCAGGCAACAGATGGCATACCACTTTCTCCATCTGGGGAATGAAACCTATGAGGATGGCGGTGTTGGTGACGTTGAAGCAGGTGTGGAACATAGAGAGTACCACAGGCAGAAGGGCGCGCTGACCGCTCTGGGTGGGGTCGTAGCCCACGATGCTACAGATGGTATCGACAAAGGGATAGAAGACGCACAATACCCAGATGACGCCAAAGACATTGAAGAGCAGGTGGGCAAGGGCTGCACGACGTGCCTGAAGGTTGGCACCAAGGGCTGCAAGGTTGGCAGTGGCGGTGGTACCGATATTCTCACCCATGACGAGGGCTATGCCCAGATAGATAGGCAACACACCAGTAGAACAAAGCAGGATGGTGATTGCCATGACGGCTGCTGATGATTGTACTATGCAGGTGATGATAGTGCCGATGAGAAGGAAGATGATAATGGTGAAATAACTGCCTGTGTCGAAGGAACTAAAGAAATTGACTACCGAAGCGTTATGCTCCAGGTCCATCTCCTTTCCAGCCGTGCTCAGCATGACGAGCGAGAGGAACATGAAGGCGATGCCATAGAGAAAGTCGCCCACTATGCGGTGGCGACTGGTGTAGATGAGCAGTATGCCTATGAAGAAGGCTGGATAGACCACGGTGGTCAAATCTACGCTATAGCCCAATGACATAATCCATGCGGTGAGGGTAGTACCGATGTTGGCACCCATGATGACGGAGATTGCCTGGGCGAGGGTGAGCAGTCCAGCTGACACGAAGGAAACGGTCATGACGGTGGTGGCTGACGACGACTGCACGGCACAGGTGACAAATGCACCTGAGAGCATACCAGTGAAACGATTGGTGGTGATGCGCGAGAGTACATGACGCAACTGTGGTCCAGCCATCTTCTGCAGGGCATCACTCATTGCCTTCATGCCATAGATGAGCAGACCGAGGGCGCCCAGAAGCTTGAAGGTGATAAAGAGATAATTATGTTCCATTTGATGGATGTGGTAATGATTGTATTATGGTATAGGTCAATAAAAAAAGCAACCATCTTTCATGGTTGCTTTCTTCTGCTTTGTACACCCTCAGGGATTCGAACCCTGAACCCACTGATTAAGAGTCAGTTGCTCTACCAACTGAGCTAAGGGTGCATCCGTTTTGCGAATTGCGAGTGCAAAGGTACTAATAAAAGTTGAAAGTTGAAAGTTGAGAGTTGAAAGTTTTTCTGTTTTTAGCGTTTATTAACAGATTACCTCGTCTCGCCTTGACTTTTATCAGTTTATGAGGTTGATGTCGTAAGGTGTCTTCTGGTAAACGTAGTAGTTGACCCAGTTATGATAGAACAGGTTGGCATGGGCGCGCCAGGTGACGTTAGGTCCCTTCTCGGGGTCATCGTCGATGTAATAGTTCTTTGGCAAATCAACGTCGTCACGCTTGCCCTTGTCGCGTTTGTACTCGTTGTCGAGGGTGTCGGGGTTGTACTCCAGATGACCAGTGACGAAGATTTCTCTGCCTTCACGAGCTGCTGCTATGCCGATGCCAGAGAGGGGCGACTCAGCGAGGACGGTGATATCGGGGATGGCGAGCACGTCTTCGGAGTTAATCTCGGTGTGGCGACTCTGGGGCATATTAAACTTGTCATCGAAACCACGGAAGAGGGGTTTGTTTGCCTCGTCGGGGTTGATGTTCTGAGGGAAGATACCAAAAAGCTTCTTGGGCAGCATGTGCTTCTCGATGCCATAGAAATGGTAGAGTGCTGCCTGAGCTGCCCAACATATATATAAGGTGGAGGTGACATGTGTGCGAGCCCAGTCGAAGATGCCACTTATCTCATCCCAGTAGGTGACGTCCTCGAAGGGTTTGTCTTCAACAGGAGCACCTGTGATAATCATGCCGTCAAACTTACGGTTGCGCAGTTCCTCGAAGTTGATGTAGAACTGCTTCATGTGTTCGATAGGAGTGTTCTTTGAGGTGTGCGACTTGAGTTTCATGAAGGTGATGTCAAGTTGCAACGGGGTGTTGGAGAGCAGACGTATGAGGTCTGTTTCGGTGGTTATCTTAAGTGGCATGAGGTTGAGCACCACAATCTTCAGCGGACGGATGTCCTGTGAATGACCGCGTGTCTCGTCGATGACGAAGATGTTTTCGTCTTCCAGCAACTTGATGGCTGGTAGGTTATCGGGTAATCTTAATGGCATATTTTAGTGGTTCAAAGGTTCAAAGGGTTCAAAAGTTCAAGTCGCGCTTCGCGCTGGTTCAAAGGGGTTCCCGTTAACGTTAACGTTCCCGTTACAAGGAGAAGTATTCTTCTTCCAATTTGTCAAGTTCGGCTTGCAGAGCGGTGTAGTCATTGACCATCTGCATGTTGGCGGCGTTATCGGGTTGCATGAGCAGGGTGTCGAGTTCGGCCTTGCGTTGTTCGAGCTGGTCTATCTTCTGCTCGAGTTCCTTGCGACGCTTCTCTATTCGGTTATTCTTCTTCTGCTCGGCTTTGCGCTCTGCGTAGGAGACCCCTTCCTTGTCAGCTTTGCGAGACTCACCCCCAGCCCCTCTCTTGGATAGAGGGGAGGTATTACCTTTAGACTTGGTAGTTGCACTTTGTTCCCCTCTATCAAAGAGAGGGGGTAGGGGTGAGTCGATTGCCTCACTGATGGTCTGTGCATTCTTGGTGCGCAGGTAGTCGTAGATACCACCGAGGTGTTCGCGCACCATTCCACCACCAAATTCATATACCTTATCAACGAGTCCGTCGAGGAACTCACGGTCGTGGCTCACCACGATGACGGTGCCGTCGAAAGCCTTGATGGCTTCTTTGAGCACATCCTTGCTCACCATATCGAGGTGGTTGGTGGGCTCGTCGAGGATAAGGAAATTGACAGGTTCAAGCAACAGACGAATCATAGCTAAGCGCGAGCGTTCGCCACCTGAGAGGAACTTGACGTATTTGTCGCTCTCTTCGCCTCCGAACATGAAGGCACCGAGGATGTCCTTGATGCGCAGGCGTATCTCACCACGAGCCACATTGTCGATGGTTTCGAACACGGTGAGGTTCTCATCCAACAGCTGTGCCTGATTCTGGGCGAAATAGCCTATCTGGATGTTGTGACCAACCTTGAGTGTGCCGTCAAAAGGTATCTCGTTCATGATACACTTGACGAGGGTGGACTTGCCTTCGCCGTTCTTACCCACGAAGGCTACCTTCTCGCCACGCTTGATGGTGAGGTTGACGTTATGGAACACGTTGTGCTCGCCATAGGTCTTGCCCACCTCATCGCAGATGACGGGGTAGTCGCCTGAGCGCAGACAGGGAGGAAACTTCAGACGCAGGGCGGAGTTGTCCACCTCATCTACCTCAATGGGCACAATCTTCTCCAACTGACGTATGCGTTGCTGCACCTGCACCGCCTTGGTAGCCTGATAGCGGAAACGCTCTATGAACGCCTTGGTGTCGGCTATCTCCTTCTGCTGGTTTTCGTAGGCACGAAGCTGCTGTTCGCGACGCTCCTTACGCAGAACGACGTATTCGTCGTACTTCACCCTGTAGTCTATGACGTGTGAACAGGATATCTCGAGAGTGCGATTGGTCACATTATTTATAAACGCGCGATCGTGACTGACGAGTACCACAGCCTGAGAACTGGTGGCGAGAAACTGCTCCAACCACTGTATAGATTCGATGTCGAGGTGGTTGGTGGGCTCGTCGAGCAACACCACGTCGTGATGGCGAAGGAGCAGCTTGGCAAGTTCGATACGCATGCGCCAGCCACCAGAGAACTCTGAGGTGGGACGGTCGAAATCTGTGCGCTCGAAACCCAGACCCACAAGTGTGCGCTCCATCTCAGCCTCGCGACTCTCAGCCCCCATCATCATATAGCGCTCATGAGCCATAGTGAAACGCTCCACCAGCTCCATATAGGAGTCAGACTCGTAGTCGGTCCTCTCCTCCATCTCCTTCTGCAGACGGTCCACCTTAGCCTTCATCTTATCCACATCGGCAAACGCCTTGCGGGTCTCCTCGCGAACGGTGGTGTCATCCTGTAGGTTCATCACCTGGGGCAGATAGCCTATGGTACAGTCGTTGGGCACTGAAACGGTGCCTGCGGTGGGGGTCTTGATGCCAGCAAGGATTTTGAGCATAGTCGATTTGCCAGCACCGTTCTTACCTACAAGAGCGATACGGTCACGCTCGTTTATCACGAACGAAACATCCGTGAACAACGGCTTAACGCCAAACTCAACTTTTAATCCTTCTACTGAAATCATTTATTCCATATTTCCCATCCTGCCTCAGCCTGCAGCAACAGCATTTCGAGTCCGTTCTTGGTTACTGCCCCTTGCTCCTTGCCCTTCTTGAGGAAGAGTGTCTCGTCAGGGTTATATATAAGGTCAAAGAGCAGATGGTGGTGGGTGAGAGCCTCATAAGGCAGGTCGGGACACTCGTCGAAATGAGGCGACATACCCTTAGGTGTACAGTTTACTATCACGGTGTAATCCTGAAGCAGTTCAGGGGTAACCTGTTCGTAGGTTATGGTGTCGTTCTTATGATAACGGCTCACGAGCAGAGTGTCGAGCCCCAACTGATGCAGTCCGTAGTTTACAGCCTTACTCGCTCCACCAGTGCCCAAGATGAGCGCCTTCTTGTGAAAGAGAGGTTGCAGGAGGGGTTGTATGCTACGAGTGAAACCGATTATGTCGCTGTTGAATCCCTCGAGATAGGGCTGACCATTCTCTTTGCGTGTCACCCTCACCACGTTTACGGCACCTATGGCACGAGCCTCAGGCGACACCATATCGAGGTATGACATCACCTTCTCCTTATAAGGTATGGTGACATTGAAACCACACAACTCTGGGGTGTAGTCGAGCATGCCCTGAATATCAGTTATGACAGGGAGCTCATACTTCTCATATACGGCGTCGATATTCTCGTTCTTAAACTTCTCGTTGAAATATCCAGGCGAGAAAGAGTGGCCGAGAGGATAGCCTATAATACCAAATTTCTTCATGTTTGTGAACTTTTTTGAACCAGCGAAGCGTTTGAACCCTTGAACTATTTCACTCCAAGATAAAGTGTGCAGATGCCAAAGGTGAGTCTGCGGAACGAAGCCTTGCGGAAGCCCACCTTCTTGAGTATCTCAACCATCGTCTCACCTTGTGGAAAGGCTGCGATGCTCTTATTGAGATATGTGTAGGCTGAGGCATCCTTGCTGATGAGGCGACCATAGAGAGGAAGCACCATGCTGCTATAGATGCCAAACAGTTGCTTCATGGGGAAACTCACTGGGGTGGTGAGCTCTATAACGCAGAGTGTGCCCTTGGGCTTGAGCACTCGGCACATTTCAGAGAGTCCCTTCTCAAGGTCTTGGAAATTACGTATTCCGAAGGCTGAGGTTACAGCATCAAACGACCCTGTGGGGTAGGAGAGAGCGGTACAGTCTTCTTTCGCGAATGTTATGACCTCGCTCAATCCCTTCTGCTTCACCTTCTCTCTGCCTATCGCCATCATTCCCTCGGCTATGTCTGTCGCCGTGATATGCTGAGGCTTGAGATGCTCAGCTTGAAGGATAGCAAAATCGCCTGTGCCTGTTGCCACATCGAGAATGCGCTGAGGCTTCATCTTGGCAAGCACCTTGATGGCAGTGTTGCGCCACAGACGGTCGATGTTCCAAGAGAGACGGTGGTTGAGAGTGTCATAGGTGGGGGCGATGTTGTTAAACATAGCCTCCACCTGTGCTTTCTTCTCGCCTTCCTCAGAATAAGGCTTTATGGTCTCTTGTGTGTACACTTGTCTTGTTTAGAGGGTCTTCAGATACTCGCTGACATTCTTCTCTATGCGAGCGTTGATGTCGCTCTGGTCTGTGGTTCGGTCAAACTTCTCGCCTGTGATGTGCTCATAGAGCTCTATGTAGCGCTCAGCCACTGACTCAGCATATTCATCAGTAATCTCTGGCATGGTCTGTCCAGGCTCGTTCATGAAGTTGTGCTCTATGAGCCACTGGCGCACAAACTCCTTGGAGAGCTGCTTCTGAGGTTCGCCCTTAGCAAACTTCTCCTCATAGCCCTCAGCATAGAAGTAGCGTGAAGAGTCAGGGGTGTGAATCTCGTCGATGAGGTAAACCTTGCCGTCGCGCTTGCCAAACTCATACTTGGTATCAACCAGTATGAGACCCTGCTTCTTAGCTATCTCCTGACCACGTGCAAAGAGTTTGCGGGTGTAGTCTTCCATCACCTCGTAATCCTCCTTTGACACAATGCCCTGAGCAATAATCTCTTCCTTTGATATGTTGAGGTCATGACCCTCGTCAGCCTTTGTGGTAGGGGTGATGATAGGCTCTGGGAAACGCTCGTTCTCACGCATTCCCTCAGGCAGTTTCACGCCACAAATCTCTCTTACACCCTTCTGATAGTCACGCCAAGCGCTACCAGTGAGTATGCCACGGATAATCATCTCTACGCGGAATCCCTCACACTTCAGTCCCACTGTAACCTGTGGGTCTGGGGTAGCGAGTTTCCAGTTAGGACAGATGTCCTTAGTAGCATCAAGAAACTTAGCCGCAATCTGGTTGAGCACCTGACCCTTGAACGGTATGCCCTTAGGCAGTATTACGTCGAAGGCGCTGATGCGGTCTGTAGCTACCATCACCATGATGTCGTCGTTGATGGTGTAAACGTCACGTACCTTGCCGTGGTAAACGGCTGTCTGTCCTGGGAATTTGAATTCCGTAGATGTTAATGCTTTGTTCATTGTCTCTTATGTATTTTGATTTTTTGTTTCTTCTTCCTTAGCCTTGAATGCGTTGACTATCTTTGTCACCAGTCTGTGGCGCACTATATCCTTGTCGTTGAAGTTGATTATGGCTATGTCGCTGATATCCTTCAGTGTGTCGATGGCATCGCGTAAGCCCGATTTAACCCCTCGTGGCAAGTCCACCTGTGTCATGTCGCCAGTGATAATCATCTTGGTGTTCCATCCCATGCGTGTGAGGAACATTCGTATTTGTGCAGGACTGGTGTTCTGTGCCTCATCAAGTATCACCACAGCGTCGCTCAGCGTTCTGCCTCGCATAAAGGCAAGCGGTGCTATCTGTATGATGTGCTTATCCATCATGTCCTGCAACTTCACCTGTGGTATCATATCCTCCAGAGCGTCATAGAGGGGTTGCAGATAGGGGTCTATCTTATCCTTCATGTCGCCAGGCAGAAAACCGAGTTTCTCGCCAGCCTCCACTGCTGGGCGCGATAGTATTATCTTCTTTGCCGTCTTCTCTTTCAGTGCCTTTACGGCAAGGGCTATGGAGAGGTAGGTCTTACCAGTACCTGCAGGACCTACGGCAAACACCATATCCTTCTTCTCAAAAGCATCGACCAGAGCCTGCTGGTTGGCTGAACGGCTCTTGATGGGTTTGCCCGACAGAGAATACACCACCACTCCCTTTGCTGCATCAGCCTTGGTGGTCTCGCCCTTGGTTATGTTGAGAATGTCCTCCTCATTAATGATGTTATACTTCATTATGTGGCGACGCATCTTCTCTATATCCTCCTCAAACTGGCACATCACCTCCTCGTCGCCCAAAACGCGTATCACGTTGTCGCGAGCCATGATGCGAAGTTTCGGATAGAGCGAACGAACCATCTGCAGGTGCGAGTTGTTCACACCGTAAAAGGTTATGGGGTCTATGTCTTCTAATATTATATGCTTCTCTATCACTTATTTTTGACGCATTTCAATATTTTCTGCAAAATTACAAAATTCTCGTGAGAATGGAAACGAAAACGAAAACTTTTTTGTAACTTTGTACTATGAAAATTACAAAAACACGTTATCTGCATATTTTTACTGCCATAGTGATAGTGTTGGCTCTCTATCGCTGTGGTCATGATTTCACCTCTCCTGATAAGGCTATCTCACTCAGTCAAGTGGAGGATAGTGCTGTGGTTGATACAGTGCCAGAACTTAAGGCTGAGGATGCTGAAAAGGCTGAAGAAGTTAAGGCTGAAAAGAAGGAAGAAGCTGTTGCTGTGGTGGCTGAAACAAAGAGTGTGGCCAAACCTCGTAAGTGGCATAGAATCAATTCTGTACCGAGTTACAAGGATGCCTTTCCTGATAGCAATGAGGTGCAATTGGTGTCAGCAAGAAAGTATGGTGTGAAGCCTGTGCAGAACCGTGCCGATGCTGAGAAGCGTAAGTCGGAACTGGTGTATGTGGGAGCCAACCCTTATTTCCATGTTGACAAACTCAGGGAGAGCATCCCTTATCTGGTGCCTCGCGCCAATATTCTGTTGCAGGATATAGGTAAGGCTTTCTTCGACTCTCTATATGTAAAAGGTGTGCCTCTTCACCAGATTATCGTCACCAGTGTTCTTCGTTCTGAGGAGGATGTGGCTCGTTTGCGCCGTCATAACCAGAATGCCAGCGATAATTCCTGTCACCGTTTTGGCACCACGTTTGATATCTGCTACAATCGCTACCAGACGGTGCAGACTGACCAAAACCGTCGTCGTGCTGTTACTAACGACACACTGAAGTGGATTCTCTCCGAGGTGCTTCGCGATATGCGCCAATCAAAGCGGTGCCACATAAAATATGAGGTGAAGCAAGGCTGTTTCCATATCACCGCAAGGTGAACCCCAAAATAAAAGGTGGGACTCTTAACAGAGCTCCACCTTTTTTATATTCTGTTCCTTATCGCAGTAGTGACATCTCACTGTGCCTGCTATCTTGTCCACGCTGAAGTAGGTCAGCATCGGCTCGTTATTGGTTATGCACTTAGGGTTGGTGCATCTTATTATACCATGCAGCTCGTCAGGTGTCTCCACCATCTTCTTCTCCACCACCTCATAGTCCTTGATGATGCTCAGCACCACCTTAGGCGCTACTACTGACAGACGTGATATCTCTTCGTTGGTAAAGAGTTTGTTCGTAGCCTTAATGATACCCTTCTTACCTACCTTGGCTGAGGCGTAGTTCATACCTATGGTGATAGGCTCAGTCAGTTCGTTGAGTTTCAGCAGCGATGCCACCTGGTAGGTCTTCTCTGCTGGTATGTGGTCTATTACGGTGCCATTCTCTATGGCAGCCACTAAGCGTTCTTTCTTGTTCATAGGGATTGTTAGTTCAAGTCGCGCTAAAGCGCTAGTTCAAGGGGTTCAAACGCGCTAAAGCGCTGGTTCAAGAATTCAATTAATAATCGTTTTGTCTTTCTTAATGTCCTCAAGCGTTATTCCCAGACATTTGCAGAAGATAGCCTCTCTGGCGTATAGTCCGTTCTGCGCCTGTTGTATGTAGTATGCGTGTGGGTCGTCATCCACGTCGTATGCTATCTCGTTCACTCTTGGCAGTGGGTGCAGAATCTTCATATTCTCCTTCGTCTTGCCCAGCATGGCACGGTTGAGTATGTACACATTCTTCACCCTCTCATATTCCATGAGGTCTGAGAATCTCTCCTTCTGCACTCGTGTCATGTAGATAATGTCGGCATCGGCTATCACATCTTCGTTGAATGCTGTGTGCTCTATAAACTTCACTCCGTGCTCCTTGCAGTATAGCTTATACTCCTGAGGCATAGCCAGTTCCTTAGGTGCCACAAAGTGGAAGGTGGGGTTGAAGTGTCTCATCGCCATTATCAGCGAGTGCACCGTTCTACCATATTTCAGGTCGCCCACCAGATAGATGTTCAGGTTTTCCAGTGTGCCCTGTGTCTTGTATATAGAGTATAGGTCGAGCAAGCACTGTGAGGGGTGCATGTGGGCTCCGTCGCCAGCGTTCACTATAGGTATCGGGGCTATCTCTGAGGCATACTGTGCTGCTCCCTCTATATAGTGGCGCATAGCTATGATGTCTGCATAGTTGCTCACCATCAGTATGGTGTCTTTCAGCGTCTCGCCCTTGGTGGTACTGGTCACCTTGGCATCGCTGAATCCTATCACTCGTGCGCCCAGACGGTTGGCAGCTGTTTCAAATGACAGTCTGGTTCGGGTGCTTGGTTCAAAGAATAGGGTAGCCACTACTTTTCCCTTAAGTAGCTCACGGTTAGGGTGTTTCTCAAACTCTTCCGCCATCGCTATCATGTACATTATCTCGTCCTTTGATAGGTTGGCGATGGTTACGAAATCTTGCTTTTCCATTTGTCGGTTTGAAAGATAAATAATAGTATTTGAGTGCGAAGTTAAGATTTTTTTTTCTAAAAACTGCATTTTTCTCAAAGTTTTATTGTATTTTTGCATTCCAGAAGTGTTTTTTATTTAAAATGAGACGGAAATTCGTACTTTTTCTTTGGAAAATGATAGCAGCAGGAGTGCTCCTGGTGCTCGTTCTCTTCACCTTGATCTGGAACGGATGGATAGGCTACATGCCTGATATGGAGGACTTGCAGAATCCTATCGACAGGTATGCCACCCAGATATATAGTGCTGACGGCAAGGTCATTGGCACATGGAACCAGGATAGGGAGAATCGTGTGCATGTCAGCTTCGACAAGATTTCCCCTTATGTGGTGCAGGCTCTTGTTGCCACAGAGGATGTGCGCTATTACGAACACTCTGGTATCGATTTCATTGCCCTCAGTCGTGCTATCGTCAAGCGCGGACTCATGGGTCAGCAGAGTGCTGGTGGTGGTTCCACCATTACCCAGCAGCTTGCTAAGCAGCTGTATTCAGGTAAGGCTCACAGTACCTTTGAACGTCTGCTGCAAAAACCCATAGAGTGGGTGATAGCCATCAAACTGGAGCGCAACTTCACCAAGGAGGAAATCGTGATGATGTATCTCAACCAGTTCGACTTCCTGCATAATGCCGTGGGCATCAAGACTGCTGCTAACACCTATTTCAGCAAGGAGCCTTCCGACCTCACCCTTGAGGAGGCTGCCCTGCTCATTGGCTTGTGCAAGAACCCTTCTTATTTCAATCCTGTTCGTCACGAACAGCGTTGTCAGGAGCGTCGTAATGTGGTTCTGCAACAGATGGAGAAGGCTGGCTACATCTCTCACGACCAGTGTGTCGAGACGGCTTCCAAACCTATCGAACTCAAGTTCCATCGCACTGACCATAAGGATGGCACAGCTCCTTATTTTCGCGAGTTCCTGCGTCGCTATCTTATGGCTAACAAGCCTGAGCGCTCTAACTATCCTTCATGGCAAAATGTGCAGTATGTCATCGACTCCATAGCCTGGGAGCAAGACCCTCTCTATGGCTGGTGCAACAAGAATCTCAAGAAAGACGGTACACCTTATAATATATACAAGGATGGCTTGAAGGTGTTCACCACCCTCGACTCTCGCATGCAGCAGTATGCTGAGGATGCTGTCTATGCCCATGTGGCTAAATACCTGCAGCCTGCCTTTAATAGGGAGAATCGTCATAAGCCTAATGCCCCCTTCACTGACCAGCTCACACCTAAGGAGGTGCGACAGATTCTCAATCGCTCCATCGTGCAGAGCGACCGCTATCGCAACATGAAGGCTGCTGGCTATTCTGAGGAAGAGATTCGTGAGTCGTTTAAGAAGAAGACTGAGATGACCGTCTTCTCTTATAATGGCGAGATAGATACCGTGATGACTCCTCTCGACTCCATTCGCTACTACAAGTCTTTCCTGCGTGCAGGCTTCTGCAGCATGGATGTTAAGACTGGTGCCGTCAAGGCTTATGTGGGTGGCTTGGACTTTACCCATTTCCAGTATGACATGGTGATGGAGGGTCGCCGTCAGGTGGGTTCTACCATCAAACCGTTCCTCTACTCTCTGGCTATGGAGAACGGTTTCTCGCCTTGCGACTATGCCCCTAATGTTCAGCAGACCTACATAGTGGCTGGCAAACCTTGGACTCCACGTAATGCCTCTCACTCTCGCTATGGTCAGAGTGTTACCCTCAAGTGGGGCTTGGCTCAGTCTAACAACTGGATTTCTGCCTACCTCATGTCTAAACTCGACCCTCAGCAGTTTGTTCAGCTGTTGCATGAATATGGCATCATCAATCCTGACATCCACCCATCCATGTCCTTGTGTCTCGGACCTTGCGACATCACCGTCGGCGAGATGGTCAGTGCCTACACTGCCTTTGCCAATCATGGCATACGCTGTGCTCCGCTCTTCGTCACTCGCATCGAGGATAGCAACGGTCAGGTGGTGGCTCACTTCGAACCTCGTGTCAATGAGGTCATCTCTGAGGAATCTTCCTTCAAGATGCTCATCCTCCTGCAAGGGGTGGTTGACGGAGGTACTGGTAGCCGTCTGCGTTTCAAGTACAACGTCAATGCCCAGATGGGTGGCAAGACTGGTACCACCAACCGTAACTCCGATGCCTGGTTCATGGCTGTTACGCCTGACCTCGTCAGCGGTATGTGGGTAGGTGGCGAGGATCGCGATATCCACTTCGACTCCATGGCTATGGGTCAGGGTGCCACCATGGCTCTGCCTATCTATGCCTATTATATTAAAAAGGTGTATGCCAACGAGGCTTTGCCTTACAAGGCTGATGCCATCTTCGACATGCCTGAAGACTTCGATGGCTGTAGCAGGGCAGTGGATGTTGACGACTTCATGGATATTGAGGATGTGTATGAGTAGTTTAGAGTTTACAGTTTAGAGTTTAGAGTTAAAATATCTTAAAGAAAATATAACTTTCAATTCTCAACTCTCAACTTTCAACTTTTCTTCGTACATTTGCACCTACGATTAAATCTAAGATAATCACTACATCTTAATTACAAAAATATGAAAAAGTTTAACGACAAGGATTTCCTTCTGGAAACCGAAACCGCAAAGGATCTTTACCACAATCATGCGGCTAAGATGCCTATCATCGACTACCACTGTCACCTCATCCCTCAGATGGTAGCAGAGAACAAGAAGTTTGAGTCTATTGCACAGATTTGGCTCATGGGCGACCACTACAAGTGGCGTGCTATGCGTTCCAACGGTATTGACGAGAAGTATTGCACAGGCAAGGACACCACTGACTGGGAGAAGTTTGAGAAGTGGGCTGAAACAGTGCCTTACACCTTCCGTAACCCTCTCTATCACTGGACTCACCTCGAGCTCAAGACTGCTTTCGGTATCGATAAGCTCCTCAACCCTGAGACAGCTAAGGAAATCTACGACAAGTGTAACGATATGATTAAGAACGAGGACCGTTTCTGTCCTCGTGGCATGATGGAACACTATAACGTAGAGGTTGTATGCACCACTGACGACCCTGCTGACTCTCTGGAGTGGCACAAGGTGGTTAAGGAAGACCCAACAGCCAAGACTCGTATGCTCCCAACATGGCGTCCTGACGCTGGCATGAACATCGAGGCTGCTACCTGGTGTGACTATATCAAGAAGCTCTCTGAGGTTTCAGGTGTTAACATCACTGGCTTCGCTGAGCTCAATGAGGCTCTGCAGAAGCGTCACGACTTCTTCGAGTCTATGGGTTGTAAGCTCTCAGACCACGGCATCGAGGAGTTCTATGACGAGCCATACACTGATGCTGAGGTTGATGCTATCATGAAGAAGGCTCTCGCTGGCAATGCTCTCACCGTTGAAGAGCAGCGTAAGTATAAGCATGCTTACATGAAGGAGCAGGGCAAGATGGACTATGCTTCAGGTTGGACACAGCAGTACCACTATGGTGCTATCCGTAACAACAACTCTAAGATGTTCGCTAAGCTCGGTCCTGACACAGGCTTCGACTCTATCGGCGAGTTCACCACAGCTAAGGCTATGAGCCACTTCCTCGACGAACTCAACTCTGAGGGCAAGCTCGCTAAGACTATCCTCTACTGTCTTAACCCATCTGCTAACGAGGTTATCGCTACCATGCTGGGCAACTTCCAGGATGGCTCTGTAGCTGGTAAGATACAGTTCGGTTCAGGCTGGTGGTTCCTCGATCAGAAGGACGGTATGGAGAAGCAGATGAACGCTCTCTCAGTGCTCGGCTTGCTCTCTCGCTTCGTAGGTATGCTGACCGACTCACGTTCGTTCCTCTCTTACCCACGTCACGAGTACTTCCGTCGCACCCTCTGCAACCTCGTTGGCAATGACATCGAGGCTGGTCTCATACCATTCGAGGGCTACGAGAAGCAGCGCGTTTACCAGATGATTGAAGACATCTGCTACAACAACGCTAAGAACTTCTTCCAGTTCTAACATTATAATAATGTATTGAGAATAGTAGTAATTTTTTCAATAATATTAGATTTAGGTTTTAGACTTTGGGCTCCTGACCGTGAGGTTAGGAGCCTTTTTTTTTGGTTTTTGGTTTTCGTTTTCGTTTTCGTAGCGAGCTCTGCTCGCGTATCGTAGTGGCTTTGCCACGTATCGTAGCAACCTTTGGTTGCGTTTCGTAGCGCAGCGTTTCGTCCTCGCATCAGCGAGGCTATTGTTAATAAACGCTAAAATGGAGAAAATTCTTCATTCTTCATTCTTCATTCTTAATTATTCTTTGTACCTTTGCACTCGCATTTGAAAAAACAAGTGTATCCGGGGTGTAGCGCAGTTGGTAGCGTTCCTGGTTTGGGACCAGGCTGTCGCAGGTTCGAGTCCTGTCACCCCGACATCAAAAAGGAGCATCTCGAAAGAGGCGCTCCTTTTTTGATTATAGTTTCGTAGCGAGCTATGCTCGCGTATCGTAGCGCAGCGTATCGTAGTGGCTTTGCCACGTATCGTAGCGAGCCCTGCTCGCGTATCGTCTTTAATTTATTAAACCATATAGTTATGAAATTGAATATCGCAGTTCTGGCTGGTGATGGCATCGGACCAGAAATCATGGAACAAGGTGTGGCTGTCATGTCTGCTGTAGCAGAGAAGTTCGGCCATGAGGTAAGTTACAAGGAAGCCCTCTGTGGTGCTCATGCTATCGACGAGGTGGGCGACCCATTCCCTGAGGAGACCTTCAAGGTGTGCGAGGCTGCTGATGCAGTGCTCTTCGCTTCTGTCGGCGACCCTAAGTTTGACAACAACCCTTCAGCTAAGGTGCGCCCTGAGCAGGGTCTGCTCGCTATGCGTAAGAAGCTCGGACTCTTTGCCAACATCCGTCCTGTAACCACCTTCGACTGCCTTGTGCATAAGTCACCACTCAAAGACGAAATCGTTAAGGGTGCCGACTTCATCTGCATCCGCGAACTCACTGGCGGCATGTACTTCGGACAGAAGAAAGAGCCAGGCACCAACGCTGAGGGTGTGGAAGATGCTTTCGACACCAACTACTACTCTCGTCCTGAGGTAGAGCGCATTCTCAAGGTAGGCTACCAGTATGCCCGTCAGCGTCGCAAGCACCTCACAGTGGTCGATAAGGCTAACGTGCTCGCTTCATCACGCCTGTGGCGTAAGATTGCTCAGGAGCTCGCTCCTCAGTATCCTGACGTTGAGACCGATTTCATGTATGTTGACAATGCCGCTATGCGCATGATTCAGGAGCCTAAGTTCTTCGATGTTATGGTAACAGAGAACACCTTCGGCGATATCCTCACTGATGAGGGCTCTTGCATCACAGGTTCTATGGGCTTGCTCCCATCAGCCTCTACAGGTTCTTCTACACCAGTCTTCGAGCCTATCCACGGTTCATGGCCTCAGGGTAAGGGACTCAACATTGCCAACCCTCTCGCACAGATTCTCTCTGTTGCTATGCTCTATGAATACTTCGACCTCAAGGAAGAGGGCGCACTCATCCGCAAGGCTGTTGATGCCTCTCTCGACCAGAATGTCCGCACTCCAGAGATACAGGTTGAGGGTGGAGCAAAATATGGCACTAAGGAAGTCGGCGCATGGATTGTCGATTTCATCAAAAAAGCATAAGTCCTCATGCGCAGACTTATACTGATACTCATCACGCAACTCGTGTTCGCCACTGGCATCAATGCCCAGACGCAGCAGGAGTTGCGTGATTCTCTTTCTATGATAGAGGGTCTTATTAAGGAGCACCCCAAGGCAGTGCGACTCTATCTGCGTAAGGCAGCCCTGCACATCGACCTCGACCAGTGGGGCAAGGCACTCGACTCCTACGATGCAGCCCTCGCCATCATGCCTTATAACCTCACGGCACTCTACTATCGGGGTTATGTCAACCACCACCTTAAGCGTTATCCCTTTGCCCGTCAGGACTACGAGCGCGTGCTCACCATCGAGCCCACACATCGTCATGCCCTCATGGGACTCATCTATACCAATCTCGACGACAGTCACCTCACAGAGGCTTTCGACCAGGCTAACCGCTTTGTCGAGGTCTATCCTGACGATTCCGAACCCTATGCCGTTCGCAGCGAGGTGGAGACTCGCCTCAACATGACCTCTGCAGCCACTGACGACATAGAGCATGCCATCACCATCGAAAAACCACAGGCAGAGAAGAAATACCCCTTCTCTCAAGACGACGACATCGTGAGCTACCAGCTCTCCGCCTTCTCCCTCTATCTCAAGCAGGGCAAACCGCGCCTCGCCCGTCAGTGCCTCGACTACCTCATCCAGAATGGCATACCCCAAGGCTCCCTCTCCGACTACTTCTCCCAGCTCAAGCGATAACCTTTAGCTTTGAGCTTTCTTATTTTTTCTTAGCCACCGTTCCCGTTCTTGCGCTCCTTCGGATGCTCAGGCGCTTCGCGGAACCCGTTCCCGTCCTCGTTACCACCCCAGCACATACTTCGCATCCGCATACCTCCCTATCAGCTCAGCATCCTTCACTGGGTGCAGCTGCTTCGAGTAAGGGTTGCGCTTCGAGGTGTCGATAGGCTTGCCATTCACATCCACGCTGTTAAACTCCCACAGGTGGGCAGTCTTCAGTGCCTCCTCCTCGTGGCTCCAGCCAGCCTCAGGCACATTGTCTAAGGTGCAGTTCAGCAGCACAGCCTCCTGATGAGGGTAACTCTTGTTCTTGTTGCTCGATGTCTTGGCAAGGAAAGAAGTGCCCTTGCCAGTACCCTTGAACGTGCAACTCACAAACACATTGCCGTGGTTCTCCTCGCCGTTCCTTATCCACATAAACGTGCTCGTGCTCACCAGCGTGCAGTGGTTGAAGAACGATGGTCCTCTTCCTAATACCGTGTCGCCATGACCGCTTATGTAGCAGTTCATCCAGTATGTGCTGCCATTCACCTGCAGGGCATCGCCCGAACCTATCACCCCCACATTATCAGCGTAGTTATGGTCGCCGTTCAGCAGAAAACCCTCTGCCTGTCCAGTGCAGTCCGTCTTGAATGTGATGTCCTTGAATATCATATGCTCGCAGTTGTCAGCAGCCACAGCCGCTCTGCGTGATGGGAAGGTGCCCTTCACCTCGTTCGTCTTAATGTCAGCAGGGTGGGGGTTAAACACCTCATTGTTAGGGTAATGCACCAAGGTCGTCTCACGTCCCTCGCCCTCTATCGTCACGTAGCTCTTATTGCGAAAATACACCAGCTCCTGGTATTCGCCCTTCTTCACCTTCACCGTTCTGCGTTCGCTCTCGCCTTGCAGGTAGTCAGGTATGAAGTCCATCGCCCCCTGCAGCGTTGAGAAGTCTCCCGTGCCGTCGCTCGCCACTGTCAGCACCCTCTGCTCTCTGTCAGGCGCCTTCATCTTCGTCCTGAACGTCCAAGCCTTCTTGCCCTTCAGTCCGTCGTGGTTCCTAAACACCCCCTTGTCTATCGTCACGTAATACTCCCTCCCATAGTCCAGCATGTTGTTGTGCAGGTATATCGTAGCCACCTTACCCTTCGCTATGATGGGGTAGAAGTGAAACCCGTCAGAGAATCCCCCTATTATGGTCAGCTGAAACCTCCTCTTGTCAGGCTTGTTATAAGCCGAAGGCGTGCCAGGTCGGGTGTTCCTGTTGGTAATCACCTTGCTCTCATAGCTGTAAGGCACCTTGATATAGTCAGCCCCAGGCGCATCAGGCGTCCTCTCCGTCGGACCAGCCGCAATACTCATGTCCAGCATATCCACCAGTTTCCCCGTCGCCTTGTCATACACTCTGATGCAACCCTTCTCGCCCAGCTGCACCTCCTCGTCAAACTCCATCCTCAACTGAGTGTCAGGATTCACCTCCCTGCTCCCATTCTCAGGAAACAGCCTCACCTCGCCCAGTGCCACCATAGGCACCAGCATCATCAGCATCATTCCTGCCATTCTTTCCATCATCTGTCTCATACTTTTCTTCATGTCTGTATCGTTTAAGTTGTATTATTTGTTCCCGTTCCCGTCCTCGTTCTTGTTCCCGTTCCCGTAGCGAAGCTTTCGTTCCCGTTCCCGTGTCATTCCTTCCGAATGACAATGCAAAGTTACTACATTAACTTAACATGAGCAAATTTTTCTCCGTTTTTAACATCGTAGGAGGTTCCCTCTCCAGAGGCATTACATTTAGGTGTTAAAAGCATTACTTTTATGGTATAAAAGCATTACTTTTAGCGCTAAAAGCATAGCTTTTCTGAAGGGGTAATTTATTTAACGAATAATAGGCTAATAATCAGTAAGTTAAGTGTTAAAATGATGTTTTTTGAAAACAAGGCTTTTTTGCACACTTTTGCCGTTTTGTGCATCTCCGTTTTTAACATTTCAGCAGGTTGTAGCCCCTTATCATTTGTTGCCAATGTTGCCAATGTTGCCAAAGGTGCCAAAGGTGCCAAAGGTGCCACTTGTTTTTTTTACTGAATGTGGTGGTTGAAGGTGGTTGACAAAGATTTATGTTTATGACTGAAATATAAAGTAGAAAAAGAAGAGAGAAACCATTAAAGGAAAAGAGATATCTATATTATATATATAATAACCTATATGTGCACGTGCGCAACAGCGTTGGCACCTTTGGCACCTTTGGCACCCTTGGCACCATTTCGAAAAAAATAAATAAATTTATTTTGTTATTTGCTCTCTTTTTTGTACCTTTGTAGTGTAAAACTAAAACCCGTTGACACACCCCCCTAAAGACACCCCTAAATCAAGATAATGGCTAAGAAAAAAACAGATACCACCTCTATAGGATTTGAAGAAACCATCTGGCGAGCAGCTGACAAACTGCGAGGCAACCTCGATGCTGCAGAATATAAGAATGTAGTGCTCGGCTTGATATTCCTGAAGTTTATCAGCGACCGCTTTGAGGCAAAGTATGAGGAACTGGTGAATGATGAGTATGGCAACCCTGAGGATAAAGACGAGTATGAGGCTGACGGCATATTCTTCGTGCCTGCTGATGCACGATGGAATAACATCAAGGATGCAGCTCACACTCCTGAGATAGGAGTGGTGATAGATAAAGCCCTCGATGCCATAGAGAGCGAGAACATAAAACTTAAAGGTATATTGCCAGGCAACTATGCCCGTCCTGAACTCGACAAACGTCGTCTGGGTGATGTGGTGGATTTGTTCTCAAACATCAGGATGCACTCAGCAGGTGAAGAGCGCGACCTCCTGGGCAGAGTATATGAATACTGTCTGCAGAAGTTCGCCTCGCTCGAAGGCAAGAATGCTGGCGAATTCTACACCCCAAGTTGCATAGTTCGCACCATAGTAGAGGTGCTCCAACCCTACAAAGGTCGTGTCTATGACCCCTGCTGTGGCTCAGGTGGCATGTTCGTTCAGAGTGCAAAGTTCCTCAAGAGCCATCAGAAGGACCTTTCAGGCATCAGTGTCTATGGTCAGGAGGCAAACTCCACCACATGGAAGATGGCTCACATGAATGTGGCAATTCGCGGACTGGAAGCCAACCTCGGCAAGAGCTATGCCGACACCTTCTTCGAAGACCAGCACCCTCTCCTGAAGGCTGACTTCATAATGGCTAACCCTCCCTTCAATCTCAGCGACTGGGGAGCCGACAAACTGCAGAACGATAGGCGTTGGCAGTATGGCATACCACCAGCAGGCAATGCCAACTTCGCTTGGATGCAACACATGATTCACCACCTCTCGCCAATGGGCAGAATAGGTCTGGTGCTCGCTAATGGTGCACTCAGCAGTCAGACTGGTGGCGAAGGGGTGATTCGCCAGCATATAGTGGAGGCAGACCTTGTAGAAGGCATCGTAGCCTTGCCATCTCAGCTCTTCTATAGCACAGGCATACCAGTGTCACTATGGTTCCTCTCTCGCAACAAGGCACAGAAGGGTAAGGTGCTCTTCATTGATGCCCGCAACATGGGCGAGATGGTCACCAGAGCAGTCAGAGAGCTCAGGGAACAAGAGGACATAATGAAGATAGCTGAGACCTTCGACCGCTATCGTCAGGGCACCTTAGAAGATGAGAAAGGTTTCTGTGCAGTCAAGACCTTAGACGAGATAGCCCAGCAGGACTATATCCTCACCCCTGGCCGCTATGTGGGCATAGCAGAGCAGGAGGATGATGGCGAGCCCTTCGCCCAGAAGATGAGTCGCCTGACCTCAGAGCTCAGCACCCTCTTCGCTGAGAGCCATCGCCTGGAAGATGAAATCAAGAGACAACTCGCCAGCATAGGCTTCAAGGTTGAGTGAGGGTGCTAAGGTCGATAAGGTCCTTAGAGTCCTTAAGGTCCTTAAAGTCCTTAAAGTCCTTAAGGTCCTTAAAGTCATTAAAGTCAAACAAAAAAAACAAAGAACCATGCCAGAAAAGTTAATCAGACCAGTGGGCAACTACCGCAAGCTGCTGTCTTACCAGAAGACAGAGGTCATTTACGAGATGACCTTCTACTTCTGTCAGAAGTATCTGCAGAAGGGTGACAGAACCATCGACCAGATGGTGCAGGCAGCTCGCTCTGGCAAACAGAACATCATAGAGGGTTGTGCTGCTTCAGCCATTTCCTCAAAGACAGAGATAAAGCTGGTGGGGGTGGCAAAGGCAAGCCTGCAAGAGTTGCTTGAAGACTATATAGACTATCTGCACACTCGCCACCATCGTCAGTGGGAAGAGGGTTCTGAGGAGTGGACTGCCATGCGTGAGTTGGGCAAGAAGCATAATGATGCTGCCTTCTTTATGAACCTTTGCGAAACTCGTCCACCAGAGACGATAGCTAACATGGCTATCATCCTAATCAATCAAGCCGACTATCTGCTCTTCAAGCAACTGGAGCGACTGGAAAAAGATTTCGTCAACCAAGGGGGCTTCTCTGAGCGCATGATGAGAGTAAGAAAAGAAAAAAGAGGATTTTGACTATGGGAGAGTGGAAAGAATATAAGTATACAGATTTATGTACCCTTATAGGTGGAGGTACACCTAAAACTAGCGAACCCATGTATTGGGGTGGTAAAATTCCATGGCTTTCAGTGAAAGATTTTGGAAATGATGAAAAGTATGTATATAAAACTGAAAAAACAATTACAGAGGCAGGGTTGAATAACAGCTCAACAAAATTATTAAATAAGGATGATATTATTATATCAGCAAGAGGTACTATTGGGGCTATAGCAATGCTCGCCTCAGAAATGGCTTTTAATCAATCATGTTTTGGTATTCGTTCCAATAATCTATCAGACCAGCATTTTTTATATTATCTTACTAAAACAAAGATTGGTGAATTACGTAAGTCTTCTCATGGTTCTGTCTTTGATACAATTACTAGAGATACTTTTGAAAAGATAGATTGTCTCATTCCTCCCCTCCAAACCCAACAAAAAATCGCTTCCATTCTTTCTGCTCTCGACGATAAGATTGAGGTGAATAGGAAGATTAACGAGAACTTGGAGCAACAGGCACAGGCTTTGTTTAAGTCTTGGTTTGTAGATTTTGAACCCTTCAAGAATGGTGAGTTCGTGGAGAGCGAACTGGGAATGATTCCTAAAGGATGGAGAGTGGGGAAACTATCTGAGATAGCAGATGTAAATCCTTATAGAAATCTAAAAAAAGGAATAAATGCGTTATATCTTGATATGAAGAATATGCCAACTAAGGGCTCATTTCCTATGAATTGGGATTATAAATTATATTCAGGTGGCATGAAATTCAAAAACGAAGATACTTTGATGGCACGAATTACTCCATGCTTGGAGAATGGAAAAGTGGCTTATGTGAATTTCTTAGAAGATGATGAAATTGCATTTGGCTCTACAGAATATATAGTAATGACGCCCAAAGATGGTTTTATGCCAGAATTGCTTTATTTCCTGTGTAGGGATGATTTCTTTAAAGGATATGCAACTAAAAATATGAATGGTAGCAGCGGAAGGCAAAGAGTTTCTGCAGAAACAATAGGGAAATATCCAATAGCTATTCCTCCTAAAGTACAAATAGAGTCGATAGCATCTTATTATAAAGGAATTATGGATAATGTAAAGAAAAATGGATTAGAATCTCGTCGCCTCGCTTCCCTTCGCGATACCCTTCTTCCAAAACTGATGAGTGGTGAACTAAAAGTTAACGAATTATGAATGACGAACGCTTCACAGAAGAGAAATATGAACAGGCACTGATAGAACTGTTTCAGTCGTTGGGCTATAGTTATGAGTATGGTCCAGACATGGAGCGTGACTATAGGGAGCCAGTTGACAAGGAGGAGTTGCAGAATTGCCTCCAGAGGGTGAATGCAACAACTCTTGGCAAGAGAATGCCTGAGGAGGTTTATGAGCAGGTGATAAGTGAAGCGGTGCGCTTGGTGACAAGCATAAAGGAGGGACTGCTGGAGCAACGCAACGAGGCATTCATGGACTACCTGCAGAATGGGGTAGAGGTGCCTTACCAACAGGAGGGCAAGCAGAAGACCTGTCTGGTGAAACTGATAGACTATGACAGGGCTGAGCGCAACAAGGTGAAGGTGGTGAACCAATACAGAGTGGAGGAGTATGGCAAGATAAGATGTGACATGGTGGTGTTCATGAATGCTCTGCCACTGGTGGTGATAGAACTGAAATCACCATCGAGAGAAGAGACTGACGATGAGGATGCCTACCTACAGATAAAGCAGTATCAGCAGAAGTGTCCTTCGCTGTTCGTATATAACGCTTTCTCAGTGATAAGCGACATGCTGACCACAAGGGCTGGCACCATAACAGCTCCTGAGAACCGCTTTATGGAGTGGAAATCAAAGTATGGCGACTATGAGTCAACAGCTGCTGCTGACTATCACACTTTCTTTGAGGGCATATTCCCCGCAGAGCGACTGGTTGACATCATAGGCAACTTCATCTGCTTTGACCATAAGGAGGGAAAGAGGGTGAAGGTGATGAGTGCATACCATCAGTATTTTGCCGTAAACAAGGCGATAAAGAGCGCTGAGGGAGCATACCAGAGAAAGGATGGCAAGGGTGGTGTGTTCTGGCACACTCAGGGCTCAGGCAAATCATTCTCTATGGTGTTCTTTGTGCATAAACTGCTGAGCACTGCAACAGGGCTGTCAATAGTAGTGGTGACAGACCGTAACGACCTTGACCAACAGCTATACACTCAGTTTGCTGGATGCAGCAAGTTTATAAGACAGGTGCCACAGCGAGTGGGCTACGAACTGAATGCCAAGAGTCAGGAGGTGAAGGCTGCTGACGGAGGAAGGTCTGACCTGAAAAACAAACTCAAAGGACTGGAGACTGGAGGCATAATATTCACCACGATACAGAAGTTTGAAGAAGGCACAGGACTGCTGAGCGACAGAAGCAACATACTGGTGATAACGGATGAGGCACATCGCTCGCAGTATGGTGACGAGAGATGGGACGAGAAGGCTGGCAAACTGAAGAAAGGCTATGCCCTGCTATTGCGTGAGGCTCTGCCTAATGCCACCTATGTGGGATTTACGGGCACTCCTATATCAGAGAGAGACAGAGACACCAAGGAGGTGTTTGGCGACTACATAGATGTGTATGACATGACACAGGCAGTGGCTGACGGAGCTACGAAACCTGTGTTCTATGAGAGCAGGGTGATAAACCTGAAACTGGACGAGAAGGCTCTGAGACAACTGGATGATGCTTTCGACGAACTGGCTGACGAAGGGGCTAACGACGAACAGATAAACAAGGCTCGACGTGATAACAGTGGCATAAAGAGCCTGCTGTGTAGTGATGCCACCATCAACAGCCTGTGTGACGACATACTGAAACACTACGAGGAAAACCGTCAGTACGAACTGACGGGCAAGGCTATGATAGTGGCTTATAACAAGAAGGCTGCAGTGAAGATATACAAGAGGATACTGGAGCTGAGACCTTCATGGACAGAGAAGGTGCATGTGGTGGCAAGTCCTGGCAATCAGGATGACCCTGAATGGCATGACATAATATCTGACAGGAACAACAGGGAGTTTGCCAAACTCTTTAAGGATGATGAGAGCCCCATGAAGATAGCCATAGTGGTGGATATGTGGCTGACAGGATTTGATGTGCCATCACTCGCCACGATGTATGTGTATAAGCCTATGAAGGGACATAACCTGATGCAGGCAATAGCAAGGGTGAACAGAGTGTTCCCTGAGAAGGCTGGAGGACTGATAGTGGACTATGTGGGCATAGCATCGGCTCTGAAGCAGGCTATGAATGACTATACAAGGAGAGACCAGAAGAGATTTGGCGACCCTGACATAGTGAAGACGGCGAAGGTGAAGTTTCAGGAGAAACTGGAAGTGTGCCGAGACCTGATGCATGGCTATGACTACAGCCTGTTCTATGATGGCACCAACGACCAGAGGGCAAGGACTATCACAGGAGGCGTGAACTTCATCTTAGGAAAAGACCTTAAGGACCTTAAAGCCCTTAATGCCCTTAAAGCCCTTAACGCCCCTACTGCCCCTAAGGCCTTCATAGCCGAGAGCCAACTGCTGCATAATGCTGAGACACTATGCCGCTCACTGCTGACAAGACAGGAGAAACTGGAGGTGGCATTCATGGATGCTGTGAGGGTGATGCTGAGTCGCTTCACTCAGAAGGGTAAGGTAAGCAAGAAGGAGATAAACGAGCGCATAGCAACACTGCTGGAGCAGAGCATACAGAGCACTGGGGTGATAAACCTCTTTGAAGGCAGAGAGTTCTCACTGCTTGACGAGGGCTTTATGGAGGAAGTGCGCAAGATGAAGGAGAAGAACATTGCCATACAATTGCTGGAGAAACTGCTGAAGGAACGCATAAGGAAATTTGAACGTACCAATATAGTGCAGAGCCAGAAATTCTCTGACCTGCTGAACCAGGCTCTGAGCAACTACCTGAAAGGCATGCTCACAAATGAAGAGGTGATAGAGGAACTGCTCAAGATGGCTGAGGAGATAAAGCGCTCAGAAGAGCAGGGCAACGAGCTGGGACTGTCAGCAGAAGAAAAAGCATTCTATGATGCACTCTCATCACCAGAAGGCATCAAGGAGGCTTATAGCGACGAGCAGTTTGTGGCATTGACTAAGGAACTGACAGAGCAGTTGCGCAAGAATCGCACCATAGACTGGAACAGAAAGGAGTCAAGCCGTGCCAAGATGAGAGTGCTGGTGAAGCGACTGCTGAAGAAATACAAATACCCACCTGAGGGCAGAGAAAAGGCTCTGGAGGTGGTAATGGCTCAATGCAACAAGTGGGCTGACGATGATTATAACCTGACCTATGATGATACCCCTCAGTATGAAAGCAGAATCGTCAGAATGCCTATGCCTTATCCTGCACCAGAAGACAACGATGTGAAGATGGCTGCAGAAGATCATGGAATAGTGGAGGAATAACTAAAACTGAAGAATATGAAGAAACTGATTGCTCTTTTAATTTTTGTCATCATAGCGGTGACACTGGTGATTACATGTCCTGACAAGGAACAGCATCTGACGGCTCTGAATAATGAATGGACATCTTATATGGATGAAAAGAGAATGGAGGAGGATGCTGGAAAACAGACGGATGATGACCTGTTTAAGAAGGGACTGAATTTATTGATTTATTCGGCTGCTGGAGGTTTCGTAAAGGCTATGTTTGAACAGCAACTGATAGTGAAGAACAACTTTATATATAGCACTGGGGAGATAAATACTGATGAGGGCTCGAAGGTGGTGTCTCTCGGCTTGCTCGGACATGTCTTCGTGTTCCTGGATGCTGATAAGATTAAGGAAGGATTGGTTTTCAATAAATAGAACAAAACCAAGAAAACTGATTCTCTATTCCTCGCAAAGACTAAGGACAACTCCTACGGAGTATTTGATGGTTCATCAACACATCCTTATGTGAGCAAGCTCACCAAGTATGTATTAATTGCTCCATCACTGGCTCTGCCAGTTGTCCTTAGTTACGCAAAAGAGCCAAGACGCTTCTCCGAAGCTTACGCAAGGAGACCCCCTCTAACTCCCCCATTAAGGGGGAGGACTTTGCACACTGTCCGCATGGCGAGTACGAAACGTGGCTACGCCACTACGAAAACGAAGACGAAGATTTTTTGATTAACAAAAACACTAAAAACCCCTGTCAAGGTCATAAGTCTTTCAGACTCTCGCAGTCCTTCAAGTGATATGTTCTTTATGTGCAAGCACCTAAGTCCATGTCCCTTGCAGTCCTGCACCCTCCTAACGTCAGGTTATGCCCTTGTCAGGAAAAACAATAAAAAACCACCATGCGGAGTGTGTGATCTTTGTTTTTCCACTCGGAGAGTGGGGTTTTTTCTTTTTGAAAGTTGTGACATTCATAGATGTGTCATGGTGTTGGTAAGAATATGATGTAAGCTCGCTTACAATCAGGTTCTTGACTACAGCAGGACAAGGCACACAGTGCCAAACTTTCAAAAAGGGTTATTCTTGTTTTTGTTTTAGAATAAACTAGGGATAAAGGGCAAATTTGCCACAAAAAGGTAAAATGGAATGATGCCAAATAACCAATACTAGAAGGACGGGTTATGGTCTTTTTCAAACTTTTATTTGCATATATGGAAAAGTTTTGCTAATTTTGCAGTCGCAAAAAGATTGAGTGCCGATATGGCTCAGTTGGTAGAGCAACGCATTCGTAATGCGTGGGTCACGAGTTCGAGTCTCGTTATCGGCTCCACAAGAACCAGGCTTCGAGGCTTGGTTCTTTTTGTTTCGCGGCAATAGCTCAGTTGGTAGAGCAGCGGCTTCCCAAGCCGCAGGTCACGGGTTCGAGCCCCGCTTGCCGCTCTAAAATTTAAGAAAACAACCATGACAACCAGGACAACAAAAGACCACGAATAACACGAATAACACGAATAATAAAGACAATCAGGACAAGGACAACAAAAGACCACGAATAACACGAATAATAAAGACAACCAGGACAACCATGACAACATTTAAATGCTTCGACTATCATATAGTTTATGGTATTGTCTAAGTGGCTGTAAGCCACGTTAACTCCTTCTAACTCCTTCTAACTCCTTTAACTTCTAAAAAGTTGAGCACAGCGAGTCCCTATATATTAATAAGGTATAAGGGGAGAATGGGCGAAATGTTATAGAATTGTGAACGGGGCTGAATGAACCTTAACAAACAGGCTTATAGTTGACGAAGGTCAAGAAAAACACGCTGTGTGCGCACACAATTTGAAAAATCCTTGCACAGTATTGCAAATCGACGTACCTTTGCATCGACAAAAGGAACGAAAGGGTTCTGAATGTCGATTGATTAGTTAGTATATTACTTAGATTAAAAAAGAAAGGATCGCATTATGATTAAGAATGTATTAGTTTGGATGGTACAGCATACCCCAATCACAGAGTTCTATGCTGAGGCATAAACTGAAAGTAATGCCCAGCTTAAGAATAGAAGTTAGTTTGATTAGTTAGAATATTGGTTAGTTAGTTTTAAAAGAAAGGATTGTATTATGATTAAGAAAGTATTAGTTTGGATGGTAGAACATACCCCAATCACTGAGTTTTATGTTGAGGCATAAACTAAAGTAATGCAAAGTACCTAACCTTAAAAAGAGGAGTCCTCCCCACGATGAGTGGAGAGGACTTTTCCTTTTATAGAACTCGCTGCGCTCGTACGAAACGCAATCAAAGATTGCTACGATACGCACCTCTGGTGCTACGAAACGGCGCAAGCGCCTACGAAAACGAAGACGAAAACCTTTTGCCCCCTTTAAACTTTTGAACTCTTGAACAGGCTAAGAAGTCTTAGCCGTCAGCAGCACTACGTTCTCGACATGGGGGGTGTGAGGGAACATATCGACTGGCTGGACATGGGTGACCTGGTAGTCGGCATCGAGGAGCTGGAGGTCGCGAGCCTGGGTGGCTGGGTTGCAGCTGACATAGACGATGCGCTGAGGGTGGGCATTCATGATGACCTTGATAACGTCTGGATGCATGCCTGCTCGTGGTGGGTCGGTGATGATGACATCTGGACGTCCATGCTCAGCGATAAAGTCGTCAGTGAGTATGTCTTTCATGTCGCCTGCATAGAAGAGGGTGTTGTCGATACCATTGAGCTGGGAGTTTATCTTGGCATCCTTGATGGCATCTTCTACATACTCTATGCCTATGACCTGCTTTGCCTTGCGAGCCACGAAGTTGGCGATGGTGCCTGTGCCTGTGTAGAGGTCATAGACGAGTTCGTTGCCTGTGAGTGAGGCGAAATCTCGTGCAACCTCGTAGAGGTGCAGTGCCTGCTCGGTGTTGGTCTGGTAGAATGATTTTGGTCCTACCTTGAACTTGAGGTCTTCCATGAGGAGGAAGATATGGTCTTCGCCCTTGAAGAGCTGGACGGGCAGGTCGCCGAAGGTGTCGTTGCACTTGGGGTTATACACCCACATGAGTGAGGTTATCTGTGGAAACTCGTCTGCTAAGAACTGAAGGAGCGACATGGCTGCATCGCGGTCGAGGCACTTCTGCTGGGTGAGTTCGCTGTCGAGCCAGTCTTTGGCTGCCTGCTTGTCTGCAGCGTTGGCTCGCCTGTTGTTGCCTCGTGGAGGACAGCTGTCCATGTGGAGGGTTGGTCCGAACTGCACCAATACCATCCACTCGCCTGAGTTGCTGCACCTTATTATTATATCGCGAAGGAGTCCTACCTGCTGGCGGAGGTCGAAGAAGGTGAGCTGGTGGTCAAGGGCATACTGATAGATGCTGTTGCGAATCTGGTTGTGGAGGTCGTCCATAAGCCAGCATTTCTCTATGGGGAGTATCTTGTCGAAGGCTCCAGTGATGTGGAAGCCTATGCCTGGCTGGGTGAGTCCCTCATCCTGAGGCATGAACTGGAGTTGCTCGCGGGTGTACCATCGCTTGTTGCAACAGCCAAAGTCGAGTTTGTTGCGATATTCCCACGTCTTGACGCTGCCCTTGATGGGCGAGAAGGGTGGGAGGGCTATCTTGCCTATGCGAGTGAGCTGGTCTTCTACCTGCTTCTGTTTGAAGGCGAGCTGTTCCTCATAGGGCAGGTTCTGCCATTTGCATCCTCCACAGATGCCAAAGTGCTGGCATTGGGGCTCTATGCGCTTGGGTGACGGCTTGACGAGTCTTACCACCTCGCCCTCGGCATAGGAATGCTTTTTGCGGGTTATCTGCACATCGACCACATCGCCTGGCACACAGAAGGGTACGAAGACTACGAGCGAGGGGTGCTGCTCTGACTGTGTGGCAATATGAAACAGGCATTTGCCTTCAGCGGCAACTGCCTCAATGGTTACATTCTGTAAAAGGGGGAGTTTCTTTTTCAAGTTGAAAGTTGAAAATTGAAAGTTGAAAGATTTTTATTCAATTATGTTAAACCGAATTTGGTGCAAAGTTAATAATAAAAGTTGAAAGTTGAAAATTGAAAGTTGAAAGTTTTGGGGTTTTGGTAATATTTTACTAAAAAATGTTTGTTTATGCTTGGGTTTGAGATAATTTTTGTAACTTTGCGAATGCTGCGTGTGGTAAAACACATATAGGCAACCCACTGAAAACACTAAACAATATTAAAAAATAACTATTAACACAATGTCACAGAAAAGAGTTTACACCTTCGGTAACGGACAGGCTGAGGGTAACGCGCAAATGCGTGAACAACTGGGCGGCAAGGGTGCTAACCTTGCGGAGATGAACCTGATTGGTGTTCCTGTACCTCCAGGTTTCACTATCACCACAGACACATGTAACGAATATTATGCAGTAGGTCAGGAGAAGATCGTAGAACTGCTTCAGGATGAGGTGAATGCAGCAGTTAAGCACATTGAGAAACTGATGAACAGCCAGTTTGGTTCAGTGGAGAACCCTCTGCTGGTGAGCGTTCGTTCAGGTGCTCGTGCTTCTATGCCTGGCATGATGGATACCATCCTCAACCTGGGTCTGAACGACGCAGTGGCTGAGGGTATGGTGAAGAAGACTGGCAACCCACACTTCGTATATGACTCATATCGCCGTTTCGTACAGATGTATGGCGATGTGGTATTGGGCATGAAACCAGTGAACAAGACTGACATCGACCCATTCGAGAAGATTATAGAAGAGGTGAAGAAGGAGCAGGGCGTAGTGCTCGATAAGGACCTGAGCGTGGAGTCGCTGAAGAAGCTCGTGGAGCTCTTCAAGAAAGCTATCAAGGAGCAGACAGGAAGCGACTTCCCAGAAGACCCAATCACACAGCTCTGGGGCGCTATCTGCGCTGTGTTCCGTTCTTGGATGAACGAGCGCGCTATCCTCTACCGTAAGATGGAAGGTATTCCTGACGAGTGGGGTACTGCTGTATCAGTTATGGCAATGGTATTTGGCAATATGGGCGACACCAGTGCTACGGGCGTTTGCTTTTCTCGTGATGCTGGCAACGGCGAAAACCTCTTCAATGGTGAGTACCTTATCAATGCTCAGGGTGAGGACGTTGTGGCAGGTATCCGTACGCCGCAGCAGATCACGAAGATCGGTTCTCAGCGATGGGCTGAGCGTGCTGGTATCTCTGAGGCTGAGCGCGTTGCAAAGTATCCTTCTATGGAGGAGGCTAT
>JAEEVS010000057.1:0-17527 GCA_016290975.1 Prevotella sp. | reverse complement strand
GTTGAGCGACACCTTGAGGTCTGAAGCCAGATCCTGCCAGAAAGGACGGAGCCTCTTAGGGAATATGCGAATCCAGTTTTCTGTCAGGTACTCATAGTCCATCAGGATGAAGAACATATAGAGCAGGGTGATACATGAGGCGATGATACTCAGCAAGATGGTCACTCCCTCGCTCAGGGCAGAGAAGAGTTTAGGCATCGTATCCTTCATGGTGGTGGCAAAGTTCTCAGACTTCAGGAAGTTTGTCAGGTCATCCTTGTTATGCTCTACCCACCATTGTACGGTTTCAGGGAAATTCTTTATGTGGGTGGCATTATGCAGATACTGTGTCACAAGGGTGGTGAAGCGCGAAAACTCCTCTATCATAGGTGGGATGATGAGGTATATCACACCACCAAGTACCAGCATAACGGTGAAGAAGGCTATCAGTATGCTCACAGCACGCCACCTTATCTTCATCCTGTGCTCTATGAATCGCACCAGAGGGTAAAGCAGGTAAGCGAAAATCCATGCTATGAAAAACGGTAGCAGTACGGCGCTGAGGTAGTCGAGTATCAGGCATACTATCATCACGAGGGCAATGATTATGCCTCCTCGCATCGCACGGTCAAATGTAATAGGTCCTTCTATCATAATGTGTTGTCGCAAAAAATATTTCGCCAAAGGTACAAAAAACTTTCCGAACAGCAAGCATATAAGTTAAAAAACACTAACATTTCAACAACTTTTCACAATTTGCTTCTCCATCTATTCTTTTTTTTGTACCTTTGCACCGCATTTTTGCGGAGTGCCTCCCCAGCGGAGGTTAAAATCAGCAAGAATGAAGTAGGGTAGATCCGCTAGCTCAGTCGGTAGAGCATCACACTTTTAATGTGGGGGTCTTGGGTTCGAACCCCAAGCGGATCACGCAAGAAAAGGAAGCTGAAAGGCTTCCTTTTTCTTTTTGAGTAGGATATCATGATATCTTTTTTGCTATTTGAATTTTTCTTTGTACCTTTGCCATGAATGAAAAAGATAGGTTTGCTTTCAGATACCCATTCGCATTGGGATGAGCGCTATGTGAAGTATTTCACAGGGTGTGACGAGATATGGCATGTGGGCGATTTCGGTACGATAGAGATAGCCGACAAGCTGAGGGAGATAGCCACATTGCGAGGGGTTTATGGCAACATAGACGGCGATGTGGTGAGAAGGGAGTTTCCTGAGGTGTTGCGCTTCAAATGTGAGGAGGTGGATGTGCTGATGAAGCACATAGGAGGCTACCCAGGCAGGTATGACCGTTCGATAGTGCGCCAGATATACGACAAGCCCCCAAAACTCTTTATCTCAGGCCATTCGCACATAACCAAGGTGATGTTTGACCACCGACTGCATATTCTCCACATCAACCCGGGAGCAGCAGGACTGTATGGTCAGCAGCCAGTTCGCACGTTGGTGCGCTTTGTGATAGACGGCGAACAGGTGAAGGATTTGGAAGTGATAGAGTTAGGATGACGAGAGGCTATTTAATAAAAAAGGTGAAGAGAAGGAAAATTATTGAGATAAAATTGCGCTTTTTTGGAAAAATATTTGTAATTTTGCGCTAAATTTCTTTTTCACCCTTACACCTTATATATATACGTACGTAAGACCAGCATGATTGAGGTAACAGAAAAGACCATTGACATAGACGAACTTTTACGCTCTAAACTGGGCGAGAAGGCCCGCTATGTGCCTCGCTTCATGGTAAACTGGCTGAAGAAACTCATCTGGCAAGACAGAATAAATGAGTTCCTTTGGGAGTCTCGTGACGAGGTGGGTGTTCCCTGGCTGAAGCACAGCTTACGCTATCTGGGCAACGAGATAGTGGTGGATGGATGGGAGAACCTGCCTGACGCCACAGACGGCAAGCGCTTCACCTTCGTCTCTAACCATCCGCTGGGTGGCATCGACGGCATAGCGATAGGAACGGTGTTGGGAGATAAGTATGGCGAGAACTTCAAATATCTGGTCAACGACCTGCTGATGAACCTGCCAGGACTGGCTCCGCTCTGCGTGCCAGTGAATATAGCAGGCAAGAAACAGGCAAAAGACCTTCCTAAGTTGGTGGATGGGGTGTTTGAGTCGGATGTGCACATGCTGATGTTTCCTGCAGGGCTCTGCTCAAGGAAGATAAACGGCGAGATACACGACCTGCCTTGGAAGAAAGCCTTCATAACCAAGAGCGTGAAGACCCGCCGCGATGTGGTGCCTATACACTTTGAGGGCAGAAACTCGGAGCGGTTCTATCGCATAGCCAACATATGCAAGATGCTGCACCTGAAGGTGAACATTGCCATGCTGTATCTGGTGGACGAGATGTTCAGGAACGAGGGCAAGACGTTCAAGATTAAGATAGGTAAGCCCATAGCGTGGCAGACGTTCGACAGGTCGAAGTCGCCACAGGAGTGGGCAAAATATGTGGAAGACTTAGTATATAAACTGTAACAGAATATAATAACCCGAACTTAGATGGATGCAGAAATCATAGCACCAGTACCCCTTGAGCTCATAAAGGCGGAACTCACTCCAGAGAAGAAGTTGCGCATGACCAATAAGAGCAACAACGAGATATACATCTTTACGTATCACGACTCACCAAACCTGATGCGCGAGATAGGTCGTCTGCGCGAGATAACCTTCCGTATGGCTGGAGGTGGAACAGGCAAGGAACTTGACTGGGACGAGTATGACACATGCGAGAACTGCTACAAGCAGCTCATAGTGTGGAATCCTGAGTCGGAGGAGATAATAGGTGGCTATCGCTATCTGATGGGTGATGAGTGGACCTACGACGAGAATGGTCAGCCAGAACTCGCCACAAGCCATCTGTTTAAGTTCTCAGAGAAGTTTATCAAGGAGTATGCCCCATACACTATAGAGCTGGGTCGCTCGTTCGTTACGCCTGAATACCAGAGCAGCAAGATGGGAGCCAAGAGCCTCTTTGCACTCGACAACCTGTGGGACGGACTGGGCGCTTTGACCGTCATCAACCCCAAGATGAAGTATTACTTTGGCAAGATGACGATGTACCCGAGCTACATACGTTTTGGCAGAGACCTGATACTCTACTTCCTCAAGAAGCATTTTGACGATAAGGAAGGACTGATATATCCGATGAAACCGTTGGAACTGGAGACACCAGAAGAGGAACTCGCTCAGGTGTTCTGTGGACGAGACTTCAAGGAAGACTATCGTATACTCAATGGAGGCATCAGAGCCTTAGGCTTCAATATTCCACCACTGGTTAATGCCTATATGAACCTCTCGCCAACTATGAAACTCTTTGGTACAGCCATCAACTACGGCTTCGGCGATGTGGAGGAGACAGGTATACTCATTGCCGTTGACGAGATACTGGAGAGCAAACGAGTAAGACACATAGAGTCGTTCGTGAAGCAACACCCAGAATCACTCAATCTCACCAGCGGAGCGGCAAAAGTGGTGAAAGAAATAAAAAGAGTGTAGGGTTGAGAGTTTAGAGTTCCCTGAGGACTTCGAGGGTCTTCATCTCGCCAAACTGAGGAATGTGAAGACGATAATACATCAGGGTGATGTCGATGATGCGATTGCGCTCATTGCGAGATAAGGGAAAGAGATGCAAGTTGGATGGCGACATACGCATGAGAATCTGCATTTTCTTAGCATCCTCAGCATTCAGGAAATCGGAATGGAGTGGGGCAGTAGTGCAGAATATACCCTCGCGAAGGTCAAACAAGGCACCCTCTTCGTAGGTTGACATATCAGGCTGAAACCCTAAGAACAACGACATCCTGACCATAAACATAAGGTGGAAGTTGGCTATGCCCTTGTTGCTCGCATCAAGCCAGGTGAGACTCTGCTCAACAAAGTCATAAAGCAAGGCATCGGTATGCATGCTGCGAGTGGCATAATTCATAAACTCAGTCAGGAAGAAGGTGATAGCCATCTTGTTTCCGTCAAGAGAGATAGAAGAATAAGGTATAGCAATCTGAGCCTCCTTGATGCGAGACATGTGTTGGCGAGGCGAGCGCTCGAGGTTAACATTCAGTATGGTCATAGGCTGAAAATATTGCCTGCGCACTTTCGAGGTTCTCGAAGTAGTGATTTTCCATACGGCAGACAGTCTTCCCTCCTCTCTCGAAAGGAAATCGACGATGAGCTTGTTGTCATTGATTTTCACCGTCCTGAGCACTATGCCACGAGTCTTGCTCTCCATTTTATGATGCAAAAGTATGAAAAATAAATCGTTTTGAGAAAAATATCATGAGAAAATTTGCACATGTAACAAAAAATGACTACCTTTGCACCCGCTAAGAGGAATGGTGCCTTTGAAAAAGCGCCGCTACAGTCTCTTAGTCAAACTGGTTTGGCGCGTTCGTATATCGGTTAGTACTCAAGATTTTCATTCTTGCAAGAGGGGTCCGACTCCCCTACGCGCTACAAAACAATAATTATTCGTCATCGGACAGAGATGTTCATCGTGGTGGCGAAGGGAATGAGGCAAGAGGCGTGAGAGCCGAAAGCCGATGTTTCCGCCCAGGGCAGCTGTAGTGGCGCAAGACCCATAAGCTAATGTAAAACGTCAGCAAGAAAGCTGGCACAAAACAAAAGAAAAAGAAAATGGCAAATCACAAGTCATGCGAAAAGAGAATCCGCCAGACTAAGGTAAGGACTCAGAGCAACAAGTATTATGCGAAGACTATGCGTAACGCAGTTCGTAAGCTTCGCGCTACAACAGACAAGGAAGAGGCAGTAGCACTCTACCCAAAAGTACAGAAGATGCTTGACAAGCTTGCAAAGAATAACGTTATTCATAAGAATAAGGCAGCTAACATCAAGTCAAGTCTCGCACTTCACATCCAGAAGCTTGGCTAAGCTCTGGACCAAAAGACAGAACACAAGATTGTTTCCATAATAATTTTTTTTGAAGGGTTGCAGCTCGTGAGGGGTAGCAACCTTTTTTTATTCCTTTTTATAACCTTTTTTATGCCTTTTTTATTTGGCTATATCATATTTTTTTGTTAACTTTGCAAGGAATAAAAACAATGTCACTAATCTAATGGAAGAAATTCAGAACAAAGAAACAAACTACACTGGTAAAAACATTCAGGTGCTGGAAGGACTTGAAGCAGTACGTAAGCGTCCAGCCATGTATATCGGTGATATCTCAGAGAAGGGATTGCACCACCTCGTAAACGAGACCGTGGATAACTCTATCGATGAGGCTATGGCTGGTTACTGTACCGACATTCAGGTGGTAATCAATGCCGACAACTCTATAACCGTAGAGGATAACGGTCGTGGCATCCCTGTTGACGAGCATCCGAAACTGCATAAGTCTGCCCTCGAGGTGGTTATGACAGTGCTCCATGCTGGTGGTAAGTTTGATAAGGGTTCTTATAAGGTGTCAGGTGGTCTGCATGGTGTGGGTGTGAGCTGTGTTAACGCTCTTTCTTCTCACATGCTTTCTCAGGTGTTCCGCGATGGTAAGATCTACCAGCAGGAATATGAGATGGGTAAGCCTCTCTACCCTGTAAAGATTGTGGGTGAGACCGACAAGCGCGGTACTCGTCAGCAGTTCTGGCCTGATGCTACTATCTTCACTGAGACTGTATATAAGTATGACATCGTGGCTCGTCGTATGCGCGAACTCGCATTCCTTAATGCAGGTATTACTATCACGCTGACTGATTTGCGTCCTAACGAGGAGGGTAATCTGCGCCAGCCTGAGGTGTTCCACGCTAAGGAAGGTCTGAAGGAGTTTGTGCGCTACGTTGACCGTCACCGTACTTCTATTATTGGTGACCCTATATGCTTGAAGACTGAGAAGGCAGGCATTCCTATCGAGATAGCTCTGCTTTACAATAACGACTATTCGGAGAATATCCACTCTTACGTTAATAATATCAACACCATCGAGGGTGGTACTCACCTTACTGGTTTCCGTATCGCTCTTGCCCGTTCGCTGAAGAAGTATGCTGACGAGGACGATCAGTTGCGTAAGCAGATGGATAAGGCGAAAATTGAGGTTGCTCCTGACGACTTCCGCGAGGGACTGACCGCTATCATCTCTGTCAAAGTGGCTGAGCCTCAGTTTGAGGGACAGACAAAGACCAAGCTTGGCAACAAGGAGGTGAATGGTGCCGTACAGCAGGCTGTAGGCGAGGCAATGAACAATTACCTCGAGGAGCATCCGAAAGAGGCTCACACCATCTGTGAGAAGGTAATACTGGCTGCTACGGCACGTATCGCAGCTCGTAAGGCGCGTGAGAGCGTACAGCGTAAGAATCCTATGACTGGTGGCGGACTGCCAGGCAAGCTGGCAGACTGCTCAAGTCGTGACCCAAAGAAGACGGAGATATTCCTGGTCGAGGGTGACTCGGCTGGTGGTTCTGCTAAGCAGGGTCGTGACCGTCACACCCAGGCTATCCTTCCTCTGCGTGGTAAGATTCTTAACGTGGAGAAGGTTCAGTGGCACAAGGTGTTCGAGGCTGAGTCAGTAAACATCATCCTTCAGGCTATCGGTGTGCGCTTCGGTGTAGATGGAGAGGACTCTAAGGAGGCTAATATCGACAAGCTGCGTTATGATAAGATTATCATCATGACCGATGCCGATGTCGATGGCTCTCACATCGACACCCTCATCATGACTCTCTTCTTCCGCTTCATGCCTAAGGTGATTCAGGAGGGACACCTCTACATCGCTACTCCACCTCTCTATCTGTGCACCTACAAGAATAATAAGGAGTACTGCTACACAGAGGAAGATCGTATTAGGTTTATCGAGAAATATTGTAATGGCGATGCTGATGACAGCCGTCTGCACACTCAGCGCTACAAAGGTCTGGGTGAGATGAACCCTGAGCAGCTGTGGGATACCACTATGAACCCAGAGACTCGTCTGCTTAAGCAGGTAACAATACAGAATGCAGCCGATGCCGACGAGATATTCTCAATGCTCATGGGCGACGACGTTGAACCACGACGTGTCTTCATAGAAGAGAATGCTACATACGCTAACATTGACGCATAACGAATAACAATAAACTAAAATATTATCAGCAACAACAACCAGACACAATGTTAATTTTAAAATCAATTGTATTATGAGAAAAAAAGACATTAGTCCGGTTACCATTGATGGTATTGTTAAAAAATACCATCTGCCACATGTTGGTGATGATATCGCCCTGATAGAGTCACTTCGTAATTTACAACCTCTCACAGAGGCTCGCCGTATGTCTTTGTGTCTCTTCATCGGTATTTGTACTGATGGCATAGTGACACTTGAGGTGAATGGCAAGAAACGCGTTGCAAGCAGCAAGACGGTGATGATTGTCACCGATGAGTCTGTAGTTGACAAAATCATGTTTAGCGATGATTTCAACGGTTTCGGCCTCTTTATATCATACAAGATGTTGCATGATATACTTGAGGATGTGGTTTATATGAGTGACCTTTTCCTTCTTAGCCATAACCACCCTGTATTCGACGTACAGGATGATGACATCAGCATAGCACGCAGGTATTTCAACTCCATAGCTGCTCGTATTGCTATGCCTAAGCATCGCTATCGTAAAGAGGTTATACGTCTGCATGTTTTGGCTTTAATTTATGATTTCAGCAACACCTTTGATAGTGTGCTCAACCAGCCTCGTAAGGAGGAGAAACAGTCAAGGGGTGAGCGCATATTCGTCAATTTTGTACAACTTGTTGAGCGTAACTTCCGCGAACAGCGTCAGGTACAGTGGTATGCAAAGGAAATGCAGATTACGCCTAAATATCTTAGTGAGGTGATATCTTCTGTCAGCCGTCGTACTCCTAACGAGTGGATAGACAAGTTCGTTACTACTGAGATGCGTAACCAGTTGCGCCACACCAATAAGAAGATGTGTGAGATAGCTCAGGAGATGAACTTCCCTTCACAGTCATTCTTCGGCAAGTATTTCAAGGAGAATGTGGGCGTGAGTCCGTCAGAATACCGTAATGGTATAGAGAACTGATTCTCCTGAACTTGCTACAGATATTATAAACTTAATGATAGTCCAGATAGACAACGTACTCGTTTCTTCGGATATTCTTACTGAGAATTTCTGTTGCGACCTTACCAAGTGTAAGGGAGAATGTTGTATAGAGGGCGATGCTGGTGCTCCAATCACTCTTGACGAACTGGAACAGATAGAGGAGAATCTGGAGGCTGTAAGACATGATATGTCTGTGCCTGCCCAACTTGTAGTGGAGTCTCAAGGTGTAGCTTATACGGATAAGGAGGGTGACCTCGTTACCAGTATCGTGAATGGCAAGGATTGTGTCTTTACATGCTACAAAGATATAGAAATTAACGGTGAAACCGTAGAAAATTGTTGCTTGTGCGCCTACGAAAAGGCATTCAGAGAAGGAAAGATAAAGTGGCAGAAACCCATATCGTGCGCCCTCTATCCCATTCGTGAAGACACTCTCAGCAATGGACTGACGGCGTTGGCTTATCACAGATGGCACGTTTGTAAGGATGCCGTGAAGAAAGGTGACGAACTTAAAATGCCTGTCTATAAATTCCTTAAGGAACCCTTGATTCGCCGTTTTGGAGAGGAGTGGTATCAGGCTCTATGTGAGGCTGCTGAGAATCTACCAGACGATTGGCATTAGTCCTCTCTCTTGTAGCCAGGCATTGCAACGTGAGAAATGATGATTACCAAACCATCCGCCACGATTAGCGGATAGGGGAGAAGGATGGACACTTTCAAGAACAAGATGCTTGGAGGTGTCTATTATTTTTTTCTTTGAGCGTGCAGGTCCGCCCCAAAGCATGAAGACAACGTGCTCTTGCTTTTCTGATATTATTTTTATTACTGCATCGGTAAATGATTCCCATCCCTGACGTGAGTGGCTAAAAGCCTCATGCTGTCTGACACTTAGGCATGTGTTGAGTAGGAAGACACCCTGTTGTGCCCATCTGCGCAACGAACCGTCATACATATCTTTTCCCTGCAAATCCTTTATTATCTGGGGTTTGGTACCGATATCATCCTTTACCTCCTTAAAGATATTGATGAGCGAAGGTGGCAAGGCGATGCCAGTCTTTACAGAAAAGCAGAGTCCCTCAGCCTGCCCTTCCCCATGATATGGGTCTTGACCGAGTATCACCACCTTCACCTTGCTGAGAGGACAGAGGTTGAAGGCATTGAATATTTCGTTGCCTGGTGGGTAGCATGTATGTTGCCTGTACTCATTACGGACAAATTCCGTCAGTTTGATGAAATAGTCTTTCTCAAACTCTTCCTTTAATGCATCCTTCCAACTCGCTTCTATCTGTACGTCCATGATGGGGTAAAATTGTATTATTGTTGGTAATTTTGTTGCAAAGTTACCAAAAAGATATTGATTTTACACCCTGTTGCAACGATTTTCCTCCCTCCAAATGCTCTTTTTAATGTACTTTTGCAGAGTGAAACATAACTAACAAACAATATTATTATTCCTAAATGAAAAAGTTATTTATTACCCTTTTAGCTTTTGTGAGCGTTGGTGCGACAGCTCAAGACATTGAGAAATATCCTTGGCTTGACCGTTCGCTGTCATTCCGTGAGCGAGCAAAACTCCTTGTAAAGGAACTCACCTTGGAGGAGAAGGCAGGTCAGTTTGGTTCCATCGTTACCGATGAAGTGAAGCGCGATGGTGTTACTATCCTGCCTCACTATCAGTATTGGAATGAGGCTATTCACGGCTATGCTCGCATGGGCAATGCTACTTCTTTCCCAGAGTCAAAAGGTATGTCTGCCACATGGGACCCAGAGTTGGTGTATCAGTGTGCTGATGCCATCTCTACAGAGGCTCGCGCGTACCATATGTATAAAACTAATCAGCGTAACAGTCTGGTGAAAGGTTGGAAGATAGGACTGAATGTCTGGTCGCCCACTATCAATATGGCTCGTGACCCTCGTTGGGGACGAGAGGAGGAGAACTATGGCGAAGATCCACTGCTCTGTGGTACTCTGGCAACTCAGTTTATTAAGGGTATTCAGGGAACTCAGGATGAGACCAACCCTTACTATAAGATTGTTGCCTGTGCCAAGCACTTTGCTGCCAATAACTATGAGAAAGGTCGTCACTCCACCACTTCTTTCGTAACAGAGAAGAACATGCGTGAGTATTACCTGCCAGCATTTGAGATGTGTGTAAAGGATGCAGGTGTGAAGTCTATAATGGCTGCATATAATGCAATTTCTACCGATATTACCGAGACTAATGCTGATGGCAAGGGCTATTCGGACGGTAAGGGCGGATTGCCTTGCTCTGGCAACAAAATGCTTCTTACCGATATACTTCGTAAGGAGTGGGGCTTCAACGGATATGTAACATCAGATTGTGCAGCTGTTTCTGATGTGTTCCGTGCTACCAAACACTTGTATTTTGGCAGCTATACCGCAGGAAGCATTGATACAGGTGCTACAAGTTGGAAGAATCCTTATCAGAGCTCTAACGCACAGGAGATGATGATGGAGGCTCGTGCTACATCAATGTGTATAAACGCTGGACTTAATTCAAACTGTGAGCAGTATTCTTCATCTGCAGTATTGCAGCGCGCATTACGTAATGCGGTATCTAATGAGTATAAGACTGCCGATGAATTAGGATATGTAAATCTGACAGAAGAGAAGGTTGACGAGGCTCTCATTGACATACTTGAGACCCGTTTCGCTCTTGGTGAGTTTGATGAAGACTATGTCAATATTCCTTGGAATAACATAAGTGAGTCAGATATTGAGAAACCAGAGCATCAGGCTCTCGCTCTCAAAGCAGCTCAGGAGTCTATGACACTGATGAAGAACGAAGGTAATCTTCTGCCTATATCTGCTGACAAAAAGGTGGCACTTGTAGGCCCTTATGCTAATGCCATACAGCTTGGCGACTACTCAGGAACCCCAACCTTTACCACTACTCCTTATCAGGCATTTGCCGAGAAGATGAACTTCGTTGTTGAGAAGAAACGTACGGGTGAAACTCCTGCTGTTCCTTTCGATCAGGCAGTAGTGTCAAAACGTGGTGCTTCACAAAACGATAAGGGTGCAGGAAACCTTGAGAATACTGCCCCTGGCGACATATTCTTATATAAAGATGTGGACTTCGGCGAGTATGGCTGCACTAACTTTGAGATGTCATGCGGTGCAAAAGAAAGTGGCTTGGGAAGTGTAAGTTTCATCCTTGACTCTAAGGATGGCACTCCATTCCTTACAGTTGATAATGTAAATACCGGCAACTGGACAAAATGGGAAAAAGTTACAGCTACAGTTAACCCAGACGTAGTGAAGGGTAAGCACGACCTCTATGTGAAGTTCTCTGGCACTAACAGCTATGTGGGTAACTATCAGTACTTCAACTTCACCAATCCTAATGCACCAACCGTACTGCCAGCAGAGGAGACACAGGGTCCTCTCTATATGGTAACCACTTCACCTGCAGTCAACGAAATAGCTACACAAGAAATGATAGACCGTGCTGTGGCAGTAGCCCAGAAAGCTGACTATGTTATATTCCTTGGTGGTACAGACTGGTCAAAACCAGATTCACATGAGACGGGTACGGAGGGCCACGACCGCTGGGTGCTCACACTTCCAGGCAATCAAGCTGACGTAATCAATGCTCTGTACGCAGCTAATCAAAACACTATTGTGGTATTGGAGTCTGGTTCATGTCTTGACCTCACCGCAATTAAGGATGTTCCTGCTGTTATGGAGGCTTGGTATGGTGGTCAGGCACAGGGACAGGCAATATGCGACGCTATATTTGGTGATATCAATCCTTCTGGTCACCTCACTTCTACATGGTATGCTGATCTTGGTGAGTTGCCAAGTGCGAGCGATTCTCCACTCAAGCGTGAAGGTTTGATGGAATATAACATCGACGATTGGGGCTACACCTATATGTATTATGGAAAAGCAACCAAGAAGACCCAGAAGGGTACACCTCAGTATCCGTTCGGTCACGGACTTTCTTACACCACGTTTGAATATAGTGATGCAGCAACATTATCTACCCCTTCTGCAGATAATGATGGAAGTGTTCAAGTAACCATAAAGAATACAGGTGACCGCAAGGGTGCAGATGTAATACAGATTTATGCCCATTTCAACGGCGATTCCAACTATGGTAAACTCAATAAACGTCTCGTAGGCTTCCAGCGTGTAGAACTTGAACCTAATGAGCAGAAGACCGTAGAGATACCTATCAGCTATCGCTCATTGTCTTACTATAGCGAAGAAACCCACCAGTATCTCGTTGACGGCAACAACATAACGCTTCAGGTTGCCATGTCATCTGCAGATGATGATGTGAAGAAAACCCTTTCTATCCAGCCTGCTGCTGGTGTGGCTGGTGAAACATATATCTCCACGCATATAGAAGAGATACCAGAGGTTGCAACATCTCGTCAGCTGCTCAAGACTGACCATATCTACACGGTAATGGGTGCTTATGTATGCAAGGCAGATGATTATGACAAGCTTCCAAATGGTATTTATGTGCTGAATGGAGTGAAATACATAAAAAAATAAAGAAGAAGAAAATACCGATTAAATCGATAAATATTGAGGAAAGTAGGAGTGGGCGATTTGTTAAATAATGCAGTTTGAAATAAAAATGCACCCAATTGAGACGAATTTACCCCTCCAATTTTTCTAAATCTTTGTAAATTTGCAACAGAAAGATACGCAGCTGTGATAGCTCCGACTTTTTAAGTTAGTAAAAAATTAGTAGTTAGTTAATAAAGTCTGGTATTTCTTCAGTTGAAGACATACCAGCTTTTTTATTTGTAGACCAATCACAGAAAGAGCACGTATTCAATGTTAAATTCTGTAAAGTTCGAGAAAAATCGAACATAATTGATTACCTTTGCAACGCAAAATAAGGATAATCTACTAACTAACTATCAATTTACTATCACTAAGGATGTTGCTTCCATGAATGGAATGCACGTTCATGTTATTGTCTGCATGGGTTGACAAAAAGAATGTTGACTTGCGTAGTACTTTCATACGCACATGCGCGTCGCGTATTATAAAAAAGGAACAAAGATATATATAATAGAATTTACAACTAATCAAACTTATTAATTAATCAACAAAACAATGAAACAAAAACTAATCTATCTGTTCTCTCTGATGCTACTAAGCATCTTAGGAACAAGTGGCGCGTTGGCGGAGACTGTTACGTATGCCTTGCAGAAGGATGATACTTTTACGTCAGGTCAAACTGTTGATGTCAAAGACGCATTAAACAATGTAGTTGCCACTATTACCTATGGTGAGGCAGGCACTGGCTATGCAGATTTCAAGGCTGCAAAAGCGAATTCTTCAGTTTCTGGTTTTACCGCTTTTACAGAAGGTAATGGTGAGAATGGAAACAAGGCTGGCGGTACATTCTACACTATTGTGCCAAACTCTAACGGCACGATTGAAATAGGCGTGGTAATCAACAAGGACAAAACCTTCATAGTAGAAGAAAACGGGACTTCACTGCCTGGTTATTCTCAAGAAACAGAAAAACTTTATGGTACTAAAACCTTTAATGTTACAGCAGGCAAGTCTTACAAGTGCTATGTGAGTGGTTCTAAAATGGGCTTCTATGGATTCAAGTTTACTCCAGTAGCTACATACACAACTGTATATAACCTTGCAACAGCAATTGCTACTACAGGAAATATTGAGGGCACTACAGGTTCTCTGGCTCCAACCACAGCAGAGGAGGAAGCTAATGCTCCAGACCTGCAGGTAGATGCTACCAATGGTAAGGTAGGTGCTAATGGTGACTGGGCACAGATAAATGAAAACACTGTTCTGACACTTCCTGGTGTTCCAGAGGGTGCAACTTTGACATTTGATCTCTACAATACAACAGCCCTGACTATTGGTGGTACAGCATACACAAATGGTCAGACTTATACAGCTACAGCGGATCAGGATGTAGTCATGACATGTACTACGGGTGGTTACATCAAGTCTATCACTGTAGAAGGAACAGCATTTGTAGAGATTACACCTGTTACGACATACACAACTGTATATGATATTGCACAGAAACTGTTTGATGATGATGTGACCTATCAGTACAATGAGGGAACAGTAGCACCTACCACAGCAGAGGAAGAGGCTAATGCTCCAGACCTGCAGGTTGATGCTACCAATGGTAAGCTTGGTAAGAACAACGCAGATTGGGCACAAATAAATGAAAATACTGTACTGACACTTCCTGGTGTTCCAGAGGGTGCAACTTTGACATTCAGTCTCTATAGTACAACAGGTCTGACTATTGGTGAGACAGAGTACACTAACGGTCAGACATACACAGCTACAGCGGATCAGGATGTAGTCATGACATGTACTACTGGTGGCTACATTAAGTCTATCACTGTAGTAGGAGCAGCATTTATCGACGCTACAAGTGGCTATACTAACACATGGTACTTCGGCAAGAGCAACGGAGCTCCTGAGTTTGCACTTCAGCACAGTGCAGAGTATAATTATGAGTCAGGAGGCTACTCTCTTGTCATCAATACTGACGCAGGTAAGCTGAACAATGCTTCACGTACTGACCAGTGGGCTCAGTGTAATGACGGTACTTTGTTCAAGGTTCCTGTATTTGCAGGTTCTAAACTGACCTGGGGTAGATACAATGGTGGAAGCACAACGGGCTTCAACATCGACGACAATCTGTATAATGAATACTATATCGCTAATGCGGAAGGTACTGTAAACATGTCTGCATCAGGCATAAGCTATCTGAGCTACATCAAGATAGAGCCAGCAACACTGTACGAGATTTTAGGTACAATCAGTGGTGGTTCTATCGATGGTGCAAATGTTCTCCTGACAGCTACCAACGGTCAGACATACGAGGCTGAGATTGCTTCTGGTGCATTCACCACAAGCGTGCCTGGCGGTTCTTATGAAGTAAGTCTGAGCGGTGATGTGGCATACGTTGTCGTTTCACCTGAAAATATTGATGTTACTGAGTCTGGCAGCGTAGGTACTATAACCATTGAGGCTGCACAGGCACAGACTGTCACTGGTGCTATCACCAATGCTCCAGCAGAGGCATTTACCCTTACCTTCACAGGTAATTCTCACAATGCACAGGTAGAATGTGAAGCTGGTGCTACCTCTTACTCAACGACACTTGAGCCTGACACATATACTATCAGTTCAAGTGTAGGCACTCTGTCAACACTGTCACTGGAGAGCTTCAAGGTAGTGAAGGATGCTGCTACACACAACATTTACTTCCCAGAGGTAATTCCTGCTGCTACTCAGCAGAACATCACTGTTGACAATACAGCAACCGTAGCTGCTAACGTATATAACACCGTTTCAGATGCTCTGGCTGCTGCTAAGGCTGGTAATATCTCTGCTCCTGTAATCACACTGACCAGCGGTCAGACATATCGTGAGCAGGTAATCGTGGATATGGCTAACGTAACTCTTAAGACCAGTGGCACAGAGAAGGCTAAGATTACCTTCTACTACGGTATTGGTTACTGCTACTACAGCTTGAATTCAAGCGGTTACTATGACAAGGACCGTGCTATGACACGTAACTCTAAACTTGTGAAGCATCCAGATCGTTGGGGTTGCACAGTTAAGGTTACAAACAAGGGTAATAACTTCAAGGCTGAGAATATAATCTTCGAGAACAGCTTCAACCAGTATTACACTGACGAAGAGGTTGTTGACGGAGTAGAAGCTCATCCTATGGGAGATACAAGCATTACGTACGACCGTACTCTGACTTCTAGCGATGCAGGCTATAAGGCTGCTGATGCAAAGGCTGTAACAGAGCGTGCTGCAGCTATCGCATTCGAGAATAGCCCAACAGGTTGTGAAGTGTACAACTGTAAATTCATCAGTTCTCAGGATACATACTACACAACTGGTAGCGTATATGCCAAGAACTGTGACATACAGGGTAACACCGACTATATCTACGGTGGTGGTAAGGCAGTGTTCGACAACTGTAACCTCGTAATTGGCGGTTATAGTGATCAGGAGACTTCTGCATACGTAACAGCGCAGAAGGGTAATACTGGTGATGCATACATCTTCCGTGACTGTACTATAACAGGTACCGACCGCACATACGTAAAGGGTAACCTTGGCCGTGACTGGGGCGGTGCTTCTGCCACTGTTTATTACTTCAACTTGCAGAATGAAATAGGAAACAAGTTTGAGTATAAGTGGTCTAACATGGGCGGCGGTGTATCAGAAGGTACTGCTAACCTCCATATCTATGACTTTGATGCTACAGTTAACGCTAACTACAGCACAACAGGTCCAAATGGTTCTAATATCAACGGTTTGCTAACTGATGAGCAGGCTGTTGACCTCTATGCAGGCGTGGTAAGCTTCCTCGGCTTCACTCCAGAGCATATCTATGAGGACAACCTCGTGCTTGGTGAGAGCAGTGCATACAACATCTGCCGCATAGCAGCAAGCGACGGCGTGGAGAGAACAGTAGAACTGACTCGCGCAATAACAGCTGACAAATGGGCTACCATCGTACTGCCATTCGCTATGACAGAAGCACAGCTGAAGAGTGCATTCGGTGAGAATGTGAAGGTGGCAGAACTGACAAGTGGCACAGAGTCTAAGCTGAACTTCAGCTATGTTACCGCAACAGAAGCCAACAAGCCTTATGCTATCAGAGTGGCATCAACAGACAGTTATAGCGGCAGCGCTACAATTGATGGTGTGACAGTAGCTGATGCTACTCCTACACAGGAGGATGTTGACGACTGGAACTTCGTTGGTGTGTATGATGTGAATGTGTATATGCCAGTAGGCAGCTACTTCTTCACAAACAACCAGATAAAGAAGGTAGTCTCTGAAGATACAAATAAGATTAAGCCATTCCGTGCTTACTTCGCTTATACAGGTAGCAATGCTCAGGATAATGTAGATTTCTCTTTTGACGGAGAACCTACTGCAATTGAAACCTTGAGTGAAGACGACGCGAAGCAGATCGAGGGCAAGTTCATTGTTGACGGTCAGCTCGTTGTTGCTAAGAATGGTAAGTTGTATAACGCTGCAGGTGCAGTAATAAAGTAAGGAGGACAAAGAGATGAAAAAAGAGTATATTGCACCTAATGCTGATGTTGTAAAACTTCAGTTGCCTCAGATTCTTGCTGATTCTGTAACCCCAACTAATCTAGAAGGTTTTGGTGGATATGGTGGTGATGCAGAAGGTGAAGAAGAGGCTGAATAATTGACTTCTCTTAAATGATAATATTAAGAGCCCTGCACATTACTGCGCAGGGCTCTTTGGTTACTAAACTAATGTGTGTAGTTACTTAGCTACCGCGTGTGGTTGCTAAGTAAGGGCGCGTGGTTACTTAGTAAGGACATGCGGAAGCTAAGTAACCACAGAGGGTGGAAATGATAAGCCAGGATATAAAAAAAGAAAGGTTGCTTGTAGTGAAACGAGCAACCTTTTATGATGTTTATTTATGAATAGCGACTTTAGTCTGTAATGAGGTTCT
>JAEEVS010000056.1:0-44331 GCA_016290975.1 Prevotella sp. | reverse complement strand
ATGGCAGTCTCAATTCTTTTTGCTGTACTATCAACCATACTAATTTGTGTTTTGGCACAAAAATATAATAAATTTGGGACAAAACAATGCTTTTGCACCAAAAAGTTACTTATTTTAATGCTTATTTAACGTATAAGAGGCTAAAAGAATACTAAGATCTAATTCTTTTGGGTGTAACTTCAAAATCTACACCCAATTTTACACCCAAAAATAGCGGGACGGGAGGGGTCTTCATCGATTGACTTTGCCCTGATGATGGCTCAGTATGCCCTCGACCAGCAGATAAGCGCCTTTGGTGAAGCCTTGGAGAAGGAGTATGTGGATGCCAAGAGCGAGTGTCAGCGATATGGAGCCAACCACTCCGTGTTTGACCAGCTGCCACCAGCCTTCACCCTCGACGACCTCGCCGCCTTGAAGCGTAACGACCTGTCAAGAAATTCGTTGCAGCGAATCATATCTCGCTGGAAATGTGACGGATGGATAGAGCAGGTGGACAGGCTGCATTGGAAGAAGAAAGAGGCTCACTCTTAATCGGGACAAATAGACAAATAGACATTTAGACAATAAGCACATAAGCACAGCCGAATCGGCTGTGCTTATTGTTATAAGGCTATTTCAACTCATGTATTTTATAGGTATATTTTCAAGGTCTGGGCGGAGAAAAAGTCTTACCTTTGCAACCGAATTCGAAAACATAGTTACTAACCCTTAAAAAAAGAAAGGATCACGCTGATGAAGGAATTTGATTACAAGAAGTTTATGGAAATGAAAAATGCAGAGATGAAGCGCAGAGAGGAGAAGGTTGAGCGCTATTTCTACAAGAAGAAGGAACGTAAGGCTTACTACCACGCCGTGGGCGAGTCATGGGACGAGGAACAGGGACACATGGAGGTGTTCATACACTTCAGCGACGAGGATGTGGAGCGCATCAAGGAGCTGATGGTGGAGGCTGCGAACCTGGACGAGGGCTGCGAGCCTGTGAGCATATGGCAGGAGGCGGAGAAGGAACTGTCGTACTCGGAACTGTGCGAGAGAAACGAGGAGCTGCAGAGGCTACTGGGCGACCGTCTGGAGGGAACGAACATCTGTGCCGACAGCATCAACTTCGACGAGAGGATATACTTCTACACCTTCAGCATAGTGGGCTACGACTACAAGGAGAATAAGGTGACTGGACCTGTGGAGAGGGAGATAATGCTGAGCGACGAGCAGTATCTGACGCTGCTGAAGATGCAGGTGAACGACCGCAAGGGCTTCACGTTTAACACGCTGATGAAGAGGAACCCTGAACTGGCGGCGGAGCTGAACAGGCAGATTACCTGCTATGAACCATACACCATTCTCTTTGACGAGGTGAGAAGGGATGCAGAGATTGTTGACGGTCCGATGGATGCCAACGGCGTGCTGTATGAGAATGTGGATGACGAGGACAGGCTATATCACGTCATTGCTGATGCCCAGCACGGCAAACTGGAGATTATAGAGGAGGAGCTGAAGGATGGCGACTTCGCCAATGAGCACCGCCTCTACGTGACTGACGCCGTGAGGGTGATGAAGGCTATGGGAAGCATCACCTACGACGAGATGCTGGTGAAGATGAAGGACCGATTCGGCTCTGAGTCATGCTTTGCCGACATAAGGCAGTGGCTGGACAGCAAGGGGATTAAGTATAGAGTTTAGAGTTGAGAGTATAATGTATAATGTATAATGTATAATGTATAAGGACATAGGCACCGCCCCCATTCAGGGCAGTGCCTAATGTGTTAAATAAAATGTTAAAAGGGAGGAAGGGTTTGGTTTTCTCGTTTTTTTTTCATACCTTTGCATACGCTTTTCGGAAGAAGGGCTTAGATCTTTGATTTTTGATAGCATCCAGAGACAGCCACAGAGCTGCTCCAACCGAGCGCCATATCGCCACGGTGGGAAAATGATGCGAGTTAACAGGATTATTATTTACAGTTAATTAAAATAAGTATATGGGTAATCAGATTTTTGGTATGCAGAGAGTAGCTGACGGTCACAGACTGGTGGCAAGTGAGTATGTGAGTTATGGTCATCCTGACAAGATAGCTGACCAGATAGCTGACGCTATACTGGACGAGCACCTGAGGCAGGACGAGAACGTGAGGGCTGGCATAGAGGTAATGGTGAAGGACAGCAAGGTGGTGCTGGGCGGAGAGGTGAACTCTCTGGCTACGGTGGACCACGAGGCTGTGGTAAGGAGGGTGTATGGCGAACTGCACTTTCCTGCTGACCACCACCTGGCTCCTGAGGAGATAGAGGTGGTGAACCTGATTGGCAAGCAGTCGGAGGAGATACACAGCGGTGTGGACAGGGACGACAGCATAGGAGCTGGCGACCAGGGATTCATGGTGGGCTATGCTTCGAGCGAGACGGAGGTGTATATGCCTCTGGGACACTACATAGCGAAGAGGATATGCCAATATGTGGCGGAGAGAGAAATGTGGGGACCTGACACGAAGTCGCAGGTGATAGTGGAATATGACGAGAAAGGCGAGGCGACGGCTATTCACAGCATACTGGTATCGACCATGCACAGGGGCGAGCTGGAGGAGGTGCGCAAGGGGGTGACACGAGCGATAGAAGACAACCTGGTGGGCCTGGAGAAGGAGATATATGAGAGGTTTATCAAGGACAAGGGTGTGAAGACGGACGTTAACCCATGCGGCTCATGGCAGACGGGCGGACCTGTATCGGACTGTGGCATAACGGGCAGAAAACTTGTGGTGGACGCTTATGGGGGCTATTGCAACATAGGGGGTGGAAACTATTCGGGGAAGGACTTCTCGAAGGTGGACCGATCTGGTGCCTACATGGCTCGCTACATAGCGAAGAACATAGTGGCGACCGGCATGACTGAAACGGCGAAGGTGACACTGGCATATATGATTGGCATAGCGGAGCCCTGTTCGCTGGAGATAGAGATGAACCGTAACGCGCAGAAGGTGCCTGAGATAAAGGAATGGATAGCGAAAAGGCTGGACCTGACTCCTAAGGGCATAATGGAGTATCTGGAAGGAAAGATGCCACGATTCTATGCTACCTCTAAATATGGTCACTATGGCTATAAGGGGGCTGGCCCTGAAGGAAGGAAATGGGAGGAAACGGACCTGGTGAAGGAAATGAGGAGAGCGTTAAGACTGCCCCTATTGTGGGAGGGTTAAGGGTTAAAGGTTAAAGGTTCTTGCGCTCCGTAGGTGTTCTTGCTCTGGCAAGCGTAGCACCAAAGGTGCGTCCGATTACAGGCGAGCAAGCTCGGAGTAAGGTTAAGGGTTAAAGGTTAAGGGTTGGAAATAACGATTGAGATATTGCAGAGGAAGTTTGAAGAATACAATGGTGTATACTTTGATTATGCGTTGCCGTGGCCTGAGTTCGGACTGCTGAAATCATATATGACCTGCGGTTACTTCTCATGCAAGAAGCTGGTGGGCAAACGGCGCATGAGGGGGCAAAGGATAGAGGTGACGTGCTATTTTGACTGGGACGAGGAGGAGCTGAAGAATGTTATCCTTCATGAAATGATTCACTACTATCTGGGGTATAAACACATTGACAACAGTCTGTCGCACGGTGAGGAGTTTATGAAAATGGCGAATGAGTTTAATGAGAAATACAATCTCAAGATCAGCGTGACAACAGATTGCCACAACTTCAGACGGGCCAAGAATGCTCCAAAATTGCTATGGAAGCTGGTGAGGTTAGTGAGCTAGGAGGTGACATTATTTGAAATGAGATTTGGATAATCCATTTTTTTTTCTTATATTTGCAATAAAATTATAATCTAGAGGTATGAAAGAGATTGACTGGTTAGAAAAAGGTCTGGTGCATTACAACAACAAAGAGTATGAACAGGCTGTGGAGTGTTTTCGCAAGGGTGACGAGGCTGGCGACAGCGAGTGTACCGAATATCTGGGGATATGCCATCAATGGGGGTATGGTGTAGAATCGGACTTGCATAAAGCGGCTTTCTATAACGAAAAAGCGGCAAACGCTGGTAACCCCATAGCTATGTATGATACAGGACTGAATTATGAGTATGGGCAAGGTGTACGGCAAGATATAAAAATCGCATTGCAATGGTTGCAGAAATCAGCAGAAGCGAAATTTGCACCTGCATATACGGAATTGGGAAATATATACAATTTCGGATCGTATGGTATTGAGAGAGACCAGAAAAAAAGTTTCGAGTATTATGAGAAAGGAGCAGAACTGGGTGAAAACAAATCAAAAGCTGCTTTAGCTGATTTTTACATCGAAGGCAAGTTAGTAGAGAAAGATCTGGACAAAGCAAGAAGTCTTTATCAAGAAGCTTTTAGCAACATTCAAGAAAAAGCTGTTATAGAGAATGACGTTTCAGCACAATTCTGGTTGGGAACAATATATAGTGACGGGCTTCCTATTCTGAACATCAATATAGACTATAACCAAGCTGCTGAATGGTTCCAGAAGGCTGCGAAAAATAATTTTGACTATGCCAAAAACAACCTTGGCATAATGTACATGCATGGCTTAGGAGTGGCACAAGACTACAAAAAGGCTTTTGAGTTGTTTATGGAGGCAACTGAAAGACAGGATGTGGCAGCGATGAGTAATGTAGCCAATTGCTATTATAATGGCAAGGGGGTAGAAAAAGACTACAGCAAGGCTGCGGAATATCACAGCAAAGCGGCACATCTGGGCTATGCAAACAGTCAGGAGGTATTGGGAGAAATGTATCTGAAGGGAGAGGGCGTAGAAACGAACCACGCAAAGGGTGTCTATTGGTTGAAGGCTGCCTGCAAAGGAGAAGAAATTACGGCTTTTGCTCCTCTCGGTAACTGCTACAAGAAGGGATTAGGCGTAGATAAGGATGAAATGAAAGCCTTTGAACTCTTCAAAAGAGGAACAGAGATGGGAGACAAAAGAGCCAAAATATCACTGGCGGAATGCTATATCGAAGGTTGTGGTACAAGATATGATGACAAGCAAGCTTTCAACATACTCACTTCTATATGTAATGAAGAGGATAACTATAGGAAAAACCTTGTCACCGTAACCTCACGCGACAATGAAAAGGGTACTACATTCTATGAAGACCCTTTTGACGATTTTAATCTTCCCCTCTATGCCAAGGCATACTACCTGCTGGGCAAACTGTACTATGCTGACAAGGGCAAGGACGGAGCGAGCGCCACGAAGGCGATTGCCATGCTGAGAACGGCGGAGAAACTGGGATACAAGGACGAGGAAATGTCTCCTAAGATGCTGATAGAGAAGATAATGAGCGAGACGGAGGAGGCTGAAGTGAAGGAGGCTGCGAACTGCTTTGTGGAGGTGAGAGAGCGCAACGGGCTGAAAGGCGAACTCTACGAGGTGGTGCTGCACCATGCCGACGGAGAGGAGGATGTGGTGGGCTTTAAGGGCAGAAACAAGTTTCTGTACATCATGGCTCTGATGACAACCCGCAAAGGCAAGGAGGCTGGCGGACTGACTACCATACACTTTGACCTGATGCGCGAAAAACTGGCGCAACTGGTGCAGGACTGCAAGGTGAACGTGAATGGATATAAGGAGTGGATAGACGAGTTTCTATATGACTCACAAATAGAGAGGGACGAGAATAACAGAAGGAGAATATGCATGAAGAGAACGGCAAGCAAATACTCGAATGCATCACACGGAGCTAACAATGTAATCAAGACATGCTGCAGGACGGAGGATGAATACGAAATATTCGGACTGAGGAGCACTGGCAGCCGATTTGCCATGACAACAATAGCTCTGGAGCCTGAGCAGATAATACTGCCTGAGGCACTGCTGAATTTCATGGAAAACCTGCCCACAAAGGAGGAACTTGAAAACTATAAGGTGGAAAAGGTGAAGTTTGTTTCCTATTAGGTTATGCGGAGAGAACAGGATTCGAACCTGCGAACCGCTTTTGACGGTTACACGCTTTCCAGGCGTGCCTCTTCAGCCACTCGAGCACCTCTCCAATATCATCGTGCAATGACGAAAACCTATGCAAAGGTAGTATTTTCTTTTTGATTGTGCAAGGATTCGATTATTTCTTTTTTATGTCAACCACCGTGAGCACTCTCTCTGCAACGGTAAAATGAATGTCGAAACCTGCATATTCCATGCCGTAAACTCGCGTGGCATCGGTATGATAATGAGGTCGAGGGTCTTGCATAAGCAGCTGACTGATAATAGGTTGCTGAGCCTTGAGCACCTGGTATTCCTTAGTATTGAGCAACTGCTGTGCCTCGCGTGAGAAAACCACCTCAAGGGGTTGCCACTCTGTAGTATCTGTAAAACCGCTTTTTGCCTGAGGATGGGCATCAGTGTAGGCTACATAGGGTTTGATGTCAAATATCGGGGTACCATTTATAAGGTCTGCCCCTTCGACATATATCACTGGTGCATCATCGCAGTCGTAGTCTATATGATGGAGTTTGACAGAGGACAGTCCCATAGCGTTAGGTCTGTAAGGACTGCGTGAAGCAAAGACCCCTACTCTATCGTTTCCTCCTAACCGTGGAGGACGAACAGTGAGGCTGTCGGCTTGTTTCCTGTTGGCTGAGAATCCCCATATCAGCCACAGATAGTCGAACCCCTCCATACCTCTTATGGCATCAGCTGAACGGTAAGGAGGCTCCAACACTATCTTACCAAGAAGTTCGGACACCACGCCTGACTGACGGGGTGTGCCGAACTTACTGGTTAAAGGGGAATGAAAAACGGCTATCGTTTCAAGAACCATTTTTGCTCTTTTACTTTTCCATATATGGCTCTGTGCCGAGCACAGTCTTTGCAAGGCGCTTTGCCTTATCACGAAGCTGGGTGGTATCTGCATCGGTATCGCCATAGCAGAGCACCACACCCATGCGACGACCGAAGTGGGCATCTGGTTTGCCGAATATGCGCACGCGAGTGCACTCTTCCTTCAGGGCATCAACGAAGTTGTATGGTATGATGTCGCCCTTATTGTAGTCCTTATCGGCAAGCACCACAGCTGAAACGCCAGCATGCTCCAGACGGATATCGTGGATGGGCAGTCCCATAACGGCACGGAAATGGAGCTCAAACTCAGAGAGGTTGGTGGTATGACCAAGGGTCACCATGCCTGTGTCATGCGGACGTGGAGAGAGTTCGGAGAATACTACTCCTGTATCAGTGAGGAAGAACTCTACGCCCCATATACCATAGCCTGTGAGTGAAGCGGTCACCTTGTCTGCCATCTGCTGTGCTGCCTTGAGGTCGGCATCTGAAATCTGGTATGGTTGCCATGACTCACGATAGTCACCACCCTTCTGCACATGACCTATCGGCGGACAGAAGAGTGTAGGACCATTCTTCTGGGTAACGGTGAGCAGAGTGAACTCAGAGGTGAAGTGAATGAACTCCTCTATTATCACCTCCTTAACGTCGCCACGAGCGCCTGCCATAGCATCGTCGAATGCCTTGCGCAGATCGTCAGCACTCTTGACGGTGGACTGTCCATGACCGCTTGATGACATCAGCGGCTTGATGACACAAGGGAATCCTATCTCCTTAGAGGCTGCAACGAGCTCTTCATAGGTCTTGGCATAGAAATACTTTGCTGTGCGCAATCCGAGTTCCTTGGCAGCGAGGTCGCGGATAGCCTGACGGTTCATGGTGTAGTTGACGGCACGAGCTGATGGCACCACCTGAATGCCCTGCTTCTCAAACTCGAAGAGTCGCTCCGTACGGATTGCCTCCACCTCTGGCACTATGATGTCGGGCTTATGTTTGTTTACTACTGCTGCCAGGGCATCGCCATCGAGCATTGAGAACACTTCACATTCGTCAGCCACCTGCATAGCAGGAGCACCTGCATAACGGTCGCATGCCACAACATACTGACCAGCACGCTTAGCTGCTATAACGAACTCCTTACCTAATTCGCCTGAGCCTAATAAAAGAATTTTCTTCATAAAATCTATAATTTGTTAAGTTTTGTGTTATACATTATGATGCTCTGTGTGCTCCCCTCACCTCCCTTATCACTTGCTCTATAAGTTCGGCTGTGCGCTCTATGCCGAGCAGCGAACTGTTTACGCACAGGTCGTAACTCTCGGCTGCTCCCCACTTCTTACTTGTGTAATAGTTATAATATCTGGCACGTCTTGCCTCTTTTTGTCGTATGAACTTGAGTGCCGTATCGTTGTCCATATTATAGCGCTTGGCAACCTCCTCGATGCGCTTGTCCTCATCGGCTGTTATGAACACACTGAACAATCCTGGCTTGGTGCGCAGGATATAGTCGGCACACCTACCCACAAACACACAGTTATCCTCCTTTGCCGCCTTCCATATCACCTCGCTCTCAACCTGAAACAGCGACTCCTGCGACATGGAGTTTCTATAGAAATTCTCTGTAGCCCTGCCCAGTCTGCCTGATACGGTGCTGAACAGCGACTTCAGGGTGCCGTGGCGCTCGTCCTGCTTCTCGAATATCTTAGGATTAAAGCCACTACGCTCTGCTGCCATATTGATTAGTTCGTTGTCGTAGTATTTGCATTCAAAACTGCGGGCGAGCAGTTTGGCTATCTCGCACCCTCCGCTTCCCAGTTGTCTGCCTACGCTTATAATGAGGTTGTCCATACCTTTTATATATTGGTGGGATATATTTATACTTTCAGTTTCTTGATATACATATATATCATAACATAAGCCATGATGGCTGCTATACCATCACTAAGCGGCATAGCCAACCACACACCCTCCAGCCCCATGAAGCGAGGCAGGATGGCTATTAACGGCACCAGGAATATAAGCTGGCGAGACATGCTGAGGAATATGCTTACCTTCGTCTTGCCTATACTCTGGAAGAAATTGGTTATCACCATCTGCGCTCCTATGATGATGAACAGAGCCATGATATATCGCATAGCCACCACGGAATGAGCTATCAATGTTGGGTCGGAGGTAAACATTCTTGCACACTGAGACGGCAGGAACATAGCGATAAGGAAACCCACTGCACACACCGAGGTGCCTGCTATACTTGCCAACTTCAGCACCTCTAACATACGGTGATAATTCTCTGCTCCATAGTTGTAGCCTGCTATTGGCTGCATACCCTGACAAACGCCCATCGTCACCATAACAAAGACGAAGGCTATGCGGTTAGAGATGCCAAAGGCTCCTATTGCCATATCTCCACCATAGTTGTAAAGTGAATTGTTGATGAATATCACTACCAGACAGGCGCAAGCGTTCATCATAAATGGAGAAATGCCTATACTGATGATATTGTTTACGATAGGCATATCAACACGCACTTTATCATACTCCAGATGCACCAGTTCAGCCTTATTCGAGAACAGTCTCCATTGCCAGCACAATGCCACTATCTGCGATAGTATGGTGGCATAAGCAGCACCCCGTATTCCCATGTTGAAGGCATAGATAAACAGTGGGTCGAGCACTGCATTCAGCACCACCGTGAATATGGTGATATACATAGCCTCACGCGGTTTGCTGGCTGAGCGCAACAGTGCGTTAAGTCCCATATAGAGATGTGTTATGGCATTGCCAAGAAGTATTATCTCCATATACTCTCTGGCATAAGGCATGGTCTGTTCGCTGGCACCGAAGAAACTAAGTATCGGATTGAGGAATAACAAACACAACACACCGAATGCCACACCTATCACGATATTGAGCATCACGGCATTACCCAGTATTCGGTTGGCTATGTCATAGTCGCGCTGTCCCAACTTCACACTGAGGAATGTGCTGGCTCCCACACCTATTGCTGCACCAAAGGCGGCTGAAAGGTTCATAAAGGGGAAGGTCACAGCCAGACCAGATATGGCAAGCGGACCAACACCCTGTCCTATGAAGATGCTGTCAACCATATTATATAAAGACGACGCAACCATTGCCACAATGGCTGGCATGGCATACTGCAATAGCAGACTACCCACTGGACGCGTGCCTAATTCTAAAGTTGCTTGTTTGTTACTCACCTTTGAAAATCATTGTTTAGGAGTATATTCGCCCACAAAGTTAATAAAAATTCCATAAGTTCGGAAATAAAATATCACTTTTCTGAGAAAAAAATAAAAAAACTTCCAACTTTTATTCGTACCTTTGCAAACGTAATGATTTTATATGACGACACACAACCCCTCACACTCTCGATGCTTAACGGCATTGTGAGAGAGACTATCGAAAGCGAAATGCCTGACTCCTACTGGGTGCAGGCAGAACTGGCGAGTGTACGCGAGAATCGCGGTCACTGCTACATGGAACTGGTTGAGAAGGCTGGCGACGGCATGATAGCTGCCCAGGCTCGTGCCTGCTGCTGGAAAAACACTTGGCTCAACGCTGGCAGACATTTCTGCGAGGTGACTGGTTCGCCCCTGTCCTCAGGCATGAAGGTGCTGATGAGGGTGCATGCCAGTTTTCACGAGGCTTTCGGATTCTCGTGGATAGTTGACGAGATAGACCCCACCTTCACTCTTGGCGATATGGCTCGCCGTCGTCAGGAGATTATCCGCATACTTACTGAGGAAGGGGTGATAGACCTCAACAAGCAACTCTCCATCTCGCCTTTCTGCCAGCGTATAGCCGTCATATCGTCTGCTACAGCGGCTGGCTATGGCGACTTCTGCAACCAGCTGGCTGACAACCCCTATGGTTTTCAGTTCCAGACCCAGCTATTTCCTGCTACTATGCAGGGTGAACAGGTGGAGAGTTCTATCATTCAGGCTTTGAACAAAATCCACTCCTCAGCCCCTGAATCCGACACCTCAGCCCCCTTCGATTGTGTAGTCATCATCCGTGGCGGAGGAAGCACCACCGACCTTTCTGGGTTTGATACCCTCGCCCTGGCTGAGAATGTTGCCAACTTCCCACTGCCCATCATTACGGGCATAGGTCATGAACGCGATAAGAGCATTCTCGACATAGTGGCTTGTGTGAGTGTGAAGACTCCAACGGCTGTTGCTGAATTCCTGATAGCCAATCTGGCACAGACTGCCGAACGCATCGACACCTGCACCCAACGTATGACTCTTGCTGTCCAACAGCGATTGGAAACTGAAAAACTCCGTCTGCAACAGTTGGAGCAGTCGGCTAAGAATGTCTTTAGTCTAAGGAAAATATCAGAAGAAAACAAATTAAAGAATTATTTTCTTCAATTACAAAATCTATCTGAGCGTCAGATAATTATAGAACGTAATAGATTGGAATTATTGGAGCATCGTGCTAATTTGCTCGACCCAATAAACATACTCAAACGTGGCTATTCCATGACCCTTCACAATGGCAAGGTGGTAAGGGATGCTACGAGCCTCAACGATGGTGACGATATCACTGTCATGTTTGCTGACGGTTCTGTTTCAGCCACTGTCAACGGACTCTGACTTCTTTACTTCTCTACCACGCAATCACCTTCTTTATTTTCTCTTTCATCTTCTCAGACTTCACCTTGGGCAGGATTTCGTCACGCAGTTTGAGGCGATACTTTTTTGCTTCCTTGTTCATCTGTAGCATAAGGTAGCCCTGCATAATCAGCATATTGAGTTTAGCCTCTGTATTTATGGTGTCAGTCTGCACTCCGCTGAATCGTCTTATGAAGGTTTCTATAGCCTCCTTCTCCTCACCAGGCAGTTCTTCGCCAGCTTCATGTTTCAGTATAGCCTTATTCAGCCTCACCGTGAAGGAGTCCATCTTCTTATATATGTGCTTATTGCCGTGAGCAAATTTTATCACCTGAATATTTTCAGGAGCTATGTCTATGGTCGAAATAGAGATGAGGTTGCTGATGCTTACTATCACCTTGCCTCCATCTTTGCCCTGATGACTCGTCAGTATTCCCTCAACGCCCTTGAACGGTCCGTCAATTATGCGCACCGTATCACCCTTCTGCATCATCTCACGATTAGGCACTGACAGAGGGGCTCCCTGAGCATAGAACGATGCTGCCTTCATAAACATCTCCATCTCATGGTCGCTGGCTATCATGGGTTTATACTTCGCCTGCTCACTGTTTGGCTTCGCATCGCGCATGGGTGACATATATATTAAATGTACACGCGAGAGGTCTCGCACAATCCTCTGCAGACTCATAAAATCGTCTGTTCTGAAGAATACATAGTTCAGGGCAAGTGGTGCATCGCGCTTCACCTCTTTCCCACCTATCTTCACCTTTTTCTGCATCATAGGCACAAAGTGTTCAAACGGCAGTCTGTTAAGCATATCACAAACTTCCGCTCCCACGCTCCTTGCACGTGCCACATACCAGTATTTCTTTTTCTCAGCCAATATTCTTTTTCCTGAGTTCTTCGTAAATTCTCTGCACAGGCAGTCCCATCACGTTGTAATACGAACCTTTTATGCCTGTTATGCCCACATAGCCTATCCATTCCTGAATGCCGTAAGCACCTGCCTTGTCCATAGGTTTGCAGGTTTCCACATAATGGTTTATCTCTTCATCGCTGAGCTGTTTGAAGGTCACATCGGTACACACACTGAAACATTTCTCTTCAGTCTTGCTTTTCAGGCATACTCCAGTATATACCTGGTGTGTTTTGCCTGACAGTTTGTGTAGCATCCTGCAGGCATCCTGGGCATCTGTGGGCTTGCCCATCACCTCGCCGTCACACACCACCACCGTGTCAGCAGTAATCACCACATCGTCTGTTCCCTCTACCTTGTAGGGCACAGCCTTCTTGGTGGCTATGTATTCAGCCACGTCTTTAGCAGCAAGGGTGCTGGGGTATGACTCGTCAATGCCCTTTATAACGAGCACTTTGAAGTCAAGCCCCAACCCCTGCAACAGCTCTTTTCTCCTTGGAGAGTTAGATGCTAAGATTATCATTTCTTGTTTAGTTTGCCTACATAAGCGTCTATCACGGCAACGGCTGTGATGTTCACTATATCACGCACTCCTGAGTCGAAGTCGGTGAAGTGGATAGGCTTGTTCAGACCCATCTGTATCGGACCTATCACCTCCGTCTCCTGTGAGAACTGCTTGATGAGCTTGTAGGCAGAGTTTGCCGAACTGAGGTTAGGGAACACCATTGAGTTCACCACCTGGTTATGCAGGCGCAGGAATGGGTATTTCTCGTCTCGGCGCTCGTGGTCGAGAGCGAGGTCCACACTCATCTCACCGTCTATCTTCAGGTCAGGATATTCCTCCTGCATCTCCCTTACCACGTCAGAAATCATCTTCGGGCTGCCCACCTTGTCTGCACCAAAGTTTGAGTAGCTTATCATGGCTATACGAGGTTCGTCATTGAAGAATCGTATGGTGTCAGCCGTCAGTCGTGCTATGTCCTTGATAGCCTCCTTGTCAGGATGACGGTTCACCAGTGTGTCGGCTATGTAGTATGTGCCACGCTTTGAGTTAAGAATGTGCATTGTAGCAAAATGCTTGTACTGAGGACGAATACCTATGATATCCTGAGCAGCCTGCAAGGTAGAGGTGAACTTGGTATATACACCAGTGATGAGGGCATCAGCATCGCCTGTCTCCACCATCATCATACCGAAGTAGTTACGGTCAAACATCTTATCGTTTGCCTCCTCAAAGTTGTAGCCCTCACGCTTTCTCTTCTCAGCCAGCACCTTAGCATAGCGTTCGCGAGTCTCGTGGGCATCGTCATGGCGCAGGTTGATAATCTCTATGCCGTCGAGTGACAGATCCAGACTCTCAGCCTTCTTCTGTATCATCTCTGTGTTGCCCAGCAGAATCGGGTGGCACAGTCCCTCGTTCTTTGCCTGAACAGCAGCCTTAATCATGGTTGTGTGCAAACCCTCGGCAAAGACCACTCTCTGTGGGTGCTTACGGGCTGTCTCATACAGGTTCTGTGTCACTCTGGTCTCCTGACCCATCTGCAGTCTCAGCTTTCTCTTATAAGCATCCCAGTCTGTTATCTGCTTACGAGCCACACCCGAGTCCATAGCAGCCTTAGCCACAGCAGCACTCACCTCTGTTATGAGTCGTGGGTCAACTGGTTTTGGTATGAAATAGTCAGGACCGAACGTGAGGTTGTTCACGCTGTACACCTTATTCACCACGTCAGGCACTGGCTGCTTGGCAAGGTCGGCTATAGCATGCACAGCTGCTATCTTCATCTCCTCGTTGATAGCCTTGGCGTTCACGTCCAGAGCACCACGGAAGATGTATGGGAAACCTATCACATTGTTTATCTGGTTAGGATAGTCTGAACGACCTGTTGACATCAATACGTCAGGACGAGCTGCCATAGCATCCTCATAGCTTATCTCTGGCACTGGGTTAGCACAAGCGAACACTATAGGGTTCTTCGCCATAGAGCGTATCATGTCCTGACTGAGCACATTGCCCTTAGAGAGTCCCAGGAACACATCGGCACCCTTCATAGCCTCTTCCAGTGTGTGCACATCAGTACGCTTGGTAGCAAAATAGCGCTTCTGCTCTGTCAGGTTCTCGCGGTCTGCTGTTATCACACCCTTTGAGTCTATCATCAGTATGTTCTCCAGCTTGGCACCCAGAGCCACATACAACTTGGTACACATGATGGCAGCAGCACCTGCTCCTGACACTACTATCTTCACATCTTCTATCTTCTTGCCTGCCACCTCAAGGGCATTCAGCAGTCCTGCACTTGATATGATTGCCGTACCGTGCTGGTCGTCGTGCATCACAGGTATGTCGAGCGACTTCTTCAGTCTCTCCTCTATATAGAAGCACTCTGGCGCCTTGATATCCTCAAGGTTTATGCCACCAAATGTAGGAGCAATCTTCTCCACTGCCTCACAGAATTTCTCTGGGTCTTTCTCTGCTACCTCTATATCGAACACATCGATGCCGCCATATATCTTAAACAGCAGTCCCTTACCCTCCATCACTGGTTTGCCTGACATGGCACCTATATCGCCAAGTCCCAGCACAGCAGTACCGTTTGAGATAACGGCAACGAGGTTGCCCTTGTCTGTATATTTATACACTGAATCAGGATCTGCCTGTATCTCCTGACAAGGATATGCTACACCTGGTGAGTAAGCCAGCGACAGGTCAGTCTGTGTGCGATAAGGCTTCGTTGGCATCACCTCAATCTTTCCTGGACGTCCGCTCTCGTGATAGAGCAGAGCATCTTCTTTCGTAATTTTTGCCATGATTTTATAGTTTTATTTGTTCAAAAGTTCAAAAGTTCAAAGGTTCAAAAGTCCCCCTCTAAGGGGGATTTAGAGGGTCTTACCCGAACAGCAGTTTCAGTCCCTCCTCCACTCTCTGCACTGGATGCAGGTTGATGGTAAACTTCTTGCCCTTCAGTGCTCCCATGTTGCGCTTAGGTATTATGATGTCAGTAAAACCTAATTTCTCTGCCTCGGCTATGCGTTGCTCTATGCGACTCACAGGGCGCACCTCGCCACTCAGTCCCACCTCGCCACACATGCAGTAACCCACCTCGATAGGCATATCCACATTGCTTGAGAATACTGCTGCTATCACACTCAGGTCCATCGCCATGTCTGTCACCTTTATGCCACCAGCTATGTTTATAAAGACATCCTTCTGTATCAGTTTGAAGCCTACCCTCTTCTCCAGCACGGCGAGCAACATGTTCAGTCGGCGCTGGTCAAAACCTGTAGCACTCCTCTGTGGTGTGCCGTAAGCTGCTGTGCTCACCAGTGCCTGAGTCTCTATCAGGAATGGTCGCATACCCTCCACAGCTGCACTGATGGCTATGCCACTCATGCCCTCTCTCTCGTCGCTCAGCAACAGTTCCGAAGGGTTGTTCACTGGTCTCAGACCTGTCTGTTGCATCTCGTATATTCCCAGTTCCGAGGTAGAGCCGAATCTGTTCTTTATCGAGCGCAGAATACGGTATATGCCCTGTCTGTCGCCCTCAAACTGTATCACGGCATCCACTATGTGCTCCAGTATCTTAGGACCAGCTATCGAGCCCTCCTTATTTATATGGCCTATCAGTATTACGGGCACTCCGCTCGTCTTGGCATATTTCAGCAAGGCACTGGCACACTCCCTTATCTGGGTAATGCTGCCAGGAGCCGACTCTGCCATCTCCGTCTCCATCGTCTGTATCGAGTCCACCACCACCAGATCTGGTCCTATCTCCCTTATCTGGTCAAAGACCTTCTCTAAGGATGTCTCGCAGAGCACCATAACCTCGTTCCCGTTCCCGTTAACGTTCCCGTTCAGTCTCTCCGCCCTCATTTTCAGCTGGTGTGCACTCTCCTCTCCGCTTACGTATAGCACCTCCTTATCCTTCAGTGCCATAACGGTTTGCAGGGTCAGAGTACTCTTGCCTATGCCAGGGTCGCCACCCAGCAACACTATGCTGCCAGGCACCAGTCCACCGCCAAGCACTCTGTTGAGCTCGGCATCCTGCATATCTATTCGTGGTAAGTCCTTCAGCGGAATATCCTGCAGGCGAACAGCAGATGTTCCACCAGCATCCCTCAACAGTGGATGCGAGTTCTCACCCTTTGAGGGGGAACCAGAAGCAGTCTTCACCTCCTTAAACGTGTTCCACTGTCCGCAACTGGGGCACTTACCCAACCACTTGGTTGAGTCAAATCCACAGTTGTCACACACGTATGCCGTCTTCAGTTTAGCCACCAGTCAATTATCGTTTTTCGCACTTCCAAGAGGAAGTTTCTGCAAAGATACAAAAAAATTCCCAAGTTCAAAATTATTTTGCAGAATTTTTCAATTTGCCAGCTCTATGAATACGGTGTTCTGACCATACATATACTTATAGCTGATGTCAGGTATTATGTTCGTCACCAGTCTCAGTCCCAGGTGTCCGTTGCCCTCGCTGCCTATCTCAGGGTCAGCCATCTTTCCTGCCTTCACTGGGTCAAACGGTTTGCCAGCATCCTTCAGTGTCACATAGGTGCCCTCGTCGCTCACGTGTATGTGCACGTCAAACGTCTGCGATGTCACCTTGCCCTCTGAGTGCAGGGCTATGTTGGTCATCAGTTCCTCACAGCATAGGTTTATCTTAAACCTGTTCTCTTCCGTCACATTGCTACTTTTCAGGAAATCGTCAATGTCACTCAGTGTGGCACACACCTCCTCCACATTATACCTTATCGAGCGGTCAAAGGTTAGGCCACTCGTCTCCTTAGGTATCATGGTCAGAGGCGAAATGTTAGCCTGGACAATTCTGCTTCGTGCTGAGGTATATCCCACCTGAAACAGTAGCACCAGTGCACATGAGGCTACGAAGCCCCACCACAGTTCTACACCTTCCATCTCAGCCACTGCCCATACTCCCACAACGAGCATAGCCGTCTGTGCTGTTGCCGTCACCACACTCGCCTTGTCGTGACCCAGTATCTGGTATGTGCTCAGCAGTATCTGGGTAACAGCAAACGGTATCAGCATCAGGGCAAAGATATGGAGCACCCTGTCCAGTTCATGAGCCATCTCAGGGTTGTTATGCACACCAAAGAGCGTAGCCACCAGTCCTGGCATATACATCATAACCATCACCGTAGCCACCAACAGAGCTATCACCACCAGAGCCTGTTTCACCAGTATCTCCAGACCTCTCAGGTCGCGCTCGCCCATCATCACTCCGCCTATGGCAAACATCGACTCTATCACTCCATCAATGAATACATACGACAACAACAGCATCTGCAAGCATACTGACCATATAAACAGTCCGTCGCTACCCAGATAGCGCAGCACTATATCGTTTATCAGCATTATGGTGACAGCCATCAGCGAATTGCTCACCGTCACTGGAGCACCCTCTTTCACGTTAGCCTTGAATATGGAGGCAAGGCCCTTGCCAGGCATCTTCAAGCGGTATGAGCTGCCAGGCTTGCGCAGGTAGTTGGCAAGGATGAGTATGTTGACAGCAAACATCGACAGCGAACCTATCGCTGCACCATCCACTCCCATGCCAAGCACAGATATTGTCACCACATCCACCACCACGTTGGTTATGGCACCAGACACCACCGCTGCTGTCACCATGCGCGGTTTGCCGTCAGTGGCTACGAACAGACACAGTCCGTATGACATCATCTGCAGCCATCCACCCATGGCATAGGTGTGTATGTAGTCATAAGCCATACCGTTCAAACTTGGCTCCTCTGACATCATTCCCACTATCTGCTCGCTAAACAGGCTTATGCCCAGCGACACACCCAGTCCCAGCGTCATCACCATCATCAGTGTGGTAGTGAATGTGCGAGCCACCTTGTCCATATCATGACAGCCTATGGCATGAGCACACACAGCATTAGCACCAAAGCATATCAGGAAACCCATGCAGTTGAGCACCTCCACCAGTGGCAACACCAGGTTGATAGCCGACACGGCATCCTGTCCCACCACATGACCCACTATCATGGAGTCAGCCGTATGCGCCAGTTGCGATGCAGCCGCTGTCAGCACAGCCGCCATCACGAATGTCCTCAGTGCCTTAGATACAATAAACGAATTTCTCTGTGTCTTTTCCATTATTTATTAAAGGAAGGTATTGCAAAATATTCAGAAAAAAAATGACCTATATCTCGTAGTCTAGGCAGGAGCGCAGAACGGTGTATGGACGGACTTTTTCGTTGGCCACTTTCACGTGCTCGGGATGGGTGGCATAGCCTTTGAGGGCTTCCTCGCTCACGAGGGTGCTGTCGAGCATCACATCGGCATTGGATGATGCCAGTCGTCCGTCGATATTCACTTTCGCCTCTATCAGACCTGGCACTTTGCCGACCAAGCCTTCCAGTCCTGCCTTCATGCCTTGCTTCACTTGCTGTTTCTCTGCTTCTGACAACTCTGGGTTGAGTGTCCATAAAATGATGTGCTTTACCATAATCTGCTGTATTATTTTGGGGGTTCTGGGGGTATTCTTAATTACACTACAAAGGTACAAAAAAGAGAGCAAATAACAAAATAAATTTATTTATTTTTTCTTTGCCGAGTGCAAATACCTTGTCTCATAAGAGACCAAGGTACAAAAAATCTTTGGAATATGCAAAGAAAAACAAAGTTTTTTAGGGGTGTCGCGTTTTGCGACGGTGCCTTGGGCAGTATCCCAAAAATCATTTTTGTCAATTTTATCATTTTTGTCTTTTTTGTAATTTCGGGAATTGAGGTAGCCTGCCGTAGTAAGGAAGAGGGGGAACTATATAAAAATTATAATTTAAATTATAATTTTTATATTAAAGGGGTAATAGATATATTATATGTATACATATGCGCGTACGTATAGCAAGAAAATGAAAAAAATGATTTTTTTGATTTTTTTGATTCTAGCCATGTACCACTTCACTATACTGATTGCATAGCTGATTTGTTAAAAACTGCCCTGCACAAAAAGGCGAAAGTGTGCAAAAACGGCTTTTCTGATAGGAAAAGTGATTTTTCTTGCAACACGTTGAGATTTAGTGGGTTACGTGGTACGTAACCGTACAGGACGGAGGGGAAAACGGGGCAAAGATAAAAGCTATGCTTTTAGCGCTAAATGTAATGCTTTTAGCGGTAGAAGTAATGCTTTTACACCCTAAAAGTAATGCCTCTATGGAGGAAGGGACTGAAATGTTAAAAACTACCCTAAATTTGCTGAGGTAGAGAAATATTAGTACCTTTGTGTTCAATATGAGCAATGTACAGGCGAACATACACATGCCTATGTGGGCGAAGGTAGCGTTGGGGGTCATCCTGACGCCCATAGTGCTGGTGGTGTTGTTTGCCGTGGCGCTCTACCTGCCACCTGTTCAGAAGTGGGCTGTGGACAAGGCGAGTGAGTATGCCAGCAGGGAGACTGGCATGGAGATAAGCGTGGGCGGAGTGCACCTGGCTTTCCCTCTCGACCTGAGCTTAGAGGAGGTGAAATGCCTGAAGCAGAACGACTCTCTGCCACAGGTGAAGGACACTATACTCCTGGTGAAGCAGGCTGTGGTTGACGTGCAGCTGTTGCCATTGCTCAACAGCAATGTGGTGATAAACCAGATAGAGCTGAACCAGGGACATTTCAATACATCAGACTTTATACACGAGGCTCGAGTGAAGGGCTATGTAGGCCGACTGCTGGTGGACAATACCCCACCCCCTGTAGCATCGGTGGCACTGGACAGCAGTGTGGTGAGACTGAGCAGCATAATACTGACTGACGCAAGGGTGAATGTGGAACTGTCGGACACCGTGCCACCTGACACTACTGAGACGGAGAACCTGTGGAAAATATATGTGAGGGACCTCTCTATACAGAACTCCAAGGTCACAGTGCACATGCCTGGCGACACCCTGCAGGTGGGAGCCATGCTGGCTGACGCGAAGGCGAAGGAGGGATACTTTGACCTGAACAAGGGGCTCTATCAGGTGAACCACCTGGCACTTGACAAGTCGGCTATCACCTACGACAACAACTTCGAGCGCCGTCTGCCCTACTCCACTAACTACCTCGATGCCTTTGATGCCAACCACATAGCGCTGAGCGACATCAAGCTGAAGGTGGACTCCATATACTACTGCGACCCTGCTGACATCCGTCTGAAGATAAGGGAGGCGGCGATGAAGGAGAAGTGTGGACTGACACTGACCTCGCTGAAGGCTGACATAGCGATGGACTCCACAAAGATGAAGGTGGACGGGGCGTTGGCTACGAATAATTCTAACGCAAAACTTAGCGTTAGGATTAACGAGAACGGGAACGCTAACGGGCTCCGCGAAGCGCCTGAGCACCAACTGGAGCGCAAGAACGGGAACGGGAACAAGGGCACTTATGATGACCTCTTTGACTTTGACAATAACAGGATAGAGGCAAAGGTGGATGGCACAATAGGCTATCAGGACCTGAAGATGGTGGTGGGTTCAAATGTGCGCAACATGCCGATGTACCCACTGAGCGTGAAGGGCGAGGTGAATGGCAACATGAAGCAGATAACCATCAGAGAGATGAACGTAAACTGGCCTACAGTGCTGACAGCCGACGCAAGGGGCACGGTGACCATGAAGCCTCAGATGGTGGCAAGGATACACACCGACCTGAGAACCTATAACCTGAACTTCGTGAAGGGTATGCTCGACAAGAGTACGGCAAGTATGATCAACATTCCTGCCATGAGAGCGAGCGGAGATATCACATATAACGGGAACGGGAACGTTAACGTTAACCTGAAGGCTTACGAAGGCAGAGGGGTAATAAACCTTAATGCTAACGGGAACGTTAACGGGAACTCCATGGCTGGTTGGGCCATCGATGCTAAGGCGAGAGGCGTGAACGTGAACCACTTTGTGAAGGGATATAACCTGAGCGATGTGGATGCTGATGTGAAGCTGCATGGTGGCAAACTGACGGCAAATGTTGACTCACATGCTGGCGATGTGGTGGGACAGTTTGCTGTAGCAGGCACAATGGGCAGCAGGATGACTGACCTGACCATAGCCACTGACCTGAAGAAGGTGGACCTCTACCGACTGAAGATAGCCGACAAACCGCTGACCATAGGACTGTGCAGCAATCTGGATATAGAGACCGACATGAACCAGTATTATAAGGTGCAGGGAATGGTGACAGACATCAGTGTGACTGACACAGCAACCATAAACTTCCCTGACGACATAATACTCGACGTGCTGACGCGCAAGGACACCACGATGGCAAAGGTGGACTGTGGCGACTTTGCACTGAGACTGAACGCCCAGGGCGGATATAAATGGCTCATGGGATGTGGCGACCGCTTGCAGGCTGAGATAGACAAACAGCTGAAGGCTCGCACCATAGACCAGCAGGCTCTGCGCCAGTGTTTCCCACGACTCACACTCTCTGTGCACAGCGAGCAGGACAACCCAGTATATCGTACGCTGAAATACATGGGCATAGACTATTCGCTCATAGACCTCGACATGAAGACATCGAGGGAGGACGGCATATTCAGCGACCTGAAGGTGGAAGGACTGAAGACACAGGGCTACAAACTCGACACCATAACGGTGGCTATAGGTTCGCGAAACGACCCTATGCAGATATACTACAGAGCCCACATACACAACCGTCCGCCAAACGACTATGTGTTTAATGCCTACATCGACGGCAAACTATTGGAGCATGGCATAGTGACTGGTGTGCGTTTGTTTGACAACAAAGACCAGCTCGCCCTGCGTCTGGGTGCAGAGGCCACGATGGAGGAAGAGGGACTGAAACTGCACTTCGTGCCACAGAACCCTACCCTTGGCTATGACATATACTCGCTGAACGAGGATAACTATGTGCTCTTAGACAAGAAGAACCGCATACATGCCTACATAGACCTGCTGGCACAGGACGGAACGGGACTGAAACTATATAGTAACGAAAACGAGAACGGGAACGGGAACGAGAACGGGAACGGGAACGAGGAAGATGACGACGAGTTCCTGCAAGACCTGACCCTGTCTGTGAACAGGCTTAATATAGGTAAGGTGCTGTCGTCACTGCCTTACAGCGTAAATATGCAGGGAATGCTGGACGGCGACTTCCACGTGATGCAGAACAAGGACGAGAGCTTCACCCTGTCGAGCGACCTCACCATAAAGAATATGGTGTATGAGGGATGCGCCATGGGCAATATAGGCACACAGTTCACCTACCTGCCTAAGAGCGACGGCTCACACTACATCGACGGCATACTGCTGAAGGACGATATGCAGGTGGGCGACATCACAGGCTCATATGACTTCAACACCTCAGCCATCAATGCCAAGATGAATTTCGACAAGTTCCCGCTTGACATGATAAACGGTTTTGTGCCTGACCAGCTGATAGGACTGGAGGGAACGGCTGACGGTACGCTCGACATACAGGGCACCACCAGCAAGCCAAACGTGAATGGCGAACTATTCCTAAAGGATGCAGCCCTGCTGTCAGTGCCTTACGGCATAAGACTGCGATTCAACGACGACCCAGTGAGAATACAAGACTCGAACCTGGTGTTTGACAACTTCCAGATGTATGCCACCAACAACCAGCCTCTGGTGGTGCAGGGCACACTGAACTTTAGCGACCTCGACCACATAAAGACCGACCTGAGGCTGAGGGCTACCGACTTTGCCCTGATAGACGCCAAGGAGAACAGCAAGTCAGAGGCTTACGGCAACCTGAACGTGAACTGTTTTGCGAGGGTATCAGGCGAACTGGACAGGCTCAATGTGAGAGGCAGGCTCGACGTGCTGCCTTCCACGAACCTTTATTATATATTGCGCGACTCACCTATCACCACTGACAACCGACTGAAGGAACTGGTGACCTTCACCGACTTTGAGAATGGCGACACGGTGAAGATAGCCAGACCAGTGGCTCACGGCATGAACATGGATATGTCGATAGCCGTAAGAGAGGGAGCACACATAAAATGCTGGCTCGACGGTGCACATTCTAACTATCTGGACTTGATAGGTAATGGCGAACTGCGCTACAGATTCATCAATGACGAGACCAACATGACAGGCCGATACACCATCACCGAGGGCGAGATGAAATACTCGCTGCCAGTGATACCGCTGAAGACCTTCACCATAGAAGACGGAAGTTATCTGGAGTGGACTGGCGAGATGATGAACCCTCGACTGCACATAACAGCCAAGGAGACGGTGAAGGCTAACGTGAGCATAGACGGAGTGAGCCACATGGTGACATTCCTGACTGGTGTAAGACTCTCAAAGACCCTGAACGACATGGGACTGGAATTCATAATCGAGGCACCTGAGAACCAGACCATATCAGACGAGTTGAGCATGAAATCGGCTGAGGAGCGAGGCAAACTGGCTGTCACCATGCTGACCACAGGCATGTACCTCTCAGACGGCAACACCTCGAAGTTCTCTATGAACTCTGCCCTCAACTCATTCCTGCAGTCGGAGATTAACAACATAGCAGGCAATGCGCTGAAGACCATCGACCTGTCATTCGGCATGGAGAGTTCGACAGAGCAGGATGGCACCATGCACAACGACTACACCTTCAAGTTTGCCAAGCGTTTCTGGAACAACCGCCTCTCAATAGCTGTTGGCGGCAAGGTGTCGTCAGGACCTGACGTAAGCGGACAGAACAAGTCATTCTTTAATAATGTGGATCTGCAGTACAGGCTGTCTGACACCTCAAACCAATACCTGCAGATGTTCTACAAGCGTTCGGTATATGACTACCTAGAGGGCTACCTGAGCCAATATGGTGCAGGCTACATGTGGAAGAAGAAGTCGCAGACGCTGAAGGGCATATTCAAGAAAGAGCCTAAGATGGAGTTTAGGAGGATGAACCCTAAATCACTCCAAGGTGGAGAGCTACGAAAGTCGGCCACTCCACGTGATACACTGAATATTTCTAAGTAAATGAGTTTTCTAAAACATACATTCCGTTCCTCAGTTGTGGGGATTATAGGAGGAATAGCTCTCCTACTCTCTTCATGTTCGAGCACATCGTCGCTGGAGCCCAATGAACAGTTGTATATAGGACTGAAGCCGATAGACTGGCAGAACTATGAGCCTGGCAGTCATAAAGATGCCACACAAGAAGAGCTGGAGGCAGCACTCGCCATAGCACCTAACGGAGCACTGTTTGGTTCGTCATATCATCGCACCCCCTTCCCCTACGGACTGTGGATATGGAATGCCTGCCACAACTCTGACGGAGTGTTTAAGAAATGGCTCAACAAGTCGTTTGGCAAACAGCCCGTGCTGATGCAGAACGTGAATGCCCCCTTGCGCACCTCGGTGGCAGAAAACATACTGCAGAACAACGGATATTTCCATGGCAAGGTGAGCTATGACGTGATAGAGGGCAAACCAAAGGCGATAAAGAAAGACAGTACGCTGAGGGCGAGAGAGGCTCGCATACAGTATCACGTGAACTATGGTCCTCTGTTTACCATCGACTCCGTGCAATACACCAACTTCCCCAGCGACTCATACAACAGACTGACAACATCAGAATCGCTGATAAAGCGAGGCAGTCCGTTCTCAGTGTCGCTATTGGATAACGAACTGACACGAATACACGACCTGTTCAGAAACAAGGGCTACTACTTCTATCAGAAAAAGTATGCCACCTTCCTTGCCGATACCATCATGGTGCCTGGCAAGGTGCAGATGAAGGTGCAACTGCTGGACTCCATACCTGAGGATGCCATGCGCCGATGGGTGATTGGTTCGACGACGGTGAGCATAAAACGACAGGTGTTTGAACAGATAACCGACTCGGTGAAGAGGCGTTTCCTGACCATAAAATTCGGTGGAGAGAAACCAGCCGTAAGACCCCGAGTGCTGCTGAGACAACTGCGCATGAGGCCAGGCAGCATCTTCTCACAAGATGCCTACCAGGAGTCGCTCAACAACCTGACCTCACAAGGCATATATTCGAATGTGGACATAAAGTTTGAACCCAAACGCAACCCTGACGGCACACCTGTGCTGGTGCCTGACAGCATCAAACCACTGAGGGGCGAAGAGAGAGCTGGAGCAGGAATACTCGATATGACCATCAATGCCATACTCGACAAGCCATACGACTTCACCTTTGGTGCCAACGTGATAGGCAAGACCAACGGACGCATGGGACCAGGACTGACCGTGGGACTGACCAAGAGGAATGCCTTCCGTGGTGGCGAACTGCTGTCGTTCAACATAGGAGCCAACTACGAGATACAGATGTCGAGCAACTCTACGGCAGGCGACTCATACGACTTCTCGGCTGGTGCCACTCTGGAACTGCCACGACTGCTGATGCCAAACTGGATGCAGAAGCGTCGTCGCCGTTGGTATGTCACCCCTACCACAGCCATCTCGCTTAATGCCCAGACAATGCGCAGGGCGGGCTTCTTCACCCGTAACTTCTTCACTGGAGAGTTTACATACATCTTCCAGCCCACAGAATGCTCTGTGCACACCTTCACCCCACTGGGTTTGGTATATGGTCGCACCACAGACCGCACGGATGCTTTCTATGAGAAGATGAAGCAGTCGGCTATCACTGAGGTGGCTAACAGAGACGAGTTTACGCCAAGGATGAGGTATATATATTCATACAGTTCGCCACGCTCATATCGCAACCCTATTTATTGGCAGACCACAGTGACAGAGGCAGGCAACCTGATAGACCTGGGCTATCACCTGCTGAGCGACAAGGACTGGGCGCAAAAGGATAAGCACATTCTGGGCACTCCGTTCTCTCAGTACCTGAAGCTGGAGACCGACTTTCGCAAGACATGGCAACTGGGTGATAATGCCTGTGCCGTATTCCACTTCTATGGTGGAATAATGAAGCCTTTAGGCAATGACTCCAGCGGACCATTCTCTGAACAGATGTATATAGGTGGCGCCAATGACCTGAGAGGTTTTGCCATGAGAACGGTAGGACCAGGTGCTGTGCACATAGACGATAGCAACAGCCAGTATCTGTATCATAACGGCGACCTGAAGCTGGTGATGAACATAGAGTATCGTCCTCGCCTCTTTGGTTCGCTCTATGGAGCCCTGTTCTTAGATGCAGGCAATGTGTGGGTGATAGACAAGGACAGACGAAACACCATGAAGGAGGAGTTTCAGCAAGACTCATTCAAGAAGGACATAGCCCTGAATGTAGGTGTGGGCTTGCGTTACGACCTCGATTTCTTCGTATTGCGTCTGGACTGGGGTTTCGCCCTGCACCAGCCATACAGCAACTATTATTCTGTCAAGGATAAGCAAATATATAGCACCACCTCAGGATTCTTCAATGTGCGCAATTTCAAAGATGCACAATGTATTAACTTCGCAATAGGATATCCATTCTGATAATTAGGAATTAGAAATTAGGAATTAGGATTCGAGTCGTTTAGTTAAAAAAACATAATTCGCTATGTGCAGTTCGCAATCTTTCAACTTTCAGCTTTCAACTTCCAACTTTTATTAGTACCTTTGCACCCACTTTCACGAGTTGAAAGATTATTCACTTCTATTTAACAACAAAAAGTTTAACAAAAACAAATGGCAACAAAGATTCGTTTACAGCGCGGCGGTCGTAAGGGCTATGCCTTCTACAGCATCGTTATCGCTGACGTAAGAGCTCCACGTGATGGTAAGTTTACTGAAAAGATTGGTACCTACAACCCAAACACCAATCCTGCCACAGTAGATCTGAATTTTGAGCGTGCACTTTATTGGGTTGAGAATGGCGCACAGCCAACTGACACAGTTCGTAACATCCTCTCTAACGAGGGCGTAATGCTCATGAAGCACCTCAAGGGTGGCGTGAAGAAGGGTGCATTCGACGAGGCTGCTGCACAGGCTAAGTTTGACGCTTGGAAGCAGGCTAAGGCACAGGGTTTCGAGGCTATCAAGTCAAAGGACGCTGACGCTAAGAAGGCTGCTAAGAAGGCTGCTCTCGACGCTGAGAAGAAGGCTAACGAGGCTAAGGCTAAGGCTATCGCAGACAAGAAGGCTGCTGCTGAGGCTGCTGCTGCACCTGCAGAGGAAGCTACTGAAGAGGCTGCTGCTGAGGAAGCAACTGAGGCTCCTGCTGCAGAAGCACAGACAGAGGCTCCAGCTGAGGCTTAATCTTACTCAACCAATTAAGAAAAAGACAAAAGATGTGCAAGCCTCAACGGCATGTACATCTTTTTTTGGGTTAAAGAGTTCAAAGGGGTATAAAGAGTTATGCGAATAAAACTCATAGTACAAGGTGTTACTGACATAGTATCGAATAATGTGGCTTCACTCCTCATACTGACTGATGAGGAGGAGAAGAGGCAACTGACCATAGTGGTTGACGCAGTTACGCGACATGAGATATCCATTCGCAGAGGAAAGTATGTGGGCAACCTGGAACAGCGTTCGTCTGCCATAAACGCTATGAAACGCTGTCTGCCTGAAACCCTCAGCGCAGCTATAAAATATCTGACCAATATGGAGTTGTGCGTGGTAATTGTGAGCATTGTTGACGGACAATACTGCGCCGTACTCGAAGATATGCGCACTGGCACAGCCTTCCCCATCAGGGTGAGTGACGGCATTCTGCTGTCGTATGCCGACCCACACATACCTTTATATATAGAGAAGTCGCTGTGGGAGGTGCAGAGCACAAAATATATGGGTGTGGATGCCAAGGGCATCAGTCTGCCTCTGAACACCCTGAGCAAGTCGATGCTGCAGAAGGCTATGCAGAAGTGCATAGACGACGAGAACTATGAGGCAGCACAGCAGATAAAAGAGGAATTGTCAAGGCGCAAAGCATAAGTATGAAAGAAGAGAGATACTTTTACGTACCAGATGCCGATAAACTGACGGAGTTGCCCCATGACGAGGCTCAGCATGCCATAAGGGTGTTGAGACTAAAGGAGGGCGACACCATTTATCTGATGGATGGCAAAGGCACCTTCTACAAGGCTGAGGTCACGATGGTATCGTCGAAGCATTGCGCTTACAACATAATGGAAACAATGCCCCAGCAGCGCCCATGGCAAGGCAGACTGCACATCGCTATGGCTCCAACAAAGATGATGGAGCGCACGGAGTGGATGGCTGAAAAGGCTACAGAGATAGGTGTGGATGAGTTTTCTTTCCTTGAGTGCCAGTTCTCTGAGCGCAGGAATATGCGTACAGACCGTATAGACAAGATTGTGGTGGCTGCCACCAAACAAAGCAGAAAAGCATGGAAACCAGTGGTGAACGACCTGCAATCGTTTCGCTCCTTCATAGAACAACCTCGCGAGGGACTGAAATTCATCTGCCACTGCTATGACGAGATAGAGAGAAAAGACCTTTTCGAGACCTTAAAGTCCTTAGAGTCTTTAGAGTCCTTTGGGTCATTAAAGACTACAAAGGTTCCCGTTCCAGTTTCAGTTCCCGTTAACCTCACCGTCCTCGTAGGTCCAGAGGGTGATTTCAGCATCGACGAGGTAAAACTGGCTATGGAGCATGGGTATATCTCCACCTCCTTAGGTTCTCAACGTCTGAGAACAGAAACAGCTGCACTATCAGCGGTTATGATAATGCAGCTGGCAAATAAATTATAATTTTTTTAAGAGTACATCTGCTCCTTCTGTGCCTTGATAGCCTCATCATAGATGTAGTCATCATAGGTCATCAGTTTATCGATAGTGCCCTTAGGTGTCAGTTCGATGATACGGTCGGCAACGGTATTGATAAACTCGTGGTCATGAGAAGCAAACAGAATGTTGCCCTTAAACGTAATCAGGTTGTTGTTGAAAGCCTGGATAGACTCCAGATCGAGGTGGTTGGTAGGAGTATCGAGAATGAGACAGTTGGCATTCTGCAACTGCATTCTTGCTATCATACAACGCATCTTCTCTCCACCTGAGAGCACGTTGACCTTTTTCTCCACCTCTTCCTGCTTAAAGAGCATTCTGCCAAGGAAACCCTTCATAACCACCTCATTGCCAGGACCATATTGTGAGAGCCAATCAACAAGGTTCTTATCGGTCTGGAAGAACTCCGTATTATCGAGTGGCAGATAAGCCGTTGTAATGGTGATACCCCACTTGTAGGTTCCGCCATCAGCCTCTCTGTTGCCATTGATAATCTCAAAGAGAGCTGTCATAGCCTTTGGATTGTGAGATAGGAAGACGGTCTTCTGTCCCTTCTCTATGTTGAATGAAACATTGTCAAACAATACTGAACCATCAGCATCAAGAGCTTTCAGATTCTCTACCTCGAGTATCTGGTTGCCTGGCTCACGATCCATCTGGAATATGATGCCTGGGTATTTACGGGTAGAAGGCTGAATCTCCTCTACGTTCAGTTTCTCAAGCATCTTCTTACGTGAGGTGGTCTGCTTAGACTTAGCAACATTGGCAGAGAACCTTCTGATAAACTCCTCCAGTTCCTTACGCTTCTCCTCAGCCTTAGCCTTCTGGTTCTGAGCCTGACGCAGTGCCAGCTGACTTGATTCGTACCAGAAAGAGTAGTTACCAGCAAACATGGTAACCTTGCCGAAGTCGATATCAACAGTCTGGGTAGATACAGCATCGAGGAAGTGACGGTCGTGGCTCACTACGAGCACGGTCTGTTCCACATTAGAGAGGTATTCCTCCAGCCACTGCACGGTATCGAGGTCGAGGTCGTTGGTAGGCTCATCGAGCAACAGGTTGTCAGGATTACCAAACAGAGCCTTCGCCATCATCACGCGTACCTTCTCATTATTAGAGAGTTCAGACATCATGGAATAATGCACAGCCTCCTTGATGCCAAGTCCTGAAAGCAGTTGGGCAGCATCGCTCTCAGCATTCCAACCGTCCATCTCGGCAAACTTCTCCTCCAGTTCAGCAGCACGATTGCCGTCCTCCTCAGTCATTTCGGGCTTTGCATAGAGAGCCTCACGCTCCTTCATATTCTGCCACAGAGGCTGGTGACCCATGAGCACGGTATTGATAACCGTTTCGCTATCATACTTGAAGTGATCCTGTTCCAAAACGGAAAGACGCTCGCCAGGAGCAAGTTCCACAGTACCCTTATTTGGCTCCAACTCTCCGCTGATAGCCCTCAGCAGGGTTGACTTACCAGCGCCGTTGGCACCAATAATACCATAGATATTGCCAGGAGTAAACTTAAGGTTTACATCCTTGTAAAGCACACGTTTTCCAAACTGAATTGCAAGATTTGTTACTGTAATCATTCCTTATCTTTTTACCTTATTTATAAATTTTGCCTGCAAAGGTACTCATTTTTTTTCAATTGTCGAAAAAAATACGTAATTTTGTAGGCTGTAATCAATTATACCCGTTTTACCAAACACAAACCATAAAGTTATGAACATCGGAATTATAGCAACAGGACGAATGGCTGGCACTGCAGCCGACACACTCAGCAAGATGCAGGATGCAAAGTGCACGGCTGTGGCTTCACGCACTATTGAGAAGGCTCAGGCTTTTGCCAAGGAACACGGCATAGAACGTGCTTACGGCTCGTATAGCGAACTGCTCAATGACAAGGATGTGGACCTGGTGTATGTTGCCACCCCCCACTCCATGCACTATGACATCACGATGGAGGCACTGAGGATGGGCAAACCTTGTCTGGTGGAGAAGGCATTCATGGCAAACCACCGTCAGAGCAAGGAGGTGATAGACCTGGCACACAAGAACAAGGTGTTTGTGGCAGAGGCTATATGGACTCGCTACCAGCCTGCTGTGGAGATAGTACGAGAGATGATGAAACGTATTGGTACTCTGCGACTTATCTCTGCCAACATAGGTTATAACATGGTGTGGCGTAAGCCCAAACTGCTGCAACCAGAACTGTGTGGTGGAGCCCTGATGGATGTGGGAGTGTACGGACTGAATTTCGTAAGAATGTTTTGTGAGGAGGAGGTGACAGAGATTGGAGGCTGTTGCACACAGTCAGACACTGGCATGGACCTCAGCGAGGTTATCACCCTGTCGCTTGCCAATGGTGTGATGGCAACCATTCAGGCTACAGCCAACGCCACAAGCAGCAACCGCGGAGTGCTGACAGGCACAGAGGGTTTTATAGTGGTTGACAACATCAACAACCCACAGCTGATAAGCCTCTATGCCCCAGACCGCACGCTGGTAGAAGACATACACGTGCCACAGCAGATAACGGGCTACGAATATGAGTTCAGCGCTTGTAAAGAGGCAATAGAAAACCATCAAATCGAGACGGCATTCATGCCCCACGATGAGACTTTGCGCATAATGCAACTGATGGACACATTGCGAGAGCAATGGGGCGTAAGATTCCCTATGGACTGAGCCGTAACGTGCAAAACTCATGCATAAAAATTTGAACTATTGTTAAAATATGGGCTGTAATTTGTTTTTCTGCCCAAATAATATTACCTTTGCACGATAAAATATCATTTTACTGAATGAACAAAATCATATATAGCATAGCAACAGTCATCTCGCTGATAGCCATCTTTGCATCGTGTTCAAAGCAAGAAACATACGCAGAACAGCGTGAACGCGAGTTCAATAAGATTGACGAGTTTATTTCAAAAAACAAGATTGAGGTTATCGACGAGGCTACATTCAAAAGTCAGGATTACACTACCAAAGAGAACCAGTATGTGCAGTTCAACAATACTGGTGTTTACATGAACATCATAGACAAAGGACCTGAGCAGGGTAAGATTCTCTCAAAGAACGGCGACGATGCCGAGGTGCTGGTAAGATACCAGGAATACAACATCAACGGCGACTCTATCAAAACCACCAACCGTACTCCTGCCTTTGCCACCCTTTGTGACAAGTTTTCTGTCAAAAATAATCAAGGCACCTATATCGCTTCTTTCATTTATGGTCGTATGTCTGGATACTACGGCTCTACGACCGTGCCTGGCGGATGGCTCGTTCCATTGAAATACATCCGTTTGGGACGCCCTGTCGATGAAGACGACAAGTATGCCACCGTGCGACTGATTGTGCCACATGACCAGGGCACTGCTGCAGCTGTTTCAGGCGTATATGCCTGCTACTACTACATGACGTACGAGGTTGACAGATAACACAATCCAACCATTAAACCTAATATAGCTTATGTCATTAATCAAATCCATTTCAGGCATTCGCGGTACTATCGGCGGACCTGCCGGGGACACACTCAACCCCCTTGACATCGTAAAGTTTACATCGGCTTATGCTACCTTTATACGTAAGTCAACACCCAACGGAAGCAACAAGATAGTAGTGGGCAGAGACGCCCGCATATCAGGCGAGATGGTGAAGAACGTGGTTTGTGGCACCCTCATGGGTATGGGCTACGACGTAGTAAACATCGGTCTTGCCTCTACGCCTACCACCGAACTGGCTGTCACCATGGCTGGTGCTGACGGTGGCATTATCATTACCGCATCACATAACCCACGCCACTGGAATGCTCTCAAGTTGCTCAACAAGCATGGCGAGTTCCTTACCGCTGCTGACGGCAACGAGGTATTGGCTATTGCTGAGGCTGAGGCGTTTGAGTATGCTGACGTTGACCATGTGGGCAAATATACAGAAGAGAATTTCGACCAGAGGCATATCGATGCCGTGATGAACCTGAAACTCGTTGATGCAGAGGCTATCAAGAAGGCTGGTTTCAAGGTGGTGGTTGACTCCATCAACTCTGTAGGCGGCATCATCCTCCCTGCCCTGCTCGACCGTCTTGGTGTGAAATACACCTTCCTCAACGGCGAGGCTAACGGCGACTTCCAGCACAACCCTGAGCCACTTGAGAAAAACCTCTCTGGCATTATGGACACACTGAAGGGCGGTGGCTACGACCTCGGTATCGTGGTTGACCCAGACGTTGACCGTCTTGCCTTCATCTGTGAGAACGGACAGATGTACGGTGAGGAATACACCCTTGTCAGCGTGGCAGACTACATCCTTTCTGAGATGCAGAAAGACCCTAACCACCCTGCCCTCAATACTGTGTCTAACCTCTCTTCTACCCGTGCCCTGCGCGATGTAACAGAGAAGTACGGCGGCACATACACAGCAGCTGCCGTGGGCGAGGTAAACGTAACAACGAAGATGAAGCAGGTGGGTGCCGTGATAGGTGGCGAAGGCAATGGTGGAGTAATCTATCCAGACAGCCATTACGGACGTGACGCTCTCGTTGGTATCGCACTGTTCCTCAGTCTGTTGGCTAAAAAGGCTCAAAAAGTAAGTGAACTGAGAAAGACCTTCCCTGAATACTTCATAGCCAAGAACCGCATCGACCTCACACCTGGTGTTGACGTTGACGCTATTCTGGCAAAGGTAAAGGAAATGTACAGCGCAGAAAAGGATGTTGCCGTTAACGATATCGACGGCGTAAAACTCGATTTCCCAGACAAGTGGGTACACCTGCGCAAGTCTAACACCGAACCTATCATTCGTGTCTATAGCGAGGCTCACACCATGGCAGAGGCTGACGAGATAGGCAAGAAGATTATGGAGGTGGTGTATGGTTCAATTGATAATTGACAATTGATAATTGAACTCCGAGCTTTGCTCGCCTGAGCACCTACGGAGCGCAAGAATTGATAATTAAGCTATATAGAAAAAGGATGGTGATTTCTTCACCATCCTTTTGTTTTTCGAGCCTCTTGTCGGATTCGAACCAACGACCCCGAGATTACAAATCACGTGCTCTGGCCAACTGAGCTAAAGAGGCGGGTGGGCAGCTACTTACATCGCACCGCTACAACCAAGTACCTTTGCTATGTTCCCATCCTGGAGGATTCCGAGGGAGCTGGTCGTATAAGACTGCCCATGTTTCGATTAAGCGGGTGCAAAGGTACAAAAAAAGTTCAAGAGTTCAAAGGTAAAACAGCCCAAAAATCGCGTTTCGCCAGCCAAAAAAGCGTTTTTTATGATTTATTAAGAAAAATCACTTTGTATAGCACCTATATCTGAAATAAAATGCTTATCTTTGCAATATGATTTCACCAACAGAATATATTCAGCTCAAAGCGTTCGCAAGACAAGACGGACTAATACTCGGTTTAGTGTGGGTTGCAGCCTTCGCCTGCTTCATTGGCAGCATGAGTGATGCCTCCCTTCAGTTAGGCTTCGTGGTAGGCTTGCTGTCCACCCCTTTTGTAGTGTTCTATATGCTGCGCCATTACAGGGATAAGGTGCTCACGGGCACCATTTCCTACAAGCGCGCCTTTGCCTTCATAGCGCTCACCATGGTCTATGCCTCACTCATACTGGCAGCAGCCACCTTCGCCTATTTCTACTTTGTAGATAAGGGCGACTTCTTCGGCACCCTGATTGAAAACATCAAGATGCCCGAGGTGCAACAGACATTCTCCGATGCAGGTCTGAACCCTTCCGAGATAGAGCAGCAGCTCAGCATGGCGTCGCAGTCACGCCCCATCGACTTTGCCTTCAGCGTCTTCTTTGAGGGCATCGTCTTTGCCATGATCCATGCAGCCATCATAGCGCTGCTGGGGGCTAAGAAAGTTAAAACAGAAAACCAACAATAGATATAATGGACATATCAGTTGTAATTCCTCTGTATAACGAGGAAGAATCAATACCCGAGCTTTACAAGTGGATAAAGCGAGTGATGAACGACAACAATTTCACCTACGAGGTGATATTCGTTAACGACGGCTCTACCGACCGCTCGTGGGAGATAATCGAGGGACTTGCCAAGGACGACCACCACGTTCACGGCATCAAGTTCCGTCGCAACTACGGCAAGTCGCCTGCCCTCTACTGCGGCTTTGAGAAGGTGCAGGGCGATGTGGTTATCACTATGGATGCCGACCTGCAAGACTCGCCCGACGAGATACCTGAGCTATACCGCATGATAGTGGAAGACGGCAACGACCTGGTGAGTGGCTACAAGCAGAACCGCAGTCAGGGCGACCCTCTGTCTAAGACCATCCCTACCAAGCTCTTCAACGCCACGGCACGTAAGGTGAGCGGCATCAAGAATCTGCACGACTTCAACTGCGGACTGAAGGCTTATCGCTCTGATGTGGTGAAGAATATCGAGGTCTATGGCGAGATGCACCGCTATATGCCTTACCTTGCCAAGAATGCTGGCTTCGACAAGATTGCCGAGAAGCCCGTTCATCACCAGGCACGCAAGTTCGGCAAGTCTAAGTTCATGGGCTGGAACAGGTTTGTCAACGGCTACCTCGACCTCATCACCCTGTGGTTCCTCAGTTCCTTTGGCAGAAAGCCTATGCACGTATTCGGTTTCCTCGGCTCGCTCATGTTCTTCATCGGTTTCATAGCTGCTGCCGTCATCGGCGCTCAGAAGCTGTGGGCTGTGAGCCACGGCATCCCTGCCCGTCTGGTAACCGACATGCCTTACTTCTATATCTCGCTCACCATGATGATTATCGGCACCCAGCTGTTCCTTGCAGGCTTCGTAGCCGACCTGGTGAGCCGTTCTTCTCAGGGCAGAAACGAGTATCAGATAGAAAAAACCGTCTAACCCCCCACTCTTTTATACTTTTCTCCAGTGTCAAACATCAAAAGCATATTTGTCATCCTTGCTGCCACGCTTCTTGTGGCATGCTCATCCGTTGACTGTGGCACCAACGGCAGGGTGACGTGCAACTTTGCCATTCAGGATGAGGACGGCAAGTCATACGACATACCCTACTACCTCTCAGTTACCATAACGAGGAGTATCGACGGCAGCGACACCACTATTGTCAACAAGCAGTACGCCATATCTTCGCTCAATCTGCCTATGAGTTACGTAGGCGAGAGCGACACCTACACCTTCACTATTGAGGACGACCTCGATAACCCCACCGTCACCGTCACCGATAAGCTGACCATCAGCAAGACCAACAAGCCTCACTTTGAGGATGTGGAGTGCGTGGCACGCTATTACCACACCATAACCGATATAGAGAGCACCACAAACTATATCGAGGATTTCGAACTAAAAAACAATTCAGTAACCAATAATGCGTCAGTCACCAATATCATACTTCGCGTACGCCCTACTCTTAAGTAGTGTGCTGCTGTTTATGCCTGCCACTGCTCAGGCTCAGCGCAAGAATATCGTGGAGCAGCCTAAGGACAGCATACGCCTCTTCCAGGGCGTACAGGTGTCGTATGACCTCGTGGGTACGATAATGCGCATGGCGAGCGACTACGGGCAGTATGAGGGAGCCGTGAAGTTCAATCTCAAGAACAAGTTCTTCCCTACCTTTGAGATGGGTTACGGCACTGGCGAGCACGACACCGACGAACTCTCCACCATTCACGCCAAGACCAAAGCCCCTTACTTCAAGGTGGGTATGGACTATAACCTTGCCAAGAACAAGAACGACGGCTACCGTATTCTTGCTGGCTTCAGATATGCCTTCACCAAGTTCGACTTCGAGTGGGATGCCAACCCTAAAGACCCCGCGTGGGGCGGCACTCAGGGCATCACCATCAAGGAAGAGGGATGCAACTGCCACTGGGCTGAATTTCTCGTGGGCGTGGATGCCAAGATATGGGGACCTCTGCATCTGGGCTGGAGCGTGCGCTATCACCTCAAGCTCTCAACCAAGGAGGGCGAGCACGGCAACGTGTGGTACATTCCTGGTTACGGCAAACGCGGCAACACCATGGGCGGCACGTTTAACGTAGGATTTGAATTTTAACGTATGAAGAAGAAAACCATTATACTCCTCCCCCTTATCGTCGTGGCTATTGTGTGTGCCGTGGTGTTCCGCAAGAGCGACATCGGTATGACTTATCACAAGTCGTCAGGACTGGTGTTCGGCACATCCTATAACATCACCTACCAGAGCTACGAAGACTACTCAAACGAGATCAAGGCTGTGCTCGACTCGGTTGACAACTCCCTCTCGCCCTTCAACGAGAAGAGCATCATAACCGCAGTAAACGAGAACAGAGACGTGCAGGTTGACGACGACTTCATTCGCGTCTTCACCCTTGCCCGTCAGGTGCATGACGCCACCGACGGAGCGTTCGACATCACCGTGGCACCACTGGTCAACGCCTGGGGATTCGGTTTCCGCAAGGGCGACTTCCCCACCCCTGCCGAGATTGACAGTATGCGCACCATCGTGGGCATGGACAAGGTGAAGCTCGTGGGCAGGAAGATAGTCAAGGCTGACCCCCGCATCATGCTCGACTGCTCTGCCATAGCCAAGGGATATGCCGTTGACAAGATAGCCCTCATGCTCAAGCGCAAGGGCGTGGAGAATTTCCTTGTCGAGGTGGGCGGCGAGATAGTGGCAGCTGGCACCAACCCTAAGGGCAAGGAATGGAGCATCGGCGTCACCAAACCCGTTGACGACTCCCTCTCTGTCAACAGCGACCTGCAGATGGTTCTCACCATGACCGACTGCGCCCTTGCCACCTCAGGCAACTACCGCAACTACTACGTGAAGGACGGTCACAAATACGCCCACACCATAAACCCCAAGACTGGCAACCCTGCCGAGAGCAACAGCCTCTCTGCCACCATCGTAGCCCCTTCATGTGCCGAGGCTGATGCCTATGCCACAGCTTGCATGGTGGTGGGTAAGGATAAGGCGCTGCAGATTCTCAACAGGCAGGCTGACAAGAAATACATCATCATCTACGACAACAACGGCAAAACCGAGTGGGTGGTAAGTCCTGAACTGAAGCTCACCGACAAATAACTCTATCGTCCCACCTAATAAATCATAGCTTATGGCTTTACAGAAAGACAAAATAGCACGACTGCCCCTCTTCATGGGTCTCTCTGAGATAGACCTCGACCGCATATCCAGCGAGGTGTCTTTTTCCATTCACCACCACAAGAAGGGTGCCGTGATTGCCGAGGCTGGCAAAGCGTGCAGCGGACTGATAACCGTCACCATCGGACAGGTGGCGTGCGAAACGGTCTCTGACGACCACTCCTACCGCGTGGTGGAGGATATACACAACATACACACCATAGAGCCCAACAAGCTCTTCGGACTGCAGTTGCGCTACGCCTCTACCTACCACGCCCTCACCTCGTGCGAGACTATCGAGATATCCAAGGAGGGTTTGCTTGAGCTCCTGAGCACCAACTTCATCGTAAGGCTCAACTACCTCAACATGCTCTGCCGCAGTTCGCAGACCACGGAGCACAACCCCTGGAAGGCGTGTCCGCCTAACCTTGAGGGCCGTATAGTGCAGTTTGTCAAGAACAGGGTGAAGCACCCTGCTGGCAGCAAGACTATCTACATCACCATGAAGCGACTTGCCAACGAACTGTGCACCAGCCGCCTCGAGGTGTCGATAGCCCTCAACAACCTTGCCAACCAAGAACGCATAATCCTAAAGCGCGGAATAATAGAGATTCCTGCGTTGCAACTACTATAATTATAATGAGCACCAATATAGCTAACAATCCTTTCTTTCAGAAATATGGCACGCCGCATGACTGTGCGCCGTTTGACAAGATTAAGCTCGAGCACTTTGAGCCTGCCTTCCTTGAGGGCATAAGGCGCGACAACGAGGAGCTCGACAACATTATCAACAACCCTGAGGAGCCTACCTTCAGCAACACCATCGCCATAGACTACGACGACGAGAAGGAGCAATATTTCTCGCTGCTTGATAATGTGTCAACCGTGTTCTTCAACCTGCTCTCTGCCGAGACCAACGACGACATGGACGAGCTGGCTGAGAAGATGCAGCCCATACTCACCAAGCACGATAACGACATTTCGCTCAACCCCAAGCTCTTTGAGCGCATCAAGTATGTGTATGAGCACCACGGCGATCTGACCGACGAGGAGCAGACCCTCTTGCAGAAGACCTACGACGGCTTTGTGCGCTCTGGTGCACTGCTCGACGAGAAAGGCAAGGAACGCCTGCGCGCCCTCACCGAGGAGGCGAGTATGCTCTCGCTACAGTTCTCGCAGAATGTGCTGAAAGAGAATAAGGCGTTCACCCTGCACATAACCGACGAGAAAGACCTCGACGGACTGCCCGACACCCAGATACAGGCGGCGCGCGAGGCGGCTAAGGAGCGTGGCAAGGATGGATGGGTTATCACCCTCGACAGCCCTTCCTACGGTCCCTTCATGCAGTATGCCAAGAACCGCTCGCTGCGCGAGAAGCTGTACATGGCGCGCAACACCGAGTGCACACACAAGAACAAGGCTAACAACCTCGAGATATGCAAGCGACTGGTCAACCTGCGCCGCGAGGTGGCACAGCTCCTGGGCTTCGAGACCTATGCCGACTATGTGCTGCAGAAGCGCATGGCGAGCAACACCAAGAATGTCTATGACCTGCTCTATAAGCTTATAGATGCCTACAAGCCTACGGCAATAAAGGAGCGTGACGAACTGCGCGCCAAGGCTAAGCAGATGGAGGGCGACGACTTCCACATGATGCCTTGGGACACCGCCTACTACTCTCACAAACTGCAGCTGGAGAAATACAACATCGACTCTGAGATGCTGCGCCCTTATCTGGAGCTCTCTAAGGTCATAGAGGGCGTCTTCGGACTCGCCACCCGTCTCTATGGCATCACCTTCAAGGAGAACCCGTCCATACCCGTGTATCACCCCGACGTGAAGGCTTATGAGGTGTTCGACAAGGACGGCTCATTCCTTGCCGTGTTCTATGCCGACTTCCACCCCCGCAAGGGTAAGCAGGGCGGCGCGTGGATGACCGAGTACAAGGGGCAGTGCATCAACTCCAGAGGCGAGAACATACGTCCGCACGTGAGCGTAGTGATGAACCTCACCAAACCCACTGCCGACAAGCCTGCCCTGCTCACCCTGGGCGAGGTGGAGACCTTCCTGCATGAGTTCGGCCACTCGCTCCACGGCATGTTTGCCAACACCCGTTTCGAGTCGCTCTCAGGCACCAGCGTGTGGTGGGACTTCGTTGAACTGCCCTCACAGTTTATGGAGAATTTCTCACTCGAGAAGGAGTTTCTGCACACCTTCGCCTTCCATTACGAAACGGGCGAGCCTATGCCCGACGAGCTCATCGACCGCGTCATTGCCAGCCGCAACTTCAACGTGGCAGGTGCCTGCCTGCGTCAGGTCAGCTTCGGACTGCTCGACATGGCTTACTACACCCAGAAGCAGGAGTTCACAGCCGACATCATCCCCTTTGAGAAGGAGGCGTGGAAGGATGCCATCATCGGCAAACAGCTGCCTGACACCTGCATGACCGTGCAGTTCTCACACATCATGGCTGGCGGCTACTCGGCAGGCTACTACAGCTACAAGTGGGCTGAGGTGCTCGACGCCGACGCCTTCGCCGTATTCAAGAAGGAGGGCATCTTCAACCAAGCCACCGCACAGCGTTTCCGCGACTGCATCCTCTCTAAGGGTGGCACCCAGCACCCCATGACCCTCTACAAGAACTTCAAAGGCTCTGAACCCACCATCGACGCCCTGCTGGAGCGCAATGGGATAAAGGTTTGACAGAAGTTAACGTGACTTGCAGTCACTTAGAAGTGAAGAAGTTAACGCTCTTCGAGCTTAGAAGTTAGAGACATATGCTTTTGCCTACTGTAGGCTTTTTGTATTGTCTAAGTGGCTGCAAGCCACGATAACTTCTCTAACTCCTTTAACTCCTATAACTCCTATAAAAAAAACAACAAATGACCAAGCAACATCTATTAGACCAACGCTACCTCCGCATGGCACGCATCTGGGCTGAGAACAGCTACTGCAAGCGTCGCCAGGTAGGCGCACTCGTGGTGAAAGACCAGCGCATCATCAGCGACGGATATAACGGCACACCAAGCGGATTCGACAACATCTGCGAGGAAAACAACGTGTCGTTCCCCTACGTGCTCCATGCCGAGGCTAACGCCATAACCAAACTGGCGCGCAGCCACAACAACAGCGAGGGCTCCACCCTCTACGTCACCGCATCGCCATGCCTGGAGTGCTCCAAACTCATCATTCAGGCTGGCATCAAGCGCGTCATCTATGGCGAGAAATACCGCCTCGACGACGGACTGAAACTCCTGGAGCGCGCAGGCATCGAAACCAAATTTGTGGAGGTGGAATAGCCACCGTTCGCCTCGCGTCAGCGAGGGGCTGTAAGTTCCCGTTCCCGTTAACGTTCCCGTAAAAAACTATGAACAAAAACCGATATATGCCGCTGATTCTGGCGATGTGCGTCATCGTCGGAATACTCATTGGCACCTTCTATGCCAACCACTTCTCTGGCAACCGTCTCAACGTCATCAACTCAGGCAGCAACAAGCTCAGCAACCTGCTGCACATCATCGACGACCAGTATGTTGACACCATCAACATCAACGACGTGGTAGAGAAAGCCATACCCCAGATACTGGCTGAACTCGACCCCCACTCCGTCTATATCACCGCCAAGGACGCCGAGGTGGCGAGCGACGACCTCAAGGGCTCATTCTACGGCATAGGCATAGAGTTCATCATCAACAACGACACCATATCCGTGCAGAACGTCATAGCAGGCGGTCCTGCGCAGAAGGCGGGACTGCTGGCTGGCGACAAGATAGTGACCATCGACGGCAAACCCTTCGTGGGCAAGGAGTGCACCAACGAGGAGGCTATGCACCGCCTCAAGGGACCAGACAAATCAACCGTCACCGTGGGCATCAAGCGCTACGGCTCAAAGGAGGTGAAGAACTACACCATCACGCGCGGCGAGGTGAAGACCAAGAGCATCAGCGCCACCTATATGCTCAACGAGAAGACGGGCTACATACGCATCAAGAACTTCGGCGAGAACACCTATGCCGAGATGCTCGTGTCGCTGGCTCAGCTGGCTAACGACGGCTTCGAGAACCTCGTCATCGACCTGCGCGACAACACAGGCGGATACCTCGAGGCTGCCGTGCAGATGGCTAACGAATTCCTGCCCAAAGACCGCCTCATAGTCTATACCCAGGGACGCAAGTCGGCACGACAGAACTACAACAGCGACGGGCGTGGCACCTACCAGCATCTGCCACTCGTGGTGCTCATCAACGAAAACTCCGCCTCTGCCAGCGAGATATTCGCAGGCGCCATGCAGGATAACGACCGCGCCACCATCGTGGGCAGACGCTCCTTCGGCAAGGGACTGGTGCAGCAGCAGATAGCCTTCCCCGACGGCTCCATGGTGCGCCTCACCATAGCACGCTACTACACACCGTCAGGGCGCTGCATACAGAAACCCTACTCGGCTGGCGAGAACAAAGACTACGAAAAAGACATCGTGGAGCGCTACCAGCACGGCGAATTCTTCTCCAAGGACAGCATCAAGCACGAGGGACCAGCCTACCACACCATAAGCGGCAGAACCGTGTATGGCGGCGGAGGCATCACGCCCGACATCTTCATACCCGAAGACACCACCGACGTAACCTCCTACTACCGTGCTGCCAGCATGACGGGACTCATCATGCAGTTTGCACTCACCTACACCGACGAAAACCGCCTCAAGCTCAACTCCTTCCGCGAGATGCAGGAGCTTGCCGACTACCTGGTGAAGCAGAACCTCGTCGATAAGTTTGCCACCTATGCCGACAAGCATGACCTGCAGCGTCGCAACCTCATGATACAGCGTTCATACAACCTGCTCGAAACCCACATCAACTCACGCATCATCTACAACGTGCTCGACGAACAGGCATGGACCGAATACCTCAACCTCAAAGATAAAGTAATAAAAGCAGCACTCAAAGTGCTGAACAAGGAGGATTGAGGATTACCCTGTCCTTAGTCACCTTGTCCTTAGTCACCTTGTCCCTGTAATGAACTCCAGCCACTGCGGCGAGAGCGTCAGCTCCGCCAAGCTCGCCAAGCGCTCCCTCCGCGCCCACATAAAGACCATCATCGGCAGCTACTCGCCCCAGCAGTTGCAGGCATACTCCCGTGACCTGCAGCAGCGTCTGCTCACCCACCCCAAAGTCATTCAGACTGACACCCTGCTGCTCTATCACTCACTGCCCGACGAGCCCAGCACCCACCAGCTCATCGACACCCTCCACCGTCAGGGCAAAACCATCCTCCTGCCCAAAGTCATCTCACCCACCCAGATGACCCTCCACCCCTACCACGGAGCATCATCCCTCACCCCAGGAGCCTACGGCATACTCGAGCCCAACACCCCCGCCATCCACCTCACCCACATACCCCTCACCCTCATTCCAGGCATCGCCTTCGATGCCACAGGCAACCGCCTCGGCAGAGGCAAAGGCTACTACGACCGCCTGCTCAAAACCCTCACCACCTACAAGCTCGGCATCTGCTTCCCCTTCCAGCTCCTCCCCACCATCCCCACAGGACAGTATGACGTGCTGATGGATGAGGTGATTTATTAAGAAGTTAAAGAAGTTAAAGGAGTTAAGGAGTTAAAGACAATACAATCTACTATACAATAGACTATACATATGTCTCTAACTCCTAAGCTCGAAGAGCGTTAACTTCTATAACTTCTAAGCTCGAAGAGCGATAACTTCTATACAAGAAGAGCGCCCCAGAAAGGCGCTCTCTTTGTTTTTAAGGCTGCGGCTTCACCTTCTCCGCCAGGTCGATTATCTTGTAATCAAACCCAGTGCCAGAGATGGCGCGTGAGCTCAGACCAGAACTCTTGCCCGTAGCGGCATTCTCGGCAGAGCGGGTGTACTCAGGCGTGAAGCGCACCCTGCCGCTCTTGATGTTCTCGGCAATGCTCCACTCATCCTTGGTCAGAGCCCCCGAGGTGCTCACCGCAGGGTAGAAATAACCCAGACGCTCCAGATGGATCTTGCTTGAATGAGCAATCTCGTAAGCCATCACCTCAGCCATCTCGATGAGCACCGCATACACATCACTCTCCTTCACACTGACGTTAGCCTCAATGCGCTTCGCCAGCTCGTGAGTGTCGATGATGTTAGGGCAGTAGGTTCTGCCATACCACAGGTTGTTAGCCGTCTTACGCTTGTCCTGACGGACTGCTACAAATACTGACATAATTAAAATCTCCTATCTT
>JAEEVS010000055.1:0-2390 GCA_016290975.1 Prevotella sp. | reverse complement strand
ATCACCTTAGTAGATAACAAAAACGTTTTCGAGCTTTTTTACTTCTAATTCTGCCATAATAATATAAATAGGTTTGTATTTGTTCTTTGACGTGCAAAGGTCGTAAATATTCATCTATCTACCAAACATTTAATAAAAAATTTGCATTTTCTTGGAACTTTCGTCTTTTTTCTTTATTTTTGCAACCAATAATTATAGAGCAAAACTATGAAAAGGCTGATATTGTTAACAGTTGCGTTAATTAGTATGTTGCTTGCTACTCAGGCAGTAACTATATCCTTTTCTACCCCAAACAAGCCTGCGACATGGGCTAAAATGATTGTAACAGCGAACGGTCAGCCAATTGAGTCGGGAGCAAATGTCGAGGTAGGAACAACAGTTGTGTTTACGGCTGATGAGGGTATTGGTTTCCATATTGAATGGATCGTAAACGGTGTGAAAGACGAAAGTACTACGGAAGGGACTTTCTCAAAAGTGATAAGTGAGGATACTAATGTTGAGGCCCATTATGTGGAACATTTCAAGTTCGTCTTCAAAGGAACCCCGTTTGTCAAGTATGCTGATGCACAGGGCGTTATCTATACGGGATGCAATGCTTATTTCCATCGTGGTGACAAACAGCGTGCCTTTGGATATAGTGTTTCCATGTTCGTGCGTAGCCTTGGCGATACCATTCGCCCAGACAATATTCCTTATGACACCTTGTATATAAGAAAGGATACTTTGAAGTCAGATGTCGAGATAACTCCCATTTACACATTGAGCGAGTCAGACCTTGGTGACGTGACTGCCACGGTAACTTGGGACTTTACTCATCCAGACAGTATTGGTCTGTTCCGCAACTTCCAGGGAAAGTGTGCCTATCCTAGTCCGACATTTATGGAGTCCGTCTATCCCGACCTGAATATGAGTATTGATGCCACCAGAGGCTGGATAGATAATGAACATCGATTGAAGATAGGTGATACGCAGGTAGGAGCAGGGACGCGTTTGAAGATACCAGCCCGTTATGGTACTACTTATAAGATAGTGACGCGTGGTGAACTCTCTGCCACTACAATCGCAGACAGCACATCGTATACAAAGACTATTGATGCTGATGGTAATCATGTAGCAACATTACTATATTATGCATCGGATAATGATTCTATAGATATTGTTATAGGTGAGGATATTGAATTGTTGAAGGTGTCTGCATCATATCCAGGTGGTGACAATATTTTGGAATGGACTCCTGAAATGAAAACCACCAAGAATGAGCTGGTGACTGCGTCGAAGACAGGAGAAGCGGGGTGCTTGCTTTTTAATATGTCAGATCTTACCCTAAACGGAGGGCTGAAAGTTGAGGCAGGTGAGCCACTCGATAGTCTTTCAGCCAAGATAGAGGTGCCCAATGAATATGATGAGAACAAATATCTGTCTGTATCATTCCAAACAGGTACAGGCTTCTCGCTGACCTTAAAGCAGGCATTTCTGCAGATGCGTCTTGAAGGTGCTAACAAGTCTGCTACAGCGAAGCTGATACTCTCGGATGAAGAGGGACATAAATTGGAGAAGCTTTATCAATACAATAATGCAGATACCGTCTTGCTGGATACATTGGCAAATTTAGGTAAACCCAATGATATATCCTTTGTTGGTAAGATGACGCTGAAAGTCTACGTCTATGGACTGGCTGATAGCTACCGTCTTTTCATGCCTTTAACCGTGGCAGGCGAAATATGTGAGATTATCAAGTTCCCCGAGCATTATAATTTTATGCCCTACAAGGCAAAGAGTGAGATAGACAAAGACGGAACAGCCCTGCTTACCATCGACTGCTATGAGTTGGTGGGTGTTGACGAAGAAGAGCAGCATGTTATATTGAATGCCATAGAGGAGATTCCGATGGGTGACGTGATTATAGTCCATTCTGACCAGGCGGGTGCTACATATCATATTCCACTGACCCGTGCTGACGATGCCTATATACGTGGTAACAACAAGTTGTGGGTGTCTGATGGTCATGTCAAAGGTGGTAAGGATATTTACCGATTTAAGAAAGAGGATATAGAAGGCTCCCGCTATGTTTTCGAGAATTCGACTGCCGAGGAAACACTTCCCTATGGGGAGATTTACTTGAAATACCATAGTGCAGGTAAGTACGAAGTGTTCTATTTGGACAAGAATGACATGCCAGAGAAAATAGAAAACTTGATGTTCATAGCTGCTGAGAATAACGAACCTACCATCAACGAGTATAGGGCGATGACTATTAAGGAAGTAGAGTTTAAGGGGACTTCTTATCACAAGGACCATAAGTGGAACACGCTATGTTTGCCTTTCGACCTCGTTGGTGATAATATCGATAATTCTGTTTTGGGTAATGCAGAGATATGGGAGCTTGATGT
>JAEEVS010000004.1:0-32766 GCA_016290975.1 Prevotella sp. | reverse complement strand
GAACATTTAGCGCTTCATACTTGCATCGCATCACGTCAATGGCTCCTGCTCCCATATATTGCTTAACACATGTTGGCACAAGATGATGCAGTCCCACATGGTCACCATGATAGTGAGAATAGAAGATAGCATCGGCGTCAGCTGTTATTCTTCTAACTTCATCGGCAGAATAATCAGTCTTATTGGAACCAGGTAAATTACTGCCCAAATCAATGAATATTTTGGCATCTTTGGTTGCAATCTCTGTGATGCAACCACCTATTTGGTTTGCACCTCGATGGATAGTGATTTTCATATGCTTACAATATCTGTAACCAAAATCTTTTTAAAAGAAATAGCATCTGCATCCATACCATCATTTATTATATCCAAGATTACATCAAGATTATATTCAATTAGAGGATGTAATGTATATACCAAGAATACGGCTTCGATACGATTGATTTTTTCTTCTTTAACTGAACGATATAAAGCTTGTATGTGTCTATAGTCAGTAGCAGTTTCTATAGATTGAGGATATTTAATGCGACCTTTATTCACTTCGTTCATAACGTTAGCATAAAACATAAGTTCAGAGATAATCCCTACTTTATTATTGGTTTCATCTTTGAGTTCAAAAATTCTTAAAACATCCTTGTCTATTTGCCACAAATCAATTTGACTTGCTCCTCTAGGTGTACATGTTCTTTTGGACTTTACTTCACCGTCGAAAAGCCCGACAGGTAGTTGATGATCCGTTACAGATACAGATTTCCTCAACTTGTCCATGACTAGTCTTTCCAATTTAGCCTCACCTTTGTTAATCTTTCCTTTTCCAGATACTTCTTCAGCACCTTTATTGGTAGGATAATTGATGAGTAGATTAGAGTGATCTTCAGAAAACAATCGTATTGTATCTTTTTTGCTTTTGTGTATGATAAACCAATTATAATGTCTTGAGAAAAAAATGACTCTCAGAAGAAAACGATTGTAATGTTTCTCTTGCCTCTGTCGTACTTGTGTATTTGAACTATACAATGGCAAATCCCAGTTTAGTTCAACATTCTTAATTTCAGGAAAATAAGACTTTATGCAAATAGACCACCCTTCAAATGCGGAGCCATCTGTTTGCATGTTGTCACGTACAGCACTCCCTCCTATTTTTAGATACAATACAGAATCAGATATACCAAAATCGATTTGCTTTGGTAATTTTAAATTCTCATTCTCAATCCTTGCACTCAGCGTTTCACAGATTTGTTCTTTGTTCATATCTTTCATTCTCTTTTTTATTCTCAATTCACGCTTCATAAATGTTTTATTAATAGGTTCTATTTTAATAGCTTCAAGTTGATGTTTGTAGCACCAGAGTTGTCCATCGGCACCATGCTGAACATCTAACTGTATGCCTTGTTGTGCTGCTTTCACTTGTAATATACCCACTTCCAGCGGTGTGAGGAACTCTGCATAGTCATCACTTATCCATTCGCCATTATTATTGCGAACGAGGTGCCATTGCTTATTATGCTCTTTTGTTTCCATCAGGCGTATTCAAATTGTGGTACATCAATAGGCACATTTACAGTGTCATCTCCATCATCGAATGTCGGAGTAGCCAATCTGACCTCATCGACCCTCATTGTATTATCAACAAGGAGTGTTAATGGATAGATGTCGCTGTTTTCGTTTATTACGGGATAGCCGAATTTGTCGAACTCATTCATAAATGCAGAGTCAATGCCATATACATAGATGTTTTTACTATGCTTGTCCATTTCGTGATTGATATAGGGGTCTTGCTCCGCATCAAAGGAGGTTCCTTGCGTCAATTCCATTCCATACATGAGGAAAGGTGCTGCATCACTTGATTTCGCCAACAGTGCCATTGTTTTTGAATTGGCATATAGATTTAAGGCATATTCTGTAGAATGGCGACTGTGGAAATCTCGTTCGTATTCTTTGACAACGTCTCTAAAAGACAGGCCATCAACAATTCTTCTGCCTTTTTCATCGAAATCTACAGGCCTGAAAGAATAGGTTTCACTAATCTCTTTTTCCATCATAACTGCATAAATTTACTTCATTTTCTATGTACACTTTTTTGCACTTGTTCAATCGTAGCCTTTAGCCTGTTATGGCATTGTATTTCCATGTCGCTTTCAGTTATTCTTGTACAACTTTGGACGTTCTGTGCGCAAATGTAATAAAAAAAATCGAGGATGTGATAATTCGTAAACATAAATTAAGAAAAAGAGTAGTCTTTTCTCTTGATATGGAAACATTCCGCATGGATTTCTACTTGCAATACCATAGAAGGGTGTAGCCTAATTCCCTGTATGACTGATTAATGTTAAAATTGCACTGCGATAGTGCAATTTTCTTGCTTTTTGTGCACTACTTTAGTGCAAAAGTTGTTCTGAACGCATTTTTATGCTTTTGGGGTACATTGAAGACGTAACATTTTGAGATTTCTACATGTTTTTGCCAAAAACATTTTGAGATTTGCCCGATAATGTGTAATTTTGCCCCTGAAAACAATAAACATTTTGAGGAATGGATACAGGTAATCGTATATTTAAGAGAAAACTCTACGAGAGAATGTTGAGTTGGAAACAGACTAAAGATGGCAAGACGGCACTGCTGATAAAAGGTGCACGACGTGTAGGCAAATCAACTATTGCAGAGGAATTTGCAAAACGCGAGTATGACTCATACATAGTGGTAGATTTTGCCAATGCCCCTGACAGTGTATGGGAGGCTGTAAAGAATATTTCTGATTTGGGAAACTTCTTCTTTCAACTGCAATTCATATACAGGGTGAAACTGGTGGAGCGAAGGTCTGTCATTATTTTTGACGAGATACAGAAGGCTCCTCTGGTGCGCCAGGCTATTAAGTATATGGTGAAAGACCATCGCTATGACTTTATAGAGACGGGCTCACTCCTGTCAATAAAGAAAAATACGCAGAATATTACACTACCTAGCGAAGAGACTCGAATAACGATGTATCCTATGGATTACGAGGAATTTCGATGGGCTTTGGGCGATGAGGTGACAATCTCGCTATTGAAGGATGCTTTTGATATGAAACGCCCACTTGGCGATCAGTTGAGTAGAAAACTGCTACGTGACTTCCGACTATATATGTTGGTGGGTGGTATGCCACAGGCTGTAAACACTTATCTGGATACCAATAATCTCAGTGAGGTGGACCAGACTAAGCGCGAGATAATAGAACTATATACTGACGACTTTCGCAAGATAGACCCAACGGGCAAGGCTTCGCGAATATTTAGGGCCATTCCCTCGGAACTATCGAAGAATGCTGCGCGATACCAGGTAACGAGTGTGCTGGGACGTAGTGCAGAGAATACTGATATGGATGAGTTGTTGGAGGATATGGAGGATAGTCTGTGTGTGAATTTCGCCTACCACGCAAACAATCCGTCGGTGGGATTGTCATTACATAAGGATAAAGACCAGTATAAGATGTTTGTGGGAGATACAGGGTTATTTGTTACGCTGGCTTTTTGGGATAAGGAAGTGACGGAGAATATAATCTATCAGAAGTTGTTATCTGACAAACTGAGTGCCGACCTAGGATATGTGTATGAGAACGTTGTGGCACAAATGCTGAAAGCAAGCGGCAACGAATTGTTCTATCACACATGGCCAACACCTAGTGGCAAGCACAACTATGAGGTTGACTTCCTATTGTCGCGCAGTAACAAACTCTGTCCTATAGAAGTAAAATCGTCTGGCTACAAGGCTCATGTGTCACTTGACGAGTTCTGTAATAAGTTCTCGAAAGAGATATTGCGGAGATATCTGATATATACGAAGGATTTACGTAAAGATGAGGAAACACTTATGGTTCCAGTGTATATGACATTATTCCTCTGATTATAGAATTCCTATAATTGAAAAGAAAACAGTAATTCCCTGTATGGCTGATAAATGTTAAAATTGCACTGTCATAGTGCAATTTTCTTGCATTTTGTGCACTAAAGTAGTGCAAAAGTTGTTTAGGACATATTTCTGACACTGTGTATTTCGTCCTCTTTTTGTCAGTTTGGCATAATTTTTGTATATTGGTCTCTTGGGAGACAAGGTGTCAGCACTCGGCAAAACAAAAACAAACGAGTTTATTTTGTGCTTTGCACTCGTTTTTGTACCTTTGCAGGCGAAACTGCGTACGAAGACGAAACGCTACGCTACGAAAACGTTCCGAGCTCCGCTCGCCTGAGCACCTACGGAGCGCAAGAAAACAAAACATAATATACATATATAGATAAATAATGAATACGCAAGAAATTCCCGTCCTGCTGCTTACGGGTTACTTAGGCAGCGGAAAGACAACACTGCTGAACCGAATACTGAAGAATGAGAAGGGTATAAGGTTTGCAGTGATAGTGAACGACATTGGCGAGGTGAACATCGATGCCGACCTGATACAGAAGGGGGGCATAGTGGACCAGAAGGATGATTCGCTCGTTGCCCTGCAGAACGGATGTATATGCTGCTCGCTGAAGATGGACCTGGTGCAGCAGATTAACGACATCACAAAGATGCAGAAGTTTGACTATATAGTGATAGAGGCAAGCGGCATCTGCGAACCTGCGCCGATAGCTCAGACTATCTGCTCAATGCCAAGTTTAGCGCCCATGCCAGCAGGAGCGCCTATCCCGAAGCTGGACTGCATCTGCACGGTGGTGGATGCGCTGAGAATGAAGGATGAGTTTGGTTGTGGTAAGACCCTGCTGGGTGCTAAGCGCGACGAGGAGGACATAGAGAACCTGGTGATTCAGCAGATAGAGTTCTGTAACATTGTGTTGCTGAACAAGGCTGCGGAGGTGGAGCCTGAGGAACTGGAGAGGGTGAAGCAGATAGTGCGCGCCCTGCAGCCTAAGGCGAAGATTATAGAGTGTAACTACGGCGATGTGGACTTCGACGAGATATTGGGCACTGGCATGTTCGACTTCGACGATGTGGCGACTTCGGCTGCATGGATAAAGGAGATTGAGAATGCGAGCAACGGGAACGATAACGGGAACGGGAACCACCATGCGGATGATGAGGACGATGATGAGCACCATCATCATGAGCACGAGCATCATCATCACCATCATCATCACGAGCACGAGCATGAGGAGCATGAGCATAAGGAACATGACCATGACTGCGAGTCACACCACGGGGGCGAGTGCACATGCGGACATCATCACCATCACGGACACAGCCACACGGAGGAGTATGGCATAGGTACCTTTGTGTATTACGCAAGGAAACCGTTTGACATCACCCTGTTTGACGACTTCGTGGCTCGCCGCTGGCCTAAGAGCGTGATAAGGGCTAAGGGACTGTGCTGGTTTGAGGACCAGCCTACGCTCTGCTACATATTCGAGCAGGCTGGCAGACAGGTGCAGCTGCAGAATGCTGGACAGTGGTATGCCACCATGCCTGAGGAGGAGCTGAAGCAGTTCCGCATAGACAACCCAGGGGTGAATCGCGACTGGGACGACAGGTATGGCGACCGTCAGCAGAAGATAGTCTTCATAGGACAGAAAATGGATGAGGAGGCTATTAAGGCTGAGTTGGATAAGTGCCTGACGGAAATTCAATTTTAGAGGAGTTAGAAGGAGTTAGAAGGAGTTAGCGCTCGCAAGGCTCGCTTAGGAGTTAGAAGACAATAGTTGAGACCTCAACTGATTTGTCCTTTGTCACTTAGTACCTGTAATGTCCTCTATCTCCCTCTATCTCCCTATAACTTCTAATAACTCTATTTCTCACAACGGATAAGGACGTGAGAACCGTCAGAGAGGGTGGTAGCGAAAAGATAGTCGCTGCCACCTTCTTTTAGTTTGAGGCGTTTGCGCAGTTCCTGCACGGTGGCAGGGAAATTGCGGATGGTGAGGTTGGCATGGCTGATGCCCTTGAGGAAACGCTTGAGGTTAGCCTTGCTGAAGTCTGTAACATCCACAATGCGGAACTGACGGGCTGGCACTCGGGGAATGGGCTCCTTGCCCACAAAGAGGTTGCTGTTAGGATGCAGTTTGCTGAGACCATAACGTGCACCAAAGACATCTTGCAGACCAGCCTTGAGGATGGAGGCGTTGGGTTCGAAAATAAAAGAAGACCCTCCAACAGACTCACCCCCAGACTCACCCCTAACCCCTCTCTTGGAGAGAGGGGAACAATTACAAAAGGTCTTATCTGCTTTTTCGCTGACAGATAATGCATACTCCTCCCCTCTCTCCAAGAGAGGGGCTGGGGGTGAGTCGAACTCTTCCTCCTCCGTCTCGAGGTTGACGCAATGGAAGGTGATGGGCTGGTCTGGTGCCTTGTCTTTGCGCATGATGATGAGGAGCTCCTTGCATTCGCCCTTGACGCTGATGACGTGGACATCGGTGACACAGCGCAACTGGCGCAGTGCCTGGGTGATGTCGAGCATGGGCGAGAGCTTGACCATGATGGCATCGCCTATATTTAATAAGGTGTCTTGGAGCTGGGTGATGTTTGGCGAACAGTCTTCCAAGCAGAAGACTTTGTTGCCTGCAGAGTCACGACGGGCAGGGTCGAGGAAGAAGATAATTGATAATTGACAATTGACAATTGACAGTTGATAGTTTAGAGTTGAGAGTTGTTCTTCGCAGGTGGCATTGATGACCTCTGCATTGCTGATGCCGAGCAGGGGGAGGTTATGGCGTGCTACATCGCAGAGCTCTGCCTGCTGTTCCACATACACGGCACGGGAGAAATGGGGGGCGAGGTAGGAAAAGTCAACGCCAAAGCCGCCTGTGAGGTCGATGAGAGTTGAGAGTTGAGAGTTTAGAGTTGAGAGTTGACAATTGACAATTGACAATTCTTGTGCTTTATATCGTGCTGTTGCCTCGCTGGAGCACTGTTCGAGGGAGAGGCGAGGGGGGAAGTGGAGGTCTTTGCCCTCGTCATAGATAGCAGCCCAATGGGGGAGTTTCTTTTTTGCCAGCTGATAGCCCTCTATCTGTTGGAGCACCCAGGTACGATTAACGCCCTCAGGCATGGGTCGTAATGCCAAAGGGCGCACGGGGTCGTCTTTATGATTGCGTATGTATTCCTGGGCTGTCATCAGTACCACTTCACGTTATTGCTGTAGCTGGAACGCTTGTCGTATTTCAGTGCATCGGTAAGCGTTGAGGCATTACACTTGAAAGAGAAGTTGTATGAGGTGTAGGGGGCGAGCACCACGGAGCATGCCATAGAGAAGCAGTGGAGGTCGCGAGCCAGTGAAGCGGTGGTGAGACTGAGCTTACGGTATTCGAAGTCGTAACCGCTGTTTACGGTTATGTTCCATCCGCTTGACAGACTGATGTAGCCATAGAAGTTGAGGTTGTGGGTGAACTTATACGGATAGCGCATGGTCTCCTTATTGAAGGTGCCTGAGGTGTTTTCGCGCATGTTGATGCCATAGCTGATGGTGAGGCTCCACGGCATGGAGAACTTGAGGTAGCCGTCGTCATCGGTCTCAGCCATCTTGCCGCCGCTTTCCTCAGCCTTCTTCTGGGCTGCCATCATGTTGGGGTCAACATTGCTCTCTATGCCAGTGTCTGTGCTCTTGCTGTCGTCGCTGTCCCTTCCACCATCCTTGCGCCTATTCTTGCCACCAAAGAGTTTGCGAAGTTTCTCAGGGTTGAGGGTATAGCTGAATGTTTGTGAGAGGCCCTGGAAACGTCCGAATCGTCCGCGACTCCACTCGGTGTGGGTTCCTACGTAAGGTTTGCCATTATTGTCGAGTTCGTAGGCATAGGTGGCGAAGACGGCATTCATGGTGAAGGTGTAGTTCTTCCACCACTTGAGGCGCAGGTCGATGACGAGGTCGCTCCAAGGTCGCTCTTTGGCAGCCATGTTATATGACATGGTGGCAGCAAGGCGGTCGATGACGCTAATCTTGCGTATGCCTGTGGAATCCTTGTTGGAACGTATCTTCATCTCGATGTTATTGTCGAGGGTGAGACTGACCCTACCCGTCTTGCCTGGACCAGGACCGTTAAACAGATTATTGGCATAGTAAGAATACTGAACGGGTGTCTCTACACCTTTGGAATCGGTCTTGATATAGGTGTCGTAATAGCCATAACGTGAGGCACTGAAGTCTGGCGCGTAGCTGAATGAAACCTGTGGCGTGAACACATGTCGTATTGCCATAATCTTGTCGCCGAAGATTTTGCGGTTAGGAATAAAGAAACCATAAATCTTGGTGTTAAGGTTGACAGAGGCATTCCAGTTATACACGTTGTAGAAGCCCTGAATGGTGTCGAGCACCTCTCTCTGGTTGTCCACATCCCACGAACGAGCTATCTTCTGGGTGTACATGCGGTCAACGAAGGTAAAGCTTGGAGTGACGGAGAGATATTTAGCCACGGTAAACGATGCCTTGACGGGGATGGTGTGCATCCATCCGTTGCGCCAGTCGCGGGTGAAACTGGAGTGAAACAGCTGGTTCTCCTTGGTGTGGATGGTGTTGGATATCTGTCCTGTATATGCTACGTTGATTTTCTCATACCAACGCTGTTTGCCTGCAGCATGTTTGCGCTTGAAGGGGTAGAACTGCGTGAGGTAGATATTGAGGTCGGGCAGGGTCATGTCTAACGTTGAGTCGCGCATGTTCTGCGCCAGGCTTGCCTGAGAAGAGAGGGAGAGTCCGATGCTGCTCATGGTGGTGCTCCATGACACTGATGACGTACGAGTGGACTGGGTACGAAGGGTAGGGTTGTACATGGAGGTGAGGTTGTTATTCTCATAACTCGTAGATGAGAAGTTGACGCTTGCCGTGAGTGATGTGTAGGGGTTAGCCTTGGCATCCTGACGGTGTGTCCACTGAATCTTGAAACTGGTCTCCTTCCTCTGGTCTATGCCCTCATCGCCATAGCGTGAATCCTGATAGGAAGCAAAGAACTGTCCGTTGTATTTGTATCTCACGTTGTAGTTGGATGCTGCACTCACGCCCCACGAACCCTTGGTGAACACCTCGCCAAGGAGTTTGAGGTCCATCCTGTCGCTTATGGCAAAGTAATAGCCGCCGTCACGCAGGTAGAAGCCACGATCCATCTCGTCGCCGTAGGTAGGCATTATCACGCCGCTGGAGTAGCTCTTGGTGAAGGGGAAGAAACCGTAAGGTATGGCGAGAGGCAGGGGCACATCCTGCACCACGAGGTAAGCAGGACCAAACACCACATCCTTGCCAGGGCGCACCTTGGCACGCGTGAGGGCAATGTAGAAATCGGGCTCTGGGTCGTCACAGGTGGTGTAGCGTCCACGCTTGAGGTAGAAGTTGCCCTCGCTGTCGCGCTTAGAACGCTCAGAGAGCAGGAATCCGTCTTCCTGATGGGTGTAGGCATTCTTTATAAGACCACGCTTAGTCTTGAAGTTGAAAGCCATGGTGTCAGTCTCGTATTTGTCTTCGCCCATGAGGAATACAGGTAGTCCGTAACGCTGCTTCTTCACTGTGTCCATAGCACCAGTGGCATGCACCACGCTGCTGTCAAGCGACATGTCGATGTTGGCAGCCGAGAGGTCCATGTTCTCATATTTCACGTTAGACTTGCCATAGAGGAAAGCCCTCTTAGTGTTGGCGTAATAGACCATAGAATCCTTGGCAACATAGTTGACAGGAGCATCAAGACCGTTGCTCTTGGCACGGTTGATGGAGTCGGCGGTAATGGAATCATCCACAGCCTTATTGTATGCCTGAATAGCCAATTGCAGGGAGTCGAGCTTTGTGGTGTCGAGCTTGAGGGAGTCCACTTTCAGGGTGTCAGCCACAGCGAGGGTAGGGGCATTATCTCCCCTTGCCATAACAAATGTCATGACTGTCAGAATAAGCGCTATGGACAGAAGCTGTTTGATAACCTTTAACCTTTAACCTTTAACCATTAACCTACTTAAACCTTTCCCCCCATGTCTTTATCATTTGCTGATACTGACGTTCCTCGATGGGCTGATGTTGGGCATGCCATATACGATGGTCCTTCAGCTGGTCAGGCATGTATTGCTGAGGAGTGAAGTGATCGGGGTAGTCGTGGGGATATTTATAACCGTCGCTATATCCTAATTCCTCCATAAGCTGGGTGGGGGCATTGCGCAGATGCAGTGGTACGGGCAGATTGCCTGTCTCCTTCACCAGTTGCAGGGCATCGTTGATGCCACAGTAAGCGGAGTTGGACTTTGGCGAGGTGGCGAGATAGACGCATGCCTCGGCGAGTGCTATCCTTGCCTCAGGCCATCCTATCTTCATCACGGTGTCGAAGGCTGCATTGGCAAGCAACAAGGCGTTGGGGTTAGCAAGGCCGATATCCTCTGAGGCACTGATAACCAGTCGTCGGGCTATGAACTCGGGGTCTTCGCCTCCCTCTATCATTCGTGCCATCCAGTAGAGTGCCGCGTCAGGGTCGCTACCTCGTATAGACTTGATAAAGGCTGAGATGATGTCATAGTGCATCTCGCCCTGTTTGTCGTATGCCATAGGGTTCTGCTGCAAACGGCTCACCACCAGGTCGTCAGTTATCTCGATGCTTTGGCTGGACTCAGACTCCACCACTATCTGCAGTATGTTGAGCAACTTGCGTGCATCGCCTCCGCTATATCGCATTATGGCGCCAGTCTCCTTCAACTTGATGTCGAGTTTCTGCAACTCGGAGTCAGTGGTTATGGCACGTTGCAGGAGTTCCATCAGGTCGTTTTTCTCCAATGGTTTCAGCACATAGAGCTGACAACGGGACAGGAGCGGACGGATAACCTCAAACGAGGGATTCTCAGTGGTAGCACCAATGAGGGTGACGATGCCTCGCTCCACAGCCCCCAGCAGAGAATCCTGCTGCGACTTGGAGAAACGGTGTATCTCGTCAATGAAGAGAATGGGGGAGGAGGTAGAAAAGAATCTGTTGTTCTTGGCTCGCTCTATGACATCGCGAACATCCTTCACGCCACTGGTAACAGCAGAGAGGGTGTAGAACGGAGTGTCGAGTTTGTTGGCTATAATCTGTGCCAGCGTTGTCTTGCCCACTCCTGGAGGTCCCCACAGAATGAAAGAGTTTATGTGCCCCGAATCAATCATTCGGCGCAATACGGCTCCTTCGCCCACCAGGTGTTTCTGTCCTATGTACTCATCGAGCGTCTTAGGCCTCAGGCGCTCTGCTAATGGTTCCATTGGCTTTCTGCAGTTCTTATGCGCAGGTGTGCGCAAAGTTTGGGTGCAAAGGTACTAAAAAAGTTCAATAGTTCAAAGGGTTCAAAGTTAGAAAGTCAAAAGATATAGTTAAAAGTCTTTAATGGCAGAAATTGAAAAATGCGCAGTCCTTACACTGCTCAGTCCTCAGGGTTTGCCTGAATGGTATGTCGGTATTGAGAATCTCGGCCAGCAGTTCTGCCAACCCCTTTCTGAAGTCAGACAGATAAACGGTAGCATCTTTTATGGGCTTGTTGTCTATGCACAACAGAGGGTCATAATCATCGTTGTTGGCACTCTGCACATACAGCAGTCCCACGCTCTTCTCCCTCTCGTCCTCGAGTATTGAGGCATAGAGCAGGGCTTGCAGAAAGTAGTCGGTGTGCAACCCCATCTTCTCAGGCATGAATATCTCGTCGATGCTGCTGATGTTCAGTTTTCTGCTCAGTCTGCCCGTCTTGTAGTCTATCACCCTGATGCGTCGCACTCCGTCCTGGTCAGTCACCACGTCAAGACGGTCTATGTTTCCACCAATCCTAACATCGATGGTGCCCTTACTGGTTTTTACAGGTATAGAGCCTTGCACCTCCTTCTCCAGTCCTGCTATCTCCAGTTGCGTCAACCGACTGTCGTAATTCAGCAGATGCCTGAGGAATGTCACCACCATTTCGTAGTTTATCACCTGCAGTCCGCCGAGCTTCGGAGTGTCACGTTTGTCGTCCTTTATGTTGAACAGTTTTCTGCGAAAAGCCAGCATGGTTATCCTACGAAGCGTTGCATAACCTTTTTCGTTAACAAGTTGCTGTATATAGCTGGGTGACACTATTTTACCATTGAAGTCTTTATACATCATTTCGGCGGCTGCATGGAAGATTGTGCCGAATGTCATGTTGTCCATTGACTCCTCGTCGCCCTCCTCGTTGTCTCTTATTTCTTCGATGTAGGTATAGTAGAAACTGCGTGGACAACGCAGGTATCTTCCTAATGACGATGGCGAGATAAATTTCTTCTTCAGCAATTTGTCCACCATCTCCTGTGTCTTCACTATATCGCTTGCCTGTTCAGGTTGTGTGCTCACGCTGGCTTCCAACGACTTGCGTTTGATAGTTATCTCGTTCTTGGCTATCATCTGCAACATAAAGCGAGACATCTCACCCGTCTTACCCTCGTTTGTTGAGTTGTTGTAGATGATGGTCACATCGTTGGTTCTCTGCATCAGACGGTCAAAATAATACTGGTATATCGCTACCTTATTCTCTACCGTTGTCAGGTTATACGCCATGCGGATGGAGTGGGGCAGGAATGATGTGTCGCTCACCTTGGCTGGCAGAGTTCCCTCGTTGCATGACAGCAGCAATACATGGTCGAAGTCCAAGTTACGAGTCTCCAGAACTCCCATAATCTGTATGCCCTCGATAGGTTCGCCGTGGAACGGTATCGTGGTGCCTTGTATTATCTGGTTCAGCAGCATGGTGTAGAGTGGAAGGTCGAGTTTTATCTCTTCCTCGCTTATCAGTGTGTCCAGTCTGTTGAGCAAGGTGTACATGCGGTAGAGTGCTTCGCTCTCTAATTGATAATTGATAATACCATTTATCTCTTGAACTCTCTTGGCAATGGTTTTTGTCACCCATATCAGCCTTTTTGTCAGTTCTCCCATGTCGCTTTTGTTCTTCAGCGGCATGAAGAGCTGGCTTAGGTTCTCGTCTATTGATATCTCCTCTGGTGTAAGGTAGTATATCAGGTCATTGTTGAGTTTCTCGTGTAGCTCAGTGGCTCTGTCTGAGATATACTTCACCAGTGGGTGACGCAATATGCCGTTGATGTTGTGCAGGGTGTAGCTATTTCTTTGCAACAGGTTGCTCACGCCCTTTATCAGCGATGTTATGGAGGTTTGTGACAGGGGGTAGCCAGTGGTTATGTTGAGGCTCATCTCTGTAGGCAGACAGTGCAGCACCGTCTCAAGCAGTCCCTCGTCGGCAAGCACTATGGCAGTGCGTCGGCCAGCCTTTATGCGTTCAGGTGTCAGCCATTGACTCACGTATCTTGCCTGCAGGTCGTCAGTGGGTGATGATATGAAGGTCATCTCCTTAGGTGGATTACTTCTGTCGTCATCGTTATATATCTTTCCCTCCACCCTCGCTATCAGCAGTTGCTCCACAGGAGTCAGCAGGTTAAAGCCTACAAAGACATATTCAGAACTATTGCACTGTGCACTGCACTCTATCACCTCTCTATACATCATTCCCTCGTAAGCAATGCCTTGAGCCAGTAGTCTCTGTCGGTAGTTGGTGTAGATGTCATAAAACTTATTCCACAGCTCCATGAAGTTTCTTTTCAACTGCGTGGTGTGGTCTGGCGTGAAGTTGTTGAAGAATCTCTGCAACACCCTTTTCTGTTCCTCTGTCAGGTAATCCACGGCATCCATCTCATGAATGTCGCCCAGCAGGGTGAAGATCTTCTTTGCGTCGCCGTTGTGCTTGTCGATGTCGTCAAAATCGGCAAGCATTATCTCTCCCCAACCATAAAACTGCTCCAGCGTTTCAGCTCTGCCAGTCACTTCGCAGTATGTCTTGTGCAACTCGCATATCAGTTTTATTCTGTCAGCCACTTGCAGCGTTGACATCTGCTGAAACAGTTCGCTGATGGTGGTGTATTGCGGACTCCATATAGGCTTTTCGCTTATCTCTGCTAGTGCTCTGTTCAGGAATAGCGACGCTCTCTTGTTAGGAAATACCACCGTCACATTGTGCAGATTCTCGCCATACTTATTCAGCAGGTCTTGCGCTACATTATATAGAAAACTCTTCATCATACCTCTTCAATCTTGTTTAGTGTAACATACCACAGATAGCCCTTCACTCCTGGCATACCCATATCCTCCAGCAGTTTCTTGTATCTCTCCACCTGAGCATGGTAGTCATCATGTGGTTTGCCGAATTTGAAGTCCACCACGATGGTTTCTTTGCCGTCAGTCATCACGCGGTCTGGTCTCTGCTCTCCCTCTTTGTCTATTATGGCACACTCGTTATATAGTGTCCATCCTCCTGAGAACCAATTCTTTACTTGTGGGTTTTGGAATTTCTTTTGCAGTTCACGAACCAGTCCCTCACGTGTCATGCCGTCATCATACAGCGTACCATCAAACTCCATTCTCGTCAGTACGGGTTCCACGTCGTCTGTGGTCTTTATCTCAGAGAATATCTGGTGCATCACCGTACCTATTCTTATGTATCTCTGCCTGTCGGTCTCGTCTATGGCATCATCGGCAAAGGTAAGACTCTTGTTGCTCTGCCTGAACTCTGCTCTCCTCTCGTATGATGCTATCTTCACCTCCACAGGCTCCACCTCTTTAAGGAAGGCATTCTGGCTTTCCTCCGTCTCCTTTTCATTGAAGAGCCCATCCAGTGAACCGTAGGTCAGCTCTATCGTTTCGTCTTCAACATCAGGCAGGGTGTAGTGCAATGGTGTGCCATCTATTTCAGTGGTGTCTTTATGTAGGTCTTTTATTGTTTCCTCTATCATCTGCGAACGCTGGGTGGCTGCAGCCCCTCTTATGCCTATAATGAATAGTGAGTCACATGCTCTGGTCATTGCCACATACACCAGGTTAAGGTTGTCCACTATGTTCTGCACATGCTCCTCTGTCACCACCTCTTTGTATATGGTGTTCTCAAAAGCCTTCACAGATGTGTAGTTCAGCGGCACTATGGGCAGTTCGTTGAATGGTGCCTCGTTGGGTTCGCACCACAGTGTTGACCTCAACTCCAGCTTCCAGTTGCAGTAGGGTAGTATCACGTGTTTGAACTCCAGTCCCTTACTCTTGTGTATGGTCAGTATGCGCACACCATCGCAGTCAGGTGTCTCTATCGTCTTTTTATACAATTCGTCGTCCCATGCCTCAAGGAAATCCTCCAGCACGGTTGAAGTGTCGTTGCAGAATGCTCTCAGGTGGTCAAAGAATGTGGTGATGTATGCCCCTTCTTTCTCGCCCAGATTGAATATGCGTAATATCTCTTCTGCCATATCGTGAAGTGACATGGTGAGCAGCAGTTCTCGTCTGTCTTCCAATTCCTGTGGCAGTGCCGTCATGCCAGAATCTTTCAGTAGCAGTTTCAGAGTCAGTGTATCCTTTGGGTGTATAAGGTGTCTCATGGCTCCTATAATGATGCGAACGGCAGCTGAGGATTTAAGTTCGAATGCCTCTGCTGATACCACACTGATGCCCTCTCGCTCCAGATATGTTGCCATAGTTATTGCCTCTTTATTGCCTCTCAGCAATATGGCTATATCTTTCAGTTTTGCCCCCTTCGATGTTAGCGTGGTTATTATCTCCAGTGTGCGCTCCTCCATGCTATCCTCTTGCTCTTTGGGTATAAGGTCTATGTGCACCAACCCTCTCTTCTCCATGTTTTCTGGCGTCAGTTGTTCCACATCATCGTATGCTTTACGTAGTTCTTCAGCCATCTTATGCGACTTACCGTCAACCTCTTTCACCACCATATCCGACATCCTTTTTAGAAAGTGGTTATTAAATAACACCACGTTCTTTGACGAACGGTAGTTGGTCTTAAGCGGTTCGGCTTTCAGCATTCCGGGTTTAAAGGTGTTTTCTATATTGTTAAGCAGTCGCCAATCGCCTGAGCGCCAACGGTATATGCTCTGCTTTACATCGCCCACCAGCAGGTTGCTTTTGCCTTGAGCCATACACTCCTCGAGCAGTTTCCTGAAGTTGTTCCATTGTGTTGTGCTCGTGTCTTGGAATTCGTCTATCATTATGTGTTCCAGGTGTGCTCCTATCTTTTCGTATATGAATGGCGAGTCTTCCTCTTTTATCATAGCATTGAGCAGGGTAGGGGTGTCGCTGAGCATAAAGCGCTGTGCAGAGTTGTTCAGTTCTTTTGAGAAATCCTCTATATACCTCAGCAACTGTACGTCGTTAACGTGTTCCAGTGTCTTCTTTATTGAGTTGTATTTTCTTGCATCCAGAGTCCTGTGTCGTTCTGTTGTTGTCATCAGCGGAAGTAGATTATTCTTTACTACGTCTGCCACTGTGCTGCAATTGGCTGATTTCTTGTCTATCCACGAATCCTCGCTGTTCAGCGCATCCTTCATGCGTGGCTTATCCATGTCTATTTCGGCAAACTCTCCCCTGTTTAGTTTGATGAAATAGCCTATCGCACCACCGTTCTTATGTTTGAAGTCAGTGATTGTCAGTCCGTTGTTTTCCAGTGTCAGCATCGCCTCCTCGCCTATAGCTTGGTATTTCTTCTCCAGTTTTCGGCGTTCATCGTTCAGCTTCGTCTTAAAGTTGATAAAGAAGTTCTCGTCGCTCGTCATCTTTATCAGCTGTTCTCTGTGCTCCTTATAGAAATCCCTGAATATGTTGGCGCCAAATTCCTTTATGCCCTTGATGAAATTCCACGACTCGTTGTTGTTTAACCTCTCCTTTACATAGCCCATCACCACGTTTCTCATCATGTTGTCGTCGGCTATTGAGTCTATCAGAGTATCTACAGCCTCGTCAACCACCTGTTCTTGGTTCAGTCCTACCCTCAAGTTGGCGTTAAGCTGCAACTCATGCGCCAAATTTCTCAGTACCGTCTGAAAGAACGCATCTATCGTCTGCACCCTGAAGAAGTGGTAGTTGTCCAACATACTACGTAATGCCTTCCCTGCCTGTTGCGAGATGAAATCCCTTACGTTTTTTATCTGTGAAAAGTCTTTCTCCAAACTCTCCATGTAGTTTATTGAGTCAGGCAATTGCCTCCATAGCCCATACAGCTGCGACAGTATGCGCATCTTCATCTCCTCCGTAGCCTTATTGGTAAAGGTTACGGCAAGTATGTTCCTATAGGCCTCGGGGTTTTCTATCAGCAGTTTTATGTATTCCTTGGCAAGAGTGAATGTTTTTCCGCTTCCAGCACTTGCCTTGTAAACGGTTAGTGTAGGTTCAGTCATAGATTAATAATTGCTAATTATCCTCACAAAGGTACAAAAAAACTTTGTAAGTTCAAATTTTTTTGCTAATTTTGCCCAAAATATTAACCAAAAATGCTGAAATTTCTGTCTTTGGGCAGTGGAAGTAGCGGAAACTGCTACCTGCTTCAGACTGCCAACGACGCCATGCTGATAGACTCAGGAGTGGGCATTCGCTCCATCAAGAAATACCTGCACGATTACGGCATCAGCGTCAATGATATAAAACGCGTACTCATCACTCACGACCATGCTGACCATATCAAGTCGGTGGGAGTGCTTAGTGGCGAATATAACATTCCGGTGTATGCAACCCACGAGGTGCACGGAGGCATAGAACGTAACTACTGCGTACCTAAGAAGGTGCCAGCTGATAATCGTCGATACATCGACAAGGATGCTCCCGTCAAGTTGGGAGACTTCCTCGTCACGCCTTTCGGCGTTCCTCACGATAGCGCTGGCAATGTGGGCTATCGTGTTGAGGCTGAGGGTGTGGTGTTCTGTCTTATGACAGATGTGGGTCATGTAACAGAAGATATGCAACGTTACATTGGCGAGGCAAACTATTTGGTGCTTGAATCCAACTACGATAAGGAGATGCTGCAAAACGGCACCTACCCACAGCACTTAAAGGTGCGCATTGATGGTCCCATGGGACACCTCTCCAATCACGATTGCGCTGAGGCTATAGCCAATTATGCAACCTCAGCTCTCCGTCACGTATGGCTATGCCACCTCAGCGAAGAGAATAACCATCCAGTTCTCGCCCTCAAAACGGTAGAACAAATCCTTCGTTCCTACGGCATCATCATGGGTAAAGATTTCCAGGTCGAAGACCTCAAACGCAAAACTCCATCCAAACTCTACGAGTTAGTGTAAGGTGCTACCCTTTATCACTCTTGAACTTTTGAACAATATGAAAAAACTCCTTTTTCTTCTGATAATTTTCAATTTTCAATTCTCAATTATCAATCTCGCTTCTGCCGAACCTAAGATAACGTTCGACAAGACCACCCACAACTATGGTACTTTCTCAGAGAAGTCGCCTATTCAGAAGTGTGTCTTCACATTCACTAACACGGGCGATCAGCCGCTCGTCATCAACTCTGCTGTAGCTTCATGTGGCTGCACAGTACCTAAATACACCAAGTCGCCTATCAAACCAGGCGAAACGGGTACCATCAACGTTACCTACAACGGCAAGGGTAAGTTTCCTGGTCACTTCAAAAAGACCATCACAGTTCGTTCCAATGGCACCCCAGAGATGGTGCGCCTTTATATCGAAGGCGACATGACTGACGAAAGCAAGTAACACAACACACCCCCACCCAAGGCACTATGCTTGCCTTTACTGACATAGAAAAACAGAAGGCGCTTGAGATAATAGAAGACCTCAAGCGTCATCCCGTAGCGGCACTACTTCCCAATGACGAAGAGAAGTTGCGCCGCATACTTTTTGATGCTATAGAGCAGGGTGTCATTCAGCGTGACATCTTTGGACTCAATCCCATACTTCGTGCACTTCAGACAGCCTATATCGCTGTTGACGAGATAGGATTGGGGCGTGATGCTATCGTAGCCACCCTCCTTTATCCTATAGATTCGTCCCTCCCACTCCCTTGGGAGAGTGGGGATGGGGTTACCTCCATCCTTCACGGCCTTCATCGTGTTCAGCAGCTATACAAAAAGGCCCCAGCCATAGAGACAGAGAACTTTCGCTCTTTACTCCTCTCTTTTGCTGAGGATATGCGCGTCATCCTCATAATGATAGCCGATCGCGTCAATCTCATGCGACAAATACGTGACACTGCCAATATCGCAGCACGTCAGCGCGCAGCCGAAGAGGCGAGCTACCTTTATGTACCACTCGCACATAAACTGGGGCTCTATCAACTTAAAAGCGAACTCGAAGACCTCTCCCTCAAATATCTGGAGCACGACGCCTATTACCATATCAAGAACAAGCTCTCTGCCACCAAGGAGACTCGCGACAAATACATCCAAGACTTCATTACTCCTGTCAAGAAGCGCCTTGAGCAGGCAGGACTTCATTTCCACATCAAAGGGCGCACCAAATCCATACACTCCATCTGGCAGAAGATGAAGAAGCAGAAATGTCCCTTTGAAGGTGTATATGACCTCTTCGCCATACGCATTATACTTGATAGTGCACCTGAGCGCGAGAAGATGGAGTGCTGGCAGGCTTACAGCATCATCACCGATATGTATCAGCCTAACCCCAAACGTCTGCGCGACTGGCTCAGTGTGCCTAAATCCAACGGCTATGAGTCGCTCCACATCACTGTACTCGGACCAGAGAATAAATGGGTAGAGGTGCAAATACGCACTGAGCGTATGGACGAGATTGCCGAACATGGTCTCGCTGCCCATTGGCGTTATAAGGGTATTAAGAGCGCAGGCGGAGGTATAGACCAGTGGCTCAGTGCCATACGCACAGCACTTGAGGCTGGCGATGATATGCAGGTCATGGATCAGTTCCGCATGAACCTTTACGAAGATGAGGTGTTCGTCTTCACCCCCAAGGGCGAGATAAAGAAATTCGCCGCAGGCGCCACTGTCCTTGATTTTGCCTATAACATACACTCACGCATCGGCAACACCTGTGTAGGTGCTTTGGTCAACGGAAAGAACGCCTCCATCCGTCAGGTCCTTCACTCAGGCGATACGGTAGAGATTATGACCAGCAACTCTCAGCATCCACGTCGCGAGTGGCTCAATATTGCTATATCATCACACGCTCGCTCCAAAATCCGCAAAGCTCTTTCCGAACTTCAGCGTAAGGAGGAGGAGGCTAAAGGTGAGCGCCCAGAAGCAGCCACCGCTTCCTCATCGTCAGGCGAGGGAAGTTCGGCTTCTGTTCTTCGCAGAGGCTCAGGCGAGCATAGCTCTGAACCCGTTCCCGTTTCAGCTGCTTCCTTCATCCTTCATCGTCAGGGCACAGCCGATTCCCTTTCTTTAGGTGAGGAGAGGGCAGTTTTTCGTGGAATAGAATACACCCTTGCCAAGTGTTGCCATCCAATCTATGGAGATGACGTCTTTGGCTTCGTCACAGTCAGTGGGGGCATCAAGATACATCGCAAGGACTGTCCCAATGCAGGGGAACTCAGACGTAGGTTTGGTTATCGCATCGTCAAGGCTCAGTGGAGTGACAAAGGCTCAGGGCAATATGATATCACCCTCCGTGTGGTGGGCAACGACGACATCGCAGTGGTAAACACTATCACCTCCGTAATAAGCAAAGAGGCTCACACCCTGTTGCGCGCCATTAACATAGATTCTGACGACGGGCTCTTCCGAGGAGCCATCACCGTCAGCGTCGATGATAATACACACCTTGCCTCCCTTATCAAGAAACTCAAGGGCGTCAAGGGAGTTCGTAGTGTCAGTAGGAGTTGACAATCTTTCAGCACCTGTATTGCTGAAAGAAATCATAAATTCACATAAGGGACAAAAAGCAAGCGCCAGGCTTCACAGCCCAGCGCTCAAAAACCTAATACTATGAAACAATCATACTGCTATGAAACAAGCAGTGTTGAAACTTTCTAAGAATCGAGAAGTATCTCCATCATCTCGATGGCTGATTTTGCCACAGGAGTGCCAGGACCGAAGATCGCAGCTACGCCTGCCTGATAGAGGAAGTCGTAGTCCTGAGCCGGGATTACACCACCAGCGATAACCATTATATCCTCTCGTCCGAGTTTCTTGAGTTCTTCAAATAGCTGTGGGATGAGGGTCTTATGACCTGCTGCGAGTGATGATACTCCGATGATGTTGACATCGTTCTCTACTGCTTCACGTGCTGCCTCGGCTGGGGTTTGGAACAATGGTCCCATATCCACGTCGTAGCCGCAGTCAGCATAGCCTGTTGCCACTACCTTAGCACCGCGGTCGTGACCATCCTGTCCCATCTTGGCGATGAAGATGCGTGGACGACGACCATACTTGTCGGCGAACTGCTGTGTGAGTTCACACGCGCGCTCGAATTCCTTATCGTTGTTTGCTTCTGACTTATACACGCCTGAAATTGTTCTAATTACTGCTTTATAACGTCCTACGACTTTCTCGCAGGCATCACTAATCTCGCCGAGGGTACAACGTACCTTTGCACACTCTACGGCTGCAGCGAGCAGGTTGCCTTCACCTGTCTCAACCACCTTGGTAAGGGCATCGAGGGTGGCCTTAACCTTTGCCTCGTCACGGTTAGCCTTGAGTTGGCGCAGGTTCTCTTCCTGCTGTTTGCGCACTGTGGTGTTATCTACCTCGAGAATATCAATTGGGTCTTCATGATCAAGACGATACTTATTAGTACCCACGATAGTCTGCTGGCCAGAGTCGATACGCGCCTGGGTGCGTGCTGCAGCCTCTTCGATGCGCATCTTAGGCACACCAGTCTCGATTGCCTTGGCCATACCTCCGAGTTCCTCAATCTCCTGAATGAGTGCCCACGCCTTATGTACGAGTTCGTTGGTGAGATACTCCACATAGTAAGAACCTGCCCATGGGTCGATCTCCTTGCACACCTTAGTCTCATTCTGAATATAGATTTGGGTGTTACGTGCGATACGTGCGGAGAAGTCGGTTGGCAGGGCGATAGCCTCGTCGAGTGAGTTTGTGTGGAGCGACTGGGTGTGACCCAATACCGCTGCCATAGCCTCGATAGCGGTACGTCCTACGTTGTTGAACGGATCTTGCTCTGTGAGCGACCATCCAGAGGTCTGTGAGTGGGTACGCAGTGCCATAGACTTAGGATTCTTTGCTCCGAAGCTCTTGACAATCTTAGCCCACAACAGACGGCCGGCACGCATCTTCGCTATCTCCATGAAGTGGTTGGTGCCTATAGCCCAGAAGAAAGACAGACGTGGAGCGAAGGCATCGATGTCGATGCCAGCATTAACGCCTGCACGCAGATACTCCAATCCGTCGGCGAGTGTGTAAGCGAGCTCGATGTCAGCCGTAGCACCAGCCTCCTGCATGTGATAACCTGAGATGGAGATGGAGTTGAACTTCGGCATATTCTGTGAGGTGTACTCAAAGATGTCAGCGATAATCTTCATAGAGAATGCTGGTGGGTAAATATAGGTGTTACGCACCATAAACTCCTTTAGGATATCATTCTGAATGGTACCAGCCATCTCTTCGAGTTTGGCTCCCTGCTCCAGTCCTGCCACGATGTAGAACGCCATGATAGGCAGTACGGCACCGTTCATAGTCATAGAAACAGACATCTTATTAAGAGGTATGCCATCGAAGAGCACTTTCATGTTCTCTACCGAACAGATAGATACACCAGCCTTACCCACATCGCCCACTACTCGCAGGTTGTCAGGGTCGTAACCACGGTGGGTAGGGAGGTCGAATGCTACTGAGAGACCTTTCTGACCAGAGGCGAGGTTGCGGCGATAGAAGGCGTTAGACTCCTCAGCCGTAGAGAAACCTGCATACTGACGGATGGTCCAAGGACGGAAAGGGTACATCATAGAGTAAGGACCACGCAGATAAGGCGGTATGCCTGCTACGAAATCGAGATGCTCCATACCCTCAAGGTCTTCACGGGTGTAGGCTGACTTAACCTGAATATGCTCAGGAGTCTTCCACACATATTGTATGTCGCTTGCCTTCTGCCAAGCGGCACCGTCTTTCTTCTCCATGCCAGAGAAGATGTTTACGTTTTTGAAATCTTTTCTTGCCATAGAGTTTACTTGATACCTAATTTTTCGTTAAACAATCGGAGAGTTTCGAGCTGGTTCACCTTTACGTGGATGAAGTGCTCTATGCCAGCCTGCTTGAGGTCGTCGGCACATGCTGGTGCACCAGCAACCACGAACATAGCCCTGCCGTTAAGATACTTAAAGGCAGCAGGAGCATACTCAGCATACTCATCATCAGAAGAACATATAACCACGATGTCGGCACCAGCCTTGAGTGCAGCGTCAACACCCTCTTCAACGGTAGCGAAACCGAGGTTGTCAATAACCTTATAACCTGCGCAGGCAAGGAAGTTCGTAGAGAACTGTGCACGAGCCTGACGCCACACGAGGTTACCGATGGTGAGCATAAATGCCACAGGCTGCTTAGAAGCCTTCTCGGTGGTGAGGCGCAGAGCCTCGAAGTCTGCTGCCAAACGAGTAGCGTTAATAGTCTTATAAGCCGTAGCTTCCTGATGACCACATCCGCAGCAATGCTGCTTAGGCTGTTTGCCGTCAGAGGTCTCGGTGAAGTTAGGGAACTGGTTGGTACCCAAAAGGAACTCGCGACGCTGAGCAGCGAGAGTATGACGTTTCTCGTTGGTAGCGTTGATGTCATCCTGTATGGTGCCAGCCTTGACAGCAGCAAGGAATCCACCTTCGTCCTCAACGCGCAGGAATATCTTCCATGCCTCCTCAGCAATAGATGTGGTGAGTTGCTCGATGTAATAAGAACCTGCACCTGGGTCAACAACTGTGTTGAAGTGACACTCTTCCTTGAGCAAGAGCTGTTGGTTGCGTGCTATGCGCTCAGAGAAGTCATTAGGTGTCTCATAAGCCTCGTCGAATGGTGTTACCACGATAGAGTGCACACCACCCAAAGCAGCAGACATGGTTTCAGTCTGAGAGCGCAACAGGTTGACATGAGCATCAAAAATGGTCATGTTGTACTCAGAGGTAACAGCATTGACACACATCTGACAAGCGCAGTCACACTTAGGCTCGTACTGCTTCACTATCTGTGCCCACAACAGACGTGCGGCACGGAACTTGGCAATCTCCATGAAGTAGTTCTCAGAGATGCCCATATTAAATTTAATCTTCTTGGCCGCGAGGGTAGGGTCAACGCCTGCATTAACAAGCTGCTGCATGTATTCGTTACCCCAAGCGAGGGCATAACCCAGTTCCTGCACGATGTAAGCGCCTGAATTGTTGAGCGAAACAGCATTGACTGCTATGCAGCGGAAGTGAGGGTAGTCCTTGAGAGTCTCAACCAACTGAGGACCAAACTGGAGGATAGCTTCCACATCCTTGCCCTTGATGACCATTTTCTCCATTGGATCCCAGTCGATAGAACCCACAATCTTCTCAGGGTCGTAACCCTTAGTCTTGAAATAGTCAACGAGAATCTGTGCCAGTTCCACGCTGTGACGCTTGCAGGTAGAGAAATTTACCTCGACGATGTCGCAATAGATGCCGTTGAGCAACTGCTCAACAAACTGCTTGCTGACATTCTTTCCTGCGATGCGGAAAGAGAGGGAGTCGATGCCCTTGTTGAGAATGTCGAGTGCCTTAGCGTTGGCAGCCTTGGCATCGTCGGCAGTGATTTCCTGACGGATGTACCATGTGTTGTCGTCCTTCTTGTTGCCACGAACAAAAGGGAACTCGCCTGGCAGAGCGTTGGGAGTGTCAAGTTTATCGACATCCTCCTTACGGTAGAAAGGCTGCACGTTGAAGCCCTCTGGCGTACGCCATACCAAGCGTTTCTGAAAGTCAGCACCCTTCAGGTCAACCTCGATCTTGTCGAGCCATTCCTGAGTGGTAGGTGCCTGAAACTCGGTGAAGAGTTTCTCCTTGGTGTTACTCATAATTTTTTTGTATTTTCCTTTGATAAAATAATTAGTCCTAATTTTTACAACGCACAAAGTTAATAAAAAAGGGGGAGACGGCAAACGAATTTAAGATATTTTCATATACCTTATTAAAATAAAAAGAGGAAAGGGTTGGTGAATGAAAAATTTTTTGTAACTTTGCGCTTCGAAATAAAAATGCTCACTCAAAAAAAATGGATTGGCTGATAAACCTTTTTGTGGATAACGAGAGTATGGCTCACATTGCCATGCTGTATGCCGTAGTGATAGCCACAGGCGTGTATCTGGGCAAGCTGAAGGTGGGTGGAATATCGCTTGGAGTGACCTTCGTATTGTTTGCAGGCATTCTGGCTGGACACCTTGGATTTACCGCACCTCTGTCAACGCTGTCATTCGTGCAGGATTTCGGATTGATACTATTTGTCTTTATGATAGGCTTACAGGTGGGACCAGGCTTCTTCTCGTCGTTTAAGGAGGGTGGACTGAAGCTGAATATGCTCGCCGTGTCGCTGATACTGCTTAACATCTTAGTGATGTTTGGATGTTACTATGCCTTCTTTGATACCACTAATCCAGAGAACCTGCCTATGATGATAGGTACCCTGTATGGTGCAGTTACCAACACCCCTGGACTGGGTGCAGCACAAGAGGCTCTGATGTCAATCATGGGCAGTAGTACTCCAGCCATAGCCAACGGTTATGCCTGTGCCTATCCACTCGGCGTGGTGGGTATAATAGTGGCAACGATAGCCGTGAGGTATATTTGTGGAGTGAAGATAAGCGAGGAAGAGAAAGAGCTTGAGAGCCATGACAACGATCTTACACAGGTGCCTTATTTGATGCACCTGATAGTGCAAAACCAGTTTGTTGCAGGACACACCATACTGGAGTTGCACGACTTTATGAGAAGAGACTATGTGTGTTCGCGAATACTGCGTAACGGCGAACTGATATTCCCTAAGAGCTCAACCACACTGGAACTGGGCGATAAGGTGTTTATAGTATGTTCAGAAGCAGATAAGGATGCTGTGCAGGCGTTCATAGGCAAGGAAACGATAGTACCTGAGTTTGCTGAGCAAGAGAAACAGAAACAACTTGTGAGCCGCAGAATAGTAATTACCAAACCAGAGATAAACGGCAAGACACCAGCCAAACTGCATTTTGCCAGCGTTTACGGCGTGAACCTCACCCGTGTGACCCGTCAGGGTATGGAGATATTTGCCCGTCAGGACCTGCCTCTGCAGGTGGGCGACAGGGTGATGGTGGTAGGCGACCAAGTGTCGGTCAACCGTGTATCGTCTGTATTGGGCAATGCAGTGAAGCGACTGGATAATCCAAATATAGCCACCATATTCGTGGGCATAATCTTAGGTTTGATACTGGGTAGCATACCATTCACTTTCCCAGAGATACCAGTGCCGCTGAAACTCGGTTTGGCAGGCGGTCCGCTGATAGTGGCAATACTGATAGGCAGATACGGATATAAGATACACCTGGTGACATACACCACCACCTCAGCCAACCTGATGCTGAGAGAGATAGGACTGGTGCTGTTCCTTGCCAGCGTGGGAGTGAAGGCAGGAGCCAACTTCGTGGATACGGTGGTGAACGGCGACGGTCTGCTATATGTGTTGACAGGATTTATGATAACCGTGTTGCCTATACTCATAATAGGTATAGTGGCAAGAAAAAAATACCACTTCAATTATTTCACCATCATGGGACTGCTGGCAGGTGCTACTACAGATCCTCCTGCACTTGCTTTCGCTAACGCCAGTTGCTCGAAGGATGCTCCGTCGATAGGCTATTCTACGGTATATCCGCTGAGCATGTTCCTGAGAATCTTTACGGCACAGCTGATAGTGTTGCTGTTCTGTTCATAAAAAATACGACGATATAGACAAAACCAAAATAAATGAAAACAAAGAGAATCATATTACTAATGACGACCCTGATGACTGTGGCTACCATAGCCGTAGCACAGGAGGAGACAGCAGCCTCAGAGCGACTGAAAGAGGTGGACCCTCACGGTTTCGGACTGACGGCGCTGTGCATGGGTATCGTGTTTCTGTGTCTGGCACTGCTGTATGTGTTCTTCCTCGTCTTCGGATGGGTGGCTGACCGCAGAAGTCGCATAGTCACAACAACACCAGTGAAACCAGTTGTTAAGACAGCCAAGAAGCTGAACAAGGTGCGCCACATGACATCAAACATCTTGCAGGAGGGCGTAGAGCTCAAGGGTATAGACAAAGAGGTATATGTAGCAGTGATAGCAATGGCGCTGAAGCAGTATCTGGAGGATGTGCACGATGTGGAGAGCGGAGTGCTGACTATCAAGCCTCGAACCTCAGCGTGGGGAGCGCATAACACCTTCAATAATGACATGAACGAAAGATTTTCACATAAATAATTAACAAAACAAGAGAAATGGAAAAGTTCCAATATACAATACAGGGTGTGGATTACGACGTAGAGATAGAAGAGGTAGAAGGCACCCAGGCAAAAGTGACAGTTAACGGAATAAAGTTTGACGTAGAACTGAAGACCCCTATATCAATGGGTAAGCAGGTGGTCAAACCAGTAGTTAAGAAACCTGTAGCAGCGCCAGTGACAGGCGAAGCACCAGCTAAGCAGCCTGCACCAGCAGCCGTGAAGGCAGGCGATGGCACTAAGGTGCTCGCACCACTGCCAGGTAGCATAACAGCCATACCAGTGAAGGTGGGCGATGCCGTAGCAGCAGGCGACACCGTAGTGGTGCTCGAGGCTATGAAGATGCAGAACAACATCGAGGCTGAAAACTCAGGCACCGTTACCAGTGTGATGGTAAACGTAGGCGACACCGTGATGGAAGGCAGCGTGCTCGTTACCATAGCATAACATGAGAGAGTAGGGAAGATACAAAAATAGAAAAGGAGAATACTAATGGGAATTGGTGAATTTATAACACACAACTTCAACGAGTTCGTAACATATACGGGCTTTGCCAACACCGAACTGGGCAATATCCTTATGATATGTGTGGGAGCTCTGTTTATCTGGCTCGCCATAAAGAAGGATTTTGAACCCCTCTTGCTCGTGCCGATAGGCTTAGGCATCATTGTGGGCAATATACCATTTAAGATGGATGCAGGACTGGAAATAGGACTGTATGAGGAAAACTCCGTGCTCAACATATTCTATCAGGGAGTGAAGCAGGGATGGTATCCACCTTTGGTGTTTCTGGGCATTGGTGCTATGACAGACTTCTCAGCCCTAATAGCTAACCCCAAGCTGATACTCATAGGAGCAGCAGCACAGTTTGGCATCTTCGGAGCCTATATGCTGTCTATGGCTCTTGGCTTCGTGCCAAGTCAGGCAGCAAGTATAGCCATCATAGGTGGTGCTGACGGTCCGACAGCGATATTCCTGTCAAGCAAACTGGCTCCAAACCTCATGGGTGCAGTGGCTGTGTGTGCTTACTCGTATATGGCACTGGTGCCAGTGATACAGCCATTCATCATGCGACTGCTGACCACCAAGAAGGAGCGTCTTATCAAGATGAAGCCAGGCAGAAAGGTGTCTAAGACTGAGAAGATACTCTTCCCAATCATCGGACTCCTGATGACCACCTTCATCGTGCCTTCTGGTCTTCCACTGCTGGGTATGCTGTTCTTCGGCAACCTGCTCAAGGAGAGTGGTAAGACTGATCGTCTTGCCAAGACAGCCTCTTCATCACTCAACGATATCGTAGTGATGCTGTTGGGTTTGACCGTAGGTTGCTCTACTCAGGCAAGCGAGTTCCTCACCTTCAACACCATCAAGATATTCGCCATCGGTGCCTTCGCCTTCGTCATTGCGACAGCCAGCGGTGTGCTCTTCGTTAAGGTGATGAACCTCTTCCTCTCTAAGGACAACAAGATTAATCCGCTCATAGGCAATGCTGGCGTTAGTGCCGTACCTATGGCAGCTCGTATATCTAACAACCTGGGTCTGGAATATGACCGTCATAACTTCCTGCTCATGCACGCTATGGGACCAAACGTGGCTGGTGTGATAGGTAGTGCTGTGGCAGCAGGTACTTTGTTAGGATTCCTGACAAACTAAAGATAACTATAATTCTAACTAAACTATAAAATAAATCATGAAGATTTCACGTATTGACCACCTTGGAATAGGTGTGGAGAGCATCGAGGCAGTGCTCCCTTATTTTGAAAATGTATTAGGACTTAAATGCTATGCTGTAGAAGAGGTTGCCGACCAGAAGGTGAAGACAGCCTTCCTTAAGTGTGGCGAGGTAAAGATAGAACTCCTTGAACCAACATCACCTGAGTCAGCCGTTGCAAAATGGCTTGAGAAGGGTGGCAAGGGTGTTCACCATGTAGCTTTCGCCGTAGAAGACGGTGTGGCTGAGGCACTCGCTGAGTGTGAGGGCAAGGAGATTCGTCTCATCGACAAAGCTCCACGTCTGGGTGCTGAGAACATGATGATAGGTTTCCTTCACCCAAAGTGCACCGCAGGTATCCTCACCGAACTCTGCGAGCCAAAGAAATAATTCCTAATTTCTAATTCTTAATTCCTAATTAAAATCATGTCAATTCAGTCAGAAAAAATCAAAAAACTGATAGAAAAGCGCGAGCAGGCTCGTCTGGGTGGTGGTGAGAAAGCCATTGAGAAGCAGCACGACCGCGGTAAATATACAGCTCGTGAGCGCATCAATATGTTGCTCGACGAAGGCTCTTTCGAGGAGTTTGATATGTTTAAGCTCCACCGTTGCACCAACTTCGGCATGGAGAAGAAACAGTACCTTGGCGATGGTGTGGTAGTAGGCTCTGGTACTATCGACGGTCGTCTGGTATATGTCTTCGCTCAGGACTTCACCGTCAATGGTGGTTCACTCTCTAAGACCATGTCCGAGAAAATCTGTAAGGTGATGGATATGGCTATGCAGATGGGTGCTCCATGTATCGGCATCAACGACTCAGGTGGTGCACGTATTCAGGAGGGCATCGACGCCCTTGCTGGCTATGGTGAGATATTCGAGCGCAACATCCTTGCCTCTGGTGTCATACCACAGATATCTATGATTTACGGTCCTTGTGCTGGTGGTGCGGTATATTCGCCAGCCCTCACCGATTTCACCCTTATGATGGAGGGCACCTCATACATGTTCCTCACTGGTCCTGCTGTGGTAAAGACCGTAACAGGCGAGGACGTTGATGCAGAACATCTGGGTGGTGCAAGTGTTCACGGTTCTAAGTCGGGTGTTACCCACTTCACTGCTAAGACTGAAGAAGAGGGCATACAGATGATTAAGACCCTCGTGTCATACATTCCTTCAAACAACATGGAGGAGGCTCCTCGTAAGGAGTGCACCGACCCTGTTGACCGCATGGACGACTCCCTCAATACTATCATCCCTGAAGACCCTAACCAGGCTTATGATATGTATAAGGTTATCTCTGCTGTGGTGGACGATGGCGAATTCTTCGAGGTACAGCCTAAGTTTGCCAAGAACATCATAGTGGGCTTCGCTCGTTTCAATGGTCAGAGTGTTGGTATCGTTGCCAACCAGCCATCAGCCTATGCTGGCGTGCTCGACGTGAATGCTTCTCGTAAGGGAGCCCGCTTCGTACGTTTCTGCGATGCCTTCAATATTCCTATCGTCAGCCTTGTTGATGTGCCAGGTTTCCTGCCAGGCACTGGTCAGGAGTACAATGCCGTAATCCTGCATGGTGCCAAGCTGCTCTATGCTTATGGTGAGGCTACTGTGCCTAAGGTAACTGTTACCCTGCGTAAGTCATACGGTGGTTCACACATCGTGATGGGTTGTAAGCAGCTCCGTGCCGACCTCAACTACGCTTGGCCTTCTGCTGAAATAGCTGTTATGGGTGCAGCAGGTGCCGTTGCCGTTCTTCAGGCTAAGGGCGCTAAGCAGGTAAAGGAAGAGGGAGGCGACGTTAAGGCATTCCTCGCTGAGAAAGAGGCTGAGTACTCTGAACTCTTCGCTAACCCTTATCAGGCTGCTAAGTATGGCTATATCGATGATGTCATAGAGCCACGCAACACCCGTTTCCGCATCATCCGCGCTCTGGCTCAGTTGGCTAACAAACGTCAGTCTCTGCCTGCTAAGAAGCATGGTTGCATACCGATGTAAGGTAAGAATTACCCCAAAAATAGTTAACAATCCGTAAACTATCAGCGCTATTGTCTGTAGTTTGCGGATTTTTTTGTAACTTTGCACAGTTAAACTGTGCCCTCCCAGCAACGGGGCATGCACACTCCACATAAAGCAAAATGAAGAAAATACTCTTTGTCAATCAAGACACCACTCCTTACGTAGAAGAAAACGTACTCGCGAATCTTGGAATGATGATCCCTAACAAACTGCAGGAAGCAGGCAACGAACTGCGCATCATTATGCCTCTCTATGGAGTTATCAACGAGCGTCGCGGACAGTTGCACGAGGTTATTCGCCTCTCTGGTCTTAATATCAACATCAACGAGATAGACCATCCAGTAATCATCAAGGTTGCAAGCATTCCTCAGACCAAGCTTCAGGCTTACTTCATAGATAATGAGGAGTTTTTCTCTCGCAAGGCTAAGACTACAGATGCTGATGGCAAACCCTTTGCTGACAATGGCGAGCGTGCTGTGTTCTTTGCTCGTGGCGTGATTGAGACTATCAAGAAGCAGCGTTGGACTCCTGACGTGGTGGTGTGCAACGGTTGGATGGCAGCTCTCTTGCCTCTTTATGTTAAGGAGGCTTACAAGGACGAACCAGCCATAGCCAATGCTAAGATTGTTACTGCTGTATATGATGAGGCACCTGAACAGACTATCATAGATACAGCAAAGAATACCCTTTATTTCAAAAGCGTTTCAGAGGAGTTCCTCGGCTCTTTTGGCGACACGCTCAGCGGTATGGACCTTGCTAAGATGGCTATCGACAATTCTGATGGCGTGATAGCTGCTGTGCCTGATAGCAACGAGACAGTGATGGAGTATGCACGCCAATCAGGAAAGAAGGTGTTGGAATGCCCTGGCGACGACTATGTTGCTGCATACACCAAGTTCTTCGATACACTATAGTTTTTCATTTCTCTCCAGTTATATGAAAAGACTCCTATTCTTCACATTTGTAATAGCATCATTGCTCATTTCCTGTGATGATACCACCGATGGACTCGGCGGCTCGGTGACTGATATTTCTGACAATCTGGAATTCTTCACTCGAGAGTCGTATGTTACCACCGAAACCGTCAACGGAACTGACTACGACGATATTTCGGCGCGTTCCAGTTTTACCTATCTTGGCAGAATGTTCGACAGGGAGACTAAATCCTATGTCACAGCCGACTTTATGACGCAGGTGATACCTATGAACAATGCCTACCTGAAGTCTTACAGCCCTGTGCGCTTGTTTCCTGCCATCGACTCCATCGTGGTTTATAACGACAAGGGTGAGAGATTACCTAACGGCAAGGATTTGCCTGAAGAGGTTCTGGAGGAGAAGATGAAGTATCTCAAGGCAGACTCTTGTGTGCTCACCTTCTATGTCAACGAGTTTGAGGGTGACTCTACAGCTCAGATGTCGCTCAATGTCAAGGAACTAGCCAAACCCTATGTCGAGTCAGACGAATACGCCATAACCTTCGATCCCGAGAAGGAGGGCTATGTGCGCACTGAAGAGGGTGCCATCGACGTTATTCGCACCTATGCCATAAAGAATATGGTGGCTGAGGGCAGAAAGAATACGGGCAAGCACTATATCTCTATTCCTCTCAACAAGACATATAAGGGTCGCGATGGCGAGGAATATTCTAACATCGGCACCTATCTCATGAAGCAGTATCTGGATGATGATGCTAAATATCACTATGGCTACAACAGTCAGGTTGCCTTCCTCAAGAATGTGCTCCCTGGTCTCTATCTCAAGCATATAGCAGGCGAGGGCGCTATGGCTAAGATTACAGCCTCTTCGCTCATCGTCTATTACCGCATGTGGTCGTCAGCCACTGAGTCTGAGTATGGTGTCTCGGCTGTGCTCAGCGGT
>JAEEVS010000054.1:0-10951 GCA_016290975.1 Prevotella sp. | reverse complement strand
GTGACATCCATAGAGGTGTCATGGTGTTGGTAAGAATATGATGTAAGCTCGCTTACAATCAGATTCTTGACTACAGCAGGACAAGGCACACAGTGCCAAACTTTCAAAAAGGGTTATTCTTGTTTTTGTTTAATTTCAAACCAGCGCTTTAGCGCGTCTTGAACCCTTCTCGCACTAGCGAAACAAAAAAAAGAGGCTTGCTCCTTTTAGCAACCTCTGTATTAGTTTAATTCCTTTCGCCAGATGAAGTCGTGTTGATTTCATCTGGTTTTTATTGTTTTCTGGAATAATCATCTACAAATAGTGAAATCGTAGAATATTATTCCAAATATCACTTGTTTTTTTGGAACATATACCAAACGTGTGGTAATTTTGCACCCACAAACCAAAAAGGAATTAAACACTTATGAATATCTCACGCATTATCATTGCCGACCCGCAGCCACTCACTGCTCTGGCAATCGAAACACTCGCCTGCAAGGTGGCACCCAGCGTGCCTGGCATACAACAAGATGCTGACGGAGGCATAGAGGTGGCACACGCCATAGACCGTTTTGCCCTCACCCAGCTGCTCAAGGATGGCACACCCTCTGCGGTGGTGGTCGACTACACCCTTCTCGATTTCGACAATCAGGAGTCGCTCTGCCTCCTTGCCGATGCCCATAAAGACACCAGCAGCTGGCTGTTGCTCTCTGACGACCTCACAGCCGACTTCATACGCTATGTGCTCTACCAGACCACCAACATCGGCATCACGTTCAAGGATGCCTCGCTCGACATTCTGCGTGAGGCAATGCGTTATGTTTTGCGTGGCGAACGTTATGTGTCGCAGCATGCCACTGACATCCTCATACAGAAGGCTGTGGAGCGTGACAACCCCAAAGACGACCTCACCCAGACGGAGCGCGAGGTGCTCAAATCCATCGCCCTCGGCAAGACCACCAAGGAGATTGCCGCCGAGCGCTTCTCCAGCATCCACACCATCAACTCCCATCGCAAGAACATCTTCCGCAAACTGGGTGTCAACTGTGCCCATGATGCCATGAAGTATGCCTTCCGTGCAGGTCTCGTTGATGAATCCGAATTCTATATCTGATAGACGATTCGATGAATTCTCTCAATCTCCATCAATTACGTGTAGATATTACGTGATGCTAACAGGTATTTTTCACTTTGTCAGTGAAACGGCATTTTTCCTGACAAAGTGAGTTTTTCTGAAGCCGCGAGAGTGAGGAATTTGGAGACGAAAGGGAAGTTGGCTTCAAATTCGGGAATGTTGCGATTTTTGTAAAAGGTTGGTGGTCAAAGGGTTGAAAAATGGGGTGATTTTTATACTGGAATATTAGTATAATAATCTGCGAATAAGGGTTGGTTTTTTGGTTGCAGAAGCATTGCTTTTGGTTGCAGAAGTAATGCTTCTATCTCTAAAAGTAATGCTTTTATAGTTGGAAATTTAGATTTGCCCGATTTTTGGTTAAAAATGGGGTATGGAATGTCCTAGAATTGATTTTGAAGTGAAGCTTTTTCAGCGAGCAGAGTGTCAGGAAAATGTGGTGAAATTGGAAAAAGTGTCACATGGCGGTGCTATAACTGCTGTGAGGGAGTAATCTTTTTGCAGGATTGGCTGATTTTTTAACGAAAAATTGTGTGTTATGAATTATTTTTAGTATTTTTGCATGTGAAAAGTTTATAAACACAATTTTTGTTAGCTATGCAAACGGTTTGTCACTTGGCAATGCTGCCTCACGAACAGGCAAAGAAATACGGCGACAGGACGGTCTTCGAATATAAGGAGTTCGGAGGCACGGAATGGAAGAAGGTGTCGTGGACGGAGTTTTCGGATGCTGTGAAGAAGGTGTCGAACGCCCTGCTGAACCTGGGCGTGAAGGTGCAGGAGAACATCGGTGTGTTCTCGCAGAACACGCTGCCTTATTTCTATGCGGACTTCGGGGCATTCGGCGTGAGGGCTGTGACGATTCCGTTCTACGCCACGAGTTCGGAGCAACAGCTGCAGTACGTGATAAACGATGCCCAGATAAGGGTGATGTTTGTGGGCGAGCAGGAGCAGTATGACAAGGCACGAAGGGTGCAGGCTCTGTGTCCTACGCTGGAGCGCATCATAGTGTTTGACGAGACGGTGACCTTTGCTGACCACGATGTGACGTCGCTGCACTTTGGCGACTTCATGAAACTGGCTGAGGGTCTGCCCCGCCAGCCTGAGGTGGAGCGCCTGTGGAGCGAGCAGAACAACATAGACATTGCGAACATACTATACACTTCGGGCACTACGGGCGAATCGAAGGGCGTGGTGCTGACCTACGGACAGTATGCGGCGGCGTTCAGGGCGAACAACGAGTGTGTGCCAGTGGAGGAGGAGGACAGGGTGATTACCTTCCTGCCGATAGCCCACATATTTGAGAGGGGATGGGACTTCCTGGCACTGACGAAGGGTAGCACGCTGATAATAAATACCGACCCGAGAGAGATACAGAAATCGATGAAGGAGACGCACCCAACGTGTATGTCGGCTGTGCCACGATTCTGGGAGAAGGTGTATGCTGGCGTGAAGGCGAAGATAGAAGAGGCATCGCCCACGAGGCAGAAGCTGTTTCGCGAGGCGCTGTCGATTGGCAGGAAATACAACGTGGAGTGTAAGGCGATGGGCAAGAGTCCGTCACTGCTGCTGAAGGCGAAGTATAAGCTGATTGACAAGACAATACTGAAGATGGTGCGCCAGCAGTTTGGTCTGGAGAAGCCAAACATATTCCCTACGGCTGGTGCAGTGGTATCGCTTGAGGTGGAGACCTTTGTGCACAGCATAGGACTGAACATGATAGTGGGCTACGGACTGACGGAGAGTCTGGCGACGGTATCGTGTGACCACAGAGACGAGCCTTACACCATAGGTTCGGTGGGCAGACCTATCAGCAGCATTGACGTGAAGATAGGCGAGAACAACGAGATACTGCTGAAGGGACCTACCATAACCAGGGGCTATTACAAGCGCGACGCACTGAACAAGGAGGCGTTTACGGAGGACGGATATTTCCGTACGGGCGACGCTGGATACATGCGCGACGGCGAGCTGTTCCTGACGGAGAGAATAAAGGACCTCTACAAGACATCGAACGGAAAATACATTGCGCCACAGGCGGTGGAGTCGAAGCTGCTGGTGGATAAATACATAGAGCAGATAGTGGTGATAGCTGAGGAACGCAAGTTTGTATCGGCGCTGATAGTGCCTGCCTACCCTCTGCTGGAGGAGTATGCGAGGGAATACAACATCGCATTCTCAGGGCGCGAGGACCTCTGCAGCAACGAGAAGATAATAAAGATGCTGACGGAGCGCATAGAGACGCTGCAGCAGGGACTGGCTGGCTACGAACAGGTGAAGCGCTTCACGCTGCTGACCACTCCGTTCACCATGGAGAGCGGCGAACTGACCAACACGCTGAAGACCCGCCGACCCGTGATAGTGAAGAATTACGCGGAGGTCATTGAAGAAATGTACAAGGAGTAATTAGGCTTCGAGCTCTGCTCGAAGAATTAGGAATTAGAAATTAGGAATTAGGAATTAGGTTCCGAGCTCTGCTCGCCTGAGAGCTTTGCTCGAAGAATTAGAAATTAGGAATTATGCTTGAGAGACGTGAAAATATAATCTTGGAGAAGACGGAGGCTTTTGCTGACAGAATTGTAAAGATGTATAAGCACGTTCTTAAAAAGAATTCTTGCTATAGTGATATCCTAAGACAGGTGCTAAGAAGTGGGACAAGCATAGGAGCGAATGCTGCTGAGAGTAGGTTCGCACAAAGCAGAGCAGACTTTCTTACAAAACTGACAATAGCGCTGAAAGAAGCTCATGAAACAGAATACTGGCTAAAGAGACTACATACAGCTGAATGCCTGAGTGAGACCGAATTTCAGTCGCTATATGACGATAACTCAGAAATAATAAAAATATTGATAAAAATAACAGGAACGATAAAGGGTGATGCAATAGGTTTAGGTAATCATAATTCCTAATCAATAGGCTTATGTCTTAATTGATAGGCTTATGTCTTAATTGATAGGCTTATGTAATCATAATTCCTAATTTCTAATTGCTAATTCCTAATTAAAGAAATGATTACTCAAGAACAACTGAAGGATATAATGGACAGGGCGGAGGCTCTGGGCAAATATCTGGACATAGACAGAAAGAAGATAGAATACGAGGAGGAAGACCTCAGGACGCAGGCACCCGACTTCTGGGAAGACCCAGAGAGGGCGAGGGCGCAGATGAAGGTGGTAGGCGAGCTGAAGAAATGGCTTGACGGCTACAAAGAGGTGCGCACGGCAGCTGACGAGGTGCAACTGTCAATGGAGTTCTATAAGGACGAGATGGTGACAGAGCAGGAGGTGGACCAGGCATACGAGCGTGCACTGAAGGCGATAGAAGACCTGGAGCTGAAGAATATGCTGAGGCAGGAGGAAGACCCTATGGACGCGGTGCTGAAGATAAACTCTGGCGCTGGCGGCACGGAGGCACAGGACTGGGCGCAGATGCTGATGCGTATGTATATGCGCTGGGCTGAGAAAGGTGGCTACAAGGTGACCATAGCCGACCTGCAGGAGGCTGACGATGCTGGCATAAAACAGGTGACCATGCAGATAGAGAACCAGGGCGAGGCAGATTATGCCTACGGCTACCTGAAATCAGAGAGCGGTGTGCACAGACTGGTGAGGGTGAGCCCATACAACGCTCAGGGCAAGAGAATGACGAGTTTCGCATCGGTGTTCGTGACTCCTCTCATTGACGACACGATAGAGGTGGAGATAGACCCTGCAAGAATATCGTGGGACACATTCCGCTCAAGCGGTGCTGGAGGACAGAACGTGAATAAGGTGGAGACGGGCGTGAGAGTGCGCTATATGTATCAAGACCCTGACACTGGCGAGGAGGAGGAAATCCTGATAGCCAACACCGAGTCGCGCAAGCAGCAACAGAACCGCGAGAATGCCCTCCGTCTGCTGAAGTCACAACTCTATGACCGCGCCATGAAGAAACGCTTGGAGGCGCAGGCGGCAATAGAGGCTGGCAAGAAGAAAATAGAGTGGGGCAGTCAGATACGCTCCTACGTGTTCGACGACCGCCGAGTGAAGGACCACCGCACAGGCTACCAGACCGCCGACGTTGACGGTGTGATGGACGGCAAGATAGATGGGTTTATAAAGGCCTTTTTAATGAAGAATGAAGAGTGAAGAATGAAGAATGAAGAATGAAGTTCCGAGCTTTGCTCGCCTGTAATCGGACGCACCTTTTGGTGCTACGCTTGCCAAAGCAAGAACACCTACGGAGCGCAAGAATGAAGAATGAAGAATATGATACACTATAAACGGGAGGGGTCAGTACTACATATAAAAAGTTATGATTTTGCAAATCGTATAGTGAAGATGTTCCTCCATCTTTCAGATAAAGACTGGAAACTGGAGACGATATATAAGCAGGTGTTGAAATCTGGCACTTCAGTTTCAGCAAATGTTCATGAATCAGAATTCGCTCAGAGTCCTCAAGACTTCATTTCAAAATTATCAATAGCATTGAAAGAGGCTAACGAGACACTTAATTGGTTGAATCTATTAAAAGACAATAACTACATAACAGAAAAAGAATTTGAAAGTATGGCTGGCGATTGCAATGAAATCCTTGCCATCCTGGTATCGTCAATAAAAACAACAAAAAATAATATTAACAAGAATAGAGAAGTAGATGTGGACTTACCTTTCGATACGAAATCGTAACTTTGATTCTTCATTCTTTATTCTTTATTCTTAATTTAAAAAGAGATGAGTAAATTCAGACACGCAAAGCGCGACGCTAAGAAGGCGGCATTTGCAGCAAAACAGGAGAAGGAAGGCAGAAAAGTGATTAACTGGATATTCGCATTCCTCATTCTGTTGGGCATAATATATGCGCTGTATTCTATAGCATTCGTGGGATAAACAGACTTTTATGAACGAGATAGAACGTAAGTTCTTGGTGAAGCGCGACGGGGCATTCAAGAAGATGGCATCGTCGCAGTCGGCTATTGCCCAAGGCTACATGAACGTGGAGGGCGCCACCGTGCGCATAAGACTGAGAGACGAGAAGGCATACCTCACCATCAAGGGACCGTCAAGGGACGGTGGACTGTCACGCTATGAGTTTGAGCGCGAGATACCCATAGAGGATGCTCGCGAGATGCTCAAGCTATGCAAGGGCGGACTGGTGGAGAAGACGCGCTACCTGGTGCCCTATGAGGGTCACACCTTCGAGGTGGACGAATTTAAGGGTGCCAACGAGGGACTGCTCTTTGCCGAGGTGGAACTGAAAAGCGAGGACGAACCATTCGAGAAGCCCGAATGGTTAGGACCTGAAGTGACTGGCGACAGGCACTTCTATAATAAGGGTTTACTGAAAAATCCTTATTCTCTATGGAAACAGTTAGTGCCTGCCGAATACAGAGAATAAGGATTGTTACTTTGTCCTTTGTACTTAGTCACCTTGTACTTTATCTAGCTATCCACTGCTCAGGATTGAGCTTGGCGCGCTCTTTACGCAACTGGAACTGCAGGATGTTGTCACGTCCTACGGTGCCAAGTGGCTGGCGTGCAGAAACCTTCTGACCACGAGAAACACTGACACTCTTCAAATTACAATATACGGAGATGTAGGCACCATGGCGAACCAATACACCCATGGAACCGCCTACGTTGAACACGGCACTCACCTCGCCGTCGTAGATAGAACGTACGGCAGCGTTAGGAGAGCCCAGAATGTTGATGCCCTTATTGTCGAGCACCACGCCAGGCAGACCTTCCACGCCATGCTGGCCGAAATGGCTCACCACACGACCACCAGCGATAGGTGACGGCATGCGACCCTTGTTAGCCTCGAAACCGCCATTGATGAGACGGTCGGCACTGCTGAACATAACAGCATCGTCGCTCTCTCTCTTAGCCTCGGCAACAGCCTTTTCGGCACGTTTTCTGTCTGCCTCAGCCTTACGCTCTGCAGCCATACGAGCTGCCTCAGCCTCACGAGCCAACTGCTCGGCACGTTCGCGTGCTGCCTTATCCTTAGCAGCAGCTCTTGCCTCAGCCTTAGCCCTTTCCTCAGCAGCCTTTGCCTCAGCTATGCGACGGGCATTCTCTCTTGCCCTTGCCTCTGCCTCAGCCTTCTTGCGAGCCAGTTCCTCAGCCTTCTTCTTGGCTGCTGCAGCCTGTTCAGCCTTACGCTTCGCCTCGGCTATGGCACGCTGACGAGCCTTCTCAACCTCTATTGCCACCAATCGGTCAATCTGTTCGTTGAGGGCGGCATCTTTCTTCTTCTGTTCGTCGATGATGCTCTGTATGGTCTTCTGCTGGTTTTGCAGAGAGTTGACTATCTTCTGCTGCTCATCCTTCTGAGCCATCAAAGCCTGTTTCTCTTTCGTACCTTTATATAATAAGGTGTTCTTCTCGCCCTTCACCACATTGAGCTGCTGACGCTTGGAATCGACCTGAGCCTGCTTAGCCTGCAGAGCCTTGCCCTGCGAACGCTGATAGGCGGCATACTGCCTTACGAAGCGCATACGGCGATAGAGTTGGGTGAGGTCTTTGGCTGAGAACACAAACATCATCTCATTATGTATGCCATGCTGCTTAGCCATGTAGCGCATAGACTTGACGTAGTTAGCCTTGCGCTCGTTGAGTTGCTGGGTGAGGTTGTCGAGCTGGGAGTTGAGCATACCGATATCGTTGTTGATGCGCTTGATATCGGTGTTGATGGAGTCGATAGACTGCTGACGGCGATTCATGTCGGCACCGATGCGCTCCAGGTCTTTCAGTTTCTGCTGCACCTTAGCCTTGTTGGCACGCAGAGCCTGCTCCTGCTTGCGGATATTCTGCTTGATGCGAGCCTGCTCGTTGCGCAGTCCGCTGATGGTCTTGGTCTCTGTCTTGGCACCAGAGGTTTTCTTCTTTGTAGTGGTCTGCCTGCCCTTCACAGTCTTAGATGCGACGGCTTTCTTTGTCGTCTTTCTGCTTGACTGCGCTGTGGCAAAAGACAGAGAGAGGGATGTGAGTATGATTAACAGTAATGTTCTCATCAAAGGAAACAATAGTTTTTTATATCTTACAGATTGCCGAGGCGGTCAAGGAACTCCTCTGGCGTGATTTGTCTATAGCGGTCGGACACGTTGGTATTGGCATCCCAGTTGCTGTCAGTGGATATGCTGCCCATATTGATGTTGAGCGACATAGAACCAGAAGAGAGTGCCTTGGAACGGAAGGTGACATTCTCCTGAGTAGGGAACTGCTTTACGCCGAGTGGGGTAAAACGGTCGTAGGTGACATTGACGCTTGCCTGCTGGGCAGACGCCTTGCAGTAGGTGATGTCGGCAGCCTTGATGAAGGCATTGTCGTCGGCTGTCCACTGGTAGTTCATCTTGTCAGCATCATAGCTGAGAGTGCTGGTGCCGTCGTCGTTCTTAGCCACAGTGAAGGCAGAGAGGTCGCTGTCGCCCAGTTTCTCCTTGCCAGGCTGGAAGAGTTCGTTCCAGAAGAGTGACTGCAAGGTATAGAATGTTATGCCCTCAGCCTTGATAAAAGGAACATCGGCATAGTCAGCCTTTACGTATTCCTTGTGCATACGGTCTATGAGAAGTACGTAGTCGGGGGTAAACTCAAGACGTGCCACCTCCATAAGTCCGAAGGGTGTGATGGTGATGCGTATCACCTGGTTGCGACGCATCTGCAGTCTGCCGTCGATGGCGATATCCTTACCCATACCCGTGATGCCGAGGTTTATTCTGGATGATATGTTCTGGACATACACGGCGCGGTCATACACCTGACGGGCAAAGTTAAGCTGCTGCTGTCCCTCGAGGAATGTGAAACTCTGGTCAACGGCTGTGGTGTCGCTGCTGTCAGTGGTCTGTGCATAAGAGGCAATGCTGGCTATGAGCATCATTGCCAATGTTAGTATCTTCTTCATTTCTTTAGTTTCTTGTTAATCTTTTCTGCATGTTTGGCTATCTCGCCGTCAGGGTCGTCGCCTTCCTTCAGGTGTTCCAATGCCATATCGATATAAGCCTTGGCATCTTCGTAGCGCTTTTGTTTATATAGTATCCATGCGTAGGTGTCGAGGTAGGTGGCGTTGTTGGGCTCAACGGTGATGGCGCGATAACTCATCTTCTCAGCCTTCTTCAGGTCTTTGCCCTCGAGGGAGAGGAAATAGGCGTAGTTGTTGAGGCAGAGCACCTTGTCGGGGTTGTACACCAGACAACTGTCATAGGCGATGTAGGTATCGTGTATGCGTCCTATCTTCTGGTATATGTCGCCCAGCAGTCCGTAGATGTCGGCTGCCATTTCCTTAGATGTCTCGCTGTTAATCATTGAGGCGCCACGCTTAAGCGATGCTATGGCGTCGTTGTCGCGCTTGTTGATATACTGGGCGAGTCCGAGATAATAGAACAGTGCTGGCTCGTCAGGAACATATTCCACTGCCGTCTGACACTCCCTGATGACGTTCTCGTCGATGCTGTCGCGCCACATCTGCTGTATCAGTTGCAGTCGGGCAGGGGTGTTCTCGGGGGTTATCTTGAGCACGTCGCGCCAAGCCTGTATTATCTGGCTGGCTGGTGCCTGCTTCAGTTCCAGGTATGCAGCCTTGAGTTCTGCCACCTCAGAGGTTTTCTGGGGAATGGCGAGCACTTTGTCAAACTCCTGCAGCACTCTTGCTGAGTCGCCTCCGTTCTCCTCGCTGTTCTTCACCCAGTTGCGTATCAGTTCGACACGGGTGTTAGGATCGGTGCGTGGGTTTACGAGTATGTCATAGAGATAGGTGTCTGCCCTGTCGTTCTCACCCTCGCTGCGATAGTAGTCCATCAGCGACATCTGTGCCTGAGCGTGGTCGGGCTCTTCTTTAAGTACGCTATTGAAGGTGTCGAGTGCCTCTTGCTTTTTGCCCTGATTAAGAAACCAGTTGCCGAGCATCACTTTAAGGTTCATATCAAAGGGGTGGGAGTCGATGAGACTCTTCAGTTCGCGGTAGGCACCCTCGTTGTCGTCCATCATGGCGTGTGCCTGCATTTTCTCCAGCGTTATCTCCTCAGTCTGTCCTTCTTGCAGTTCTATGCGGTCGAGTGTTGACAGAATCTTGGGGTAGTCACGTTGCTGCTGGTAGATTCTCAGCAGCAGTTCCAGATAGTCGGTACGGTCGGGCATTCTTTTCACCAGTCCTTCATACACCTCGGCAGCTGCTGGTATGTTGTTCTGATAGAGGTAGGTCTGCGCCAGTCTTTCGCCAAACTCGTTGTTGTCTGGTTCCAGTTCGGTAGCCCTCTTGAGGTATGCTATGCCGAGCGAGTCCTTCTGCATTGCCATATAGAAGGTGCCAAGAGCATAGTTTGCCTCTGGTGCATTAGGGTTCAGTTCGTGGCAGTGCCTAAACAGTTCGAAGGCTGCGATATAGTTGCCCATATCCTGCTGTCTCACCGCCTCGATATAGAAATATTCATACTTGCCCGCTGAAATGTTTAGCGAACAAAGCAATGACAATATGAAAACGAGTTTTCTCAACTACCCTTTTACCTTTTGAACCTAGTCCTTTGTCCCTTGTCCTTAGTCCTTAGTTCCTTGTCCCTTATCCTTACTTCACTCCTGTATGACCATAGCCACCAGCGCCTCGTTCGGTCTCGTCAAGTTCCTCAACCACCACGAAGTCTGCCTGCTCATGTTTGGCTATCACCATCTGTGCTATGCGCTCGCCTGGCTCAACGGTGAAGGGCTCGTTGGAGAGGTTAACCAATACCACGCCTACCTCGCCACGATAGTCGGCATCAACGGTGCCAGGGGTGTTAAGCACAGTAATGCCGTGCTTCAAAGCCAGTCCGCTGCGTGGGCGCACCTGTGCTTCGTAGCCTTCAGGCAGAGATATGAAAAGTCCTGT
>JAEEVS010000053.1:0-31667 GCA_016290975.1 Prevotella sp. | reverse complement strand
GGATGCGAAAGAGAAGAAAGAGTTAAATCCTTCGGATATTGCACCGAACGGAAAGTTTATTACCCCATTGCTGTTCTGTGGGAAGAAGTATCTTACTCGCGACCAGGTGGAAGACCTGTTCGGGGTCAAATATCCTGCCCTCTGGAAGTGGCGAAAGAAAGGACGACTGGGATACCGGAAGCTGGGTGGTAAGATTTATTTTTCTTATGACGAAATTAAATCTTTGATGGGGTGCTAATAGCGGAGGAAAAGAAAAACCCCAGGGAGTAGAGAACTCTGGGGTTTTTTAAAAAAAGAAATAATGTGTTACTTTCTTTCTTAGCCGAGACAAAGTTAACCATAATTCCTCTATTACACAAATTTATTTTTAAATTTTTGAAAAATAATGGAAGAATTAGATATAAAAACTGCCTTTTTGCTGGCAGAAGTGAATGATTTTATCGAAACAACATCCAAAGTATATCAGATACCTAAAGATATGGTTACGGTGGCTGTTTATATGGCTGCTGCGGTGGCTGCTGGTAACAGAATAACCACATTTGATGGTGTTTACACCAACAAACTTTCGCTGTGGGGGATAACTGTCGGCATATCGGGTGCCGGAAAGTCTCAGTATGCGTACAAGGTATTTCAGCCAATACTAAAGAGGAATGATATATTGATAGAAGAGGATAAAGCTGAGAAAAAGAAGTGGGATAGGAAAGGTGAGGAACCTGTACAACATGATTTCCGTATGCACTCTGCTACGCTGGAAGCAGTGTTGAAGAAATTGAGCGATAACCCTGACGGAATTTTCTATTTCCGACCAGAATTGTCGGGGTGGGTCGGAAGCTTCGGAAAATACAATCGGGATGACACAGAATATAGTTCTTGGATTGAACTCTGGGACGGGAAAACTTTCCCTATTCACACGAAGACGGGAGAGACGAAATTTATAAATTGCAAAGACCCTGTATTGTCTGTTTTTGGTGGCGTTCAGCCGCATATATTGAAGAGGTTCGCAAATAAAGATATTGTAGGAACAGGATTCCTTGGTCGCCTTTTAATAGTTTTTCCAAAATTAAATTATCCTACCTGTCCACCGGAAGAAACACTTGATGATAAACTACTATGCTTTTGGGAGGAACTTATAAAAACTATCTATAGCACCAACACTCAATTCCTCTTCAGTACAGAGGCTAAGGAGATTTACAACGAATACTGCTATAAGTATATTCTTGATAAATTATTGGTGTTTGAGGAACTGACAACTGACCCCTACGAACTATGTATGCGCGAGTTCTACGGGAAAATAAAGATTTACGTGGAGAAGTGGGCAGGAATTTCAATGCTTCTCGCCGGGAAATCAGGATTGATAGATGCAGAGATTATGCAGGAGGCTGTTGATGCAATGAAGGTGATGGAAAGCTATGCACAAAAAGCCTACGGTTTCACTTTTGGCAGAAGTGAAGGCTCAGGAAAAGGAACTGTTATAAGAAATTTAAATAAATATTTTCCAATTAAAAATCAGTCTCAGTTTGCTGATAGCATCGGAATTTCCCGTTCACTTGTTAATGAATATCTTCACGCAAAAAAGTGAACGTCGAAAATTGCGGAATACCGCATGAATACTGGAAAAGCAGTGTTCTCCTGTGTTCACATATTATCTCCGGATTTTAAATATTATCTAATGGAGACGTGAACACAGGCGAACACGCAAATCATTGAACTACAGATTGTTACGCAAAAAACGGTGTTCACTTTTAAAAACAAAAAAATAAATGAAATGAGTACAGCAGAAATCAAAGAAAGATATACATGCTTCGACCTACTGGGCGAGGCAGTAAAGAAGGTAGCCGGTGGTTACCTCTACAGGTGTCCTTGGCGCGAGGACGCACATCCCTCACTGTCTGTATCTAACGATGGCAGAGGGTGGCATGACTTCGCTACTGGAGAACATGGCAGCGTCATAGACCTGGCATTGAAAGTGTGGAACACCTCCAGTGTGAGTGAAGTGTGCTCCCGTTTCGGAGAAAAGACGCTTTCTTTTCCTCAGCCTTTCATTCCAATAAAGAATAGAGCTAAAGAAAAAGTAAGCCTGCAAAGTGCATTTGCCCAATTCAATATAGTTCCTCTACAATCGGATAAGTTATTGGCTTACCTTGGCAGTCGCAACGTAAATATAGAAATCGCGAAGTTGTTATGTAGTGAAGCGCATTACTCTTTTCGCCAGGAAGGAAGTGCTTTGCTTTCTGCCATTGCTTTTCCTAATGATGTTGGCGGTTACGAACTTCGTGGTGCTCCCTATCCGGGAAACGAGAAAGGCTTCAAAGGAGCAAAGGCTCCAAAGGGCATATCTACCATATCTAAGGTGGATAATGCTCCAGTAGTAGTGTTTGAGGGTTTTACTGATATGTTGAGTTTCGCAACACTCTGTGGTGCTATCAGACATAATTATATTGTGCTTAATAGTGTTGCGCTCGTTGACCGAGCGATTGAAAATTTACACAGTTATGAGGGTAAAATTTTTCTTTCACTTGACAACGATACAGCAGGTGATGAAGCAACAAAAAAGATACTGGAAGCATTTCCGCAGGCTACAGATTTACGCAGTCGCTTTGCTCCATGCAAAGATGTCAATGAATACTTATCAAAAAAATAGAATATTTTCAACTGTGAGCCAGCGAGTAGTTCGAGAAGAATGAGTTGTACTACGTGTACTACAGTAGTACACGTAGTATAATTGGGGGGGTATAGTAAAAATAGCGCAGATTCTTCCATTAAAGGGATAGAAGAATTTCCTTCTTTTTACGAGTCAAAAAAAATCTTTGTCTTTCCGAAGATTTTTTGTACCTTTGCCATCGATGAGCGCAGGAAGACCACATAACAGTACTACCCCGATATGGCGCAACAATGCTGCCATAAAGGTACGCATATATCGCTGGATGAAAAGTGGAAGTGAGACAAAGATGGGTTGTGCCAGGGATATGGAAATGTCACGCACTACTGTTATCAAGTGGTGGGATGTTATGGAATGGACAGCAGAGGAACTTGATAACTTTCAGAAAGTTGGAGCATGGTATATCCATAGCAAAGACCCTGAAGATTTAGGAATGTGCGCAATAGAATTAGGTTTGCCTATTGAGGACGTCTATTTGGATGTCGCTACTTGGAAAGAAATGATTCCAAAATACATGATATAACCACTTCTTCAAGTTAAAGAAATATAATTTTTTTGCCGCGAGTGTTCAAATTAATTCAGATTGGACTAAAATCGGGATATTTTTTGAACACGCAATGTATAATGTATAAATATTAAGCGCGCGAGGAAATTTGGTGGATTCAAATTTCCTTTTTACTTTTGCAGTCGAAAGCTATTGGCATGGTGAACATACCGCCATAGCCAATCATCGATGGCAGGGAATCTTCAACCAGTGAAGTTCGCCAAAAAACGACACAACCAAGGGATGACCTGCCATTTTTCTATGAAATAGTAACAAAATTAAAATAAATTGATTACCTTTGCACATAAAATAGGAAAGTGCCCGACCAGTGAAATCGCCAATTACACAACCACGGGCGCACAGTTCAGCAACTCACACAGTGAGCTGCCTGCCTGTGTTGGAATGGTGTTTGGCGATACCTACTGGTGCATAGGGGGTGGCTCACTTTTTCTTTGACTATATATTAACAGCTCTCTCTATGCCATCAGGGGGCACCAGAAAAATTCGCCATTATGAAGAAGTATGTTTTCTTCGTGCTGCTCATAGCAGCTACAATCAGTGCTAAAGCACAACAAGTAACGGCTCCAGAGCCAGAGTTCATCAATTCTTACTGCATCCTCACATCGGATTCTACCTATGCTATCCTGCCTAAAGAACAGGGTACCATAGGAAGTCATCAGAACAAGGTCAAGAAATGGGGACGATTGCTGGGCGGTGCTGCAAGCATTGTCGGCGCAGCAGGTATTGTTGGCGCACATATAGGTGCTAACAGCGGTTCAGTCTCTGGAGTCATGGCAGGACTTACGGCTGCTAACACAGCACATGGCGTTGGTTCTGCTGCCGATGCAGTCAGTGGACTGGCAGGCTCATCAGGCATGGACGTAATATTCAGTGGAGGCAGGTCATCTTATGTTGTAAAGAATGACGGACAGCCCATCAGACTTCTCATAAAGGGTGAGAAAAACGATACCGACCCAATGGACAGCTATCGCCTGGTTCGCTTCAATGCCAGCAAGAAGGAACGCAGAATTCAGTGGATGGAGTTTGAATCATCCTTGATAGGCTCTGAAGAGACGAAGAAGGCAGGCTATGTGCCTTTCGAGGGACACAAGTATGGTGAGCAGTCTTATTTGCTGACAATCCCTGCATCAGAAGCTATAAAAGGCGAATACGGAGTATTCTTCATGAATATCATTACCGCCACGTACGTACCCGTTGGAACTTTTAGCATTAAATAGGCATTAGGAATATGTCTAAGACAATCATTGTGCACCTTTCACAAGATTGTGAGGTAGAGATTTGCTATGACGACTACGATATAGAGCAAATAAAGGGACATTTGTTCTGTTGCTATCAGGATAGAGTGCAGACGTTCATTAATCCATTGGACTATGCCTATATAGAATCTACATCTACGCACCACATCCTATGGCATCCCATTGACAGCAGGAATCATGTTCTTGATATGTATTCCAAATCCATGTCCCTACTCTACGAGAAACTACGCTGTGTAGGACTAAAGCAATTCTGGCGTATACACTCGTCGTATATCATAAACAGTAGATGCGTCACCAAATTTGCTGATAATAAGTTCTATCTACGAAATCAGCTCAGGCCTATTCCTGTTGGGGAGAAATACAAAGAAGATGTACAACAAAAGATTATTATTTTATAAAAAAGTAAACAACACCCTGCACAATGCGAGGTGTTGTTTGCTGTATTTTTTTATTTCGGACTCTCTGTAACGTCGCTTATGAGTCCATTCTCTGTGTATATGTATAGCGTAACATCTTTTATAACACTTTCACCATTAGCCATTGGCCAATCAGCCTGAAATGTCATGATGTAGCAACTGTCAGATACTGTGATGTTCATTGTTGACATTATCATTGTATCTACATAATCACAAGTAAGGAAATCAACCCCCGCGCCATTTTTTTCTTCATTCTCAATAAGAGAATAAAAGTCATGAGTACAGTGATTCTTAATGTAGGCTTTTTTTTCTGAATCCTGCCACCACATCACATTTTTATCAAATAGTTCTCGATATGTATTGTAAAATAGCTTTAGACATTCACATTTATTTGTATTGTAGTTTTCAGCTTGGATAGAAAGAGACACTGCTGTCATGATAGCAATAGTTAGCATTCTAACTAAAAATTTTTTTTCCATTATTTCCTGTATATTTTATAGTTATTATATTTTCTGTATCTTGGACCTGGTCCATGATTGTTTGGTTCAAAAAAGTCTGACACCCATTGTGAACCATCATACATATGTATGTGCCCTGAAATATTTCCACCTGGATAGTTCTGCCAAACACGTATGTCACCTTTTTGGGGGGAATAACCCTCTTTCGATACTTCATGGAAACCTATCTTTTTTAAAAAATCTCCATAGTCCTTCGCATGTTCTGGATGTCCTGCAGTATCTATACCACCAGCCTCCAATGCTAATCTTACATATTTGGCACACTCCTTGTCTTTTTTGCTTTTATAAGCCGCATAAGTATATGCATGAGCATTTAGCCAAGAAGCAGATTTGTCTGCCCAACTCCCGGAGCTATTACTATTGCCATTACCTATAATTGTAACATTCGGCAGTTCTACTTCCATGTCATAATCATCGCTATCATCAATGATAGAAAAAGGATCTTCACTATCACCAAAGATATCAACATTCGGCAGTTCTATTTCATTATCCCAGTTTTTGTCCTTGTTCTCGTCATTAGATTTCCCAATGATTTCAATTTCGGGAAGTTCTATTTCCCAATCATAACAATCATCATCGCTATCATCGTAATAATTGTAATAGTCATCATCATCATCATCATAGCATGCCTGACAAGGGGAGACATTAAAGAACATTATGACAAAGAGCGCAAGGAACAACTTAACAGTCTTACTCATGGCTGTGGACAGTTACAGTCTTCGAGTGTCTCTCGTCCTTACGTGAAACATTGACAATGTAAGCTGTCGCTCCTTTCACAGATAACGCATGGAACGTCAGTTTATTGTGTCCTTTGCCCAAGTGCCTTCTTCCCAGATTCTCCATAGCTGTGCCGTAAACAGATGATGCCATGACGTCAACATCCATTTCCTCCGAGGCTGAGATGCTTACTGCCAAACGACCAGATTCACTACTAACACGTTCTATTGAGAATGTGCTGATGGTATCGGACGAGGTAGATAAATTGCCTCCCTCACGGCTCAGCACAGCAAAAAGCGGCTTGCGAAAAGACATGTTGTCCAGATTCAGTGCCCTGAACTCTGCCAGGAGTTTTCCGTTCTTCATGTCGAACTTAGTATTTGTCACCGTCCATGAGTATTCCTTTTGTTCGTCTGTCAGTTTCTTGGATTGAAAGCCCTTTTCTCTTAATACTGCTGCATATGCAGTGGACAGCGAGTCTCCTACGTAGTAACTCACATGTATGCTATCGTCCTGACACTCCACGTCAAGCGTTATGTCCTGTTCACTAAGGATTACCTTCTTTGACCAGTCATACGTGTATGCAGTTCCTTTCCAGCGACCATAAATATCGTCAGTATTCGATGTCGAAGATATCTCGGGCATTCCTTGCTCAGTGAGTTCACGGCTCTTGACATGTTTCCATGTACCCTTACGCGCCCTACGCTTTCCTATTGAGTCAAGCAATCCGTTCTTGGTGACATCCACTGTCCAACTGTTGCCATGCCTTGAAGCATTACGATAGTATTTCTCTGCCTTAGCAAGGTCTTGTTCCTGATCGTATCCATTGGCATAGTAAGAGGCTAGGAGCATATCGCATCCTGGGTGCTTTTTTGCAGCACCTTTCTCCAGCATTTTTACCGCTTCTGCATAATTCTGCTCTGTACCAAAGCCTTTGTATTGCAAATATCCTGCACCATACATGCCCTGTGCTGAACCAGAATCAGCAGCTTCCTTATACAGATTGTAGGCCTTCTTGTAGTTTATCTTGCCATTCAGTCCTTTCTGGTATATCATGGCAAGATTACATTTAGCCCTGACATTGCCCATCTTCGCAGCCTTGCTGAACAAACGTTGTGCAATTCCTACATTTTGCTTCACTCCGTCTCCATTGAGATAGCACTTGCCAAGCTGATTTATTGCCTGAGCATTGTTCCTGCGCGCAAGATAGCTGTATATTGCAACTGCTTTCTTAGGGCTTGCTTCACGCTTTATACCGTATTGATACTGGTGTGCGAGTATAAGCAGAGTCTTGTCAGAGATATTGTGTACAGTAGTATCACTTTCTACAGAAGAGGCTCCTTGCTGAGCTAACACAGAGAGACTGCATGCAAAGAACGTGATAAGTAGTAAAGTCTTCCTCATTTCTTACCCTCCCCATGATGTTTAGAGTTATGATGAGAAGCTCCTCGCCAGTTCACATGACCTGACATCACCTTACCATATCCTTTTTGCTTCTCATTGTTTATGCTTGCCTTAAGTGATGCGGGCTGTATAGCCTTCAGCCTGCTGATATTCTCCTTCTGTTTGGCGAAATCGTATTTGTGCCTGAAATACACTATCTTCTCCAACATGAGGTAATCATAGATTTCCTTGCGTGCCTTTGCAAGTTCTGACTCAGTATAGTCATTGTCCACCTCTGTAAGCAGTGACATTCTGTAATCTGTCTTTGCCGTCACCTCTGGAGCAAATACCGTATTACAGTATTCCGTTATCTGCCTGTCGGAGAGTTGCGAAATGAATTCCTCATGACACTGCTTTTCAATCTCATACTTCTGGAATGCCAACGACTTCGCTCCTGCGGTGCTGTCCATAGATTCCAGACGGGCGCGTTTCTTGCTAAGCGCATCGTGTATGGCTGACCGCTGAAGTCCATTGATGTTAATGACTGACGTGACTTCGTTCATTTTCTTGCGTTCACGGTCTTTCTTTGGCTTGTGCTGGGCTGACATGAATAGGCAAGTGCACAGCAAAGCCGATAAAAGAACTAATTTTCTCATTGTCTTGATGTTGTTTTGTGAAAAATAGAGTTAGTAATTAATTTTGCTTAAGCCCTGCAAAATTGCAAACTCTTACTTGAATGACAAAACCAACATCGTAAACAGGAGAATTACATCGTAAAAAGATGACAATGAAAGAAAATGCAAACAAAGCAATAAAGAGGAACAATCAAAGATGGAAATTGACACGTCGATACTTATTATAGTGTACTGCTTTATATTTTATACGAAGATGTAAAACAGACTATAGGTATTCTGTACGAGCAATATTATTACTTTTTTATCAAAAAAGATAGAAAATCACCTTGTTTAGTTCGCGAATAGTTCGCAAATAAAAAATGGCAAATAGAATAACATCAATCGCTACACATAAAGTTGGTAATGTAACCATTACCCTTGTGCTTGACAAACGCACTAATAAAAACACTGATAAGTATCCCTTGTCAGTATGCTTTAACACAATGGAAAATGGCAAGCAGAGAAGATATTATTTACATCTTGGAGATTATATCACCGAAAAACACTTTAGCGAACAAAGTTCTTGTTCAACAATGGTGGAAAGTTGTTGAACTCTTCTATCATCTTGCGAAGGTCGCTGTTTTTTACAACGGGCGTACCATCAACGCTCATTTTGTTGAAGTTGATGCGGTCTTTGAAGATGCCCTGTAACACTTCGCTATTGGCATCCTCAATAGCAGTCAAGGCTTTGTTCAGCATTGGGCCAATATCTGTTTTAAGGTCTCGCAAGGCAGGAACTTCGGTTTCGTTCTCCTCATCATACCAACCTTCGTTCCATCTGGCACGTTTCGGAGAAAAGAAAGTATCACCGTATGTTGTCTTGTCCTACAGAATAGAATTTAAGGCATCTTCAGGAAGATATTGATAATCTTTCTTCAAAACTTCACGCTTTTCTTCAAAGACATCTGACATGCGCTTCAAAAAGAGTAATCCAAAAATATACTCTTTATATTCTGATTCCTCCATGTTCTTGCGAAGGTAATCTGCAATGCGCATGAGGAATGATTCCAATCCGCTAAGCTTGATTTTTTCAGTCATATTGTCAAAAGAACCCCCAAGCTATGTCTCGACAGGCGACCAAACCTTTTGCATACACCGCAAGGGGGATTCAATACCTCATTTGCCTATTTGGCTGTTTGGGTCATTTGTCAAAGTGTGTACATGCCAGTTTTATCATGCGCACATTGCATGGTCGCAGAGTTAATAAAAAAATGACAGAAAATAGCAGGATTGTGTATTAAATAAGGTGAAAATGAAGTTTTTTTTGCCTCATTTTTGCATCAAAATGATACCTTCACCTTTTCTTTGCCCTACATTTTAATTCATACCTAAGATTATCTGCTTGGCGACACACAAACATTGGTACATTTGGGAGGTATTGTCAACAAAATTCCTTTTTCACTCGATGTATGGTGCAGATGTCTTTTCTCGTGGTTTTGCCACGACCCTAATGACATAGTCCTTCTTCAAAAGGGAAATGGCTTCCTTGTATTCTTCTTTTTTTATCAGTCATTTAGACAATGAAGTAAGGCGTACCACATAGGGTTGCGCCTTACTCTTGTCTATTTGTTGGAATTGTGTGCAAAGTGGGGATTTTGCGCAGACCTGACAGTTATTGGGTTCACAGTTAATGTCCTTAATAATATAGTGCCCTGTTTTCTTAGAACCTTCGCGCTCTATTAGTCCTACTTTAGAAAGTGCGGCAATACTTCGTTTCACGGTTGCAAGGCTGGGCTGCTCAATATCATCCTTACGTGGTAGCACACCGGCGATGTTTTGTGCCTGTATGCCTCCATGCCGTCGGATGGCATGATAAACTCGTTGGTCGCCCAAAGACAAACCGGTAAGTATTGATGCTATTACTGGAGGTATCTCTTCATTCATAGCTGAGACCTCTTCCTTCAAAGCTGAAACCTTTGCATCATGACGTTCTCTACGAAGCTGTTTTTTTTCCTTAGCAGCAACTTTATCCGCTTCTTTGTCTTGTGCAATGGGGGGTATAGTATTGCCGGTGTAGGATGGATTGGTAGCAGTGTATAATTCAGAAGCATCTTCTTCCTTAGTAACAATATCTTTCAATGATGCCGGGAAAACTTCTATATCATCCAAGCTGATAGCAACAACATCCTTGAAATCTTTGGTAAACATTTGACTATACATGATCTGCTGCAGCAGGTCGCGCTCATGTTCAACTGTCGGGCGTATTCTCCGAGGCATTAAATGTATTTTCCCATCATCAACGGAAAACACACCTATTTGTTCGTCAGCGTTCTCTCTTGCACGCTGAATAGCATCATTAACCAGCTCTGATGGAACACCGATGAAGAAAAAGTCAGTGTGGCCGATATAATGATCCATCTTATCGTCGGCCATTAAATCGGCTTTGCTGTTTTTCAACTCAACGCCAACGGTATAGACCTGTCGCTGATTTAAAGAACGATAACCCGGCTCTACATAAAAAATACAGTCGAAGCGATAATGGGGGCGGTTGTCAAGGTTCAGCCTGGTTGACTTTGTGGCTTCTTCTCTTATGGTAACCTCCTCAAACATTCGGTAATTGATGTATTTGTCAGGTACTCTGTTAGACCAGGAATACACTTGATGGGTAAGACTCAGTATGAATGACTGCCCCGGAATACTTAAAAGATGTACTTTAAGATTTTCGTGTGCCATAACAATCTCTCCTATATGTTTAAAGTGTCAAAATTATGATGCGTTAATTTATAATACAAAGGTACAATATATTTTTTATGTATCAAAATTATGAGCTATAAAAAATGTTAATGGCTCAAAATTATGATGCGTTAAGCGGAGAAAAGAAAAACTGGTGGGGTGTTATGTGTGGTTAACGGTTCAAAATATTGACACGTTAATTGCACACATTTTGAGTTGAAAGACGGTGGAAAAACGCAGTTTTAGTTAAGAATGTTTAATAATAGGAAGTTTTTCTTTTCTTTAGCATTGAAATCAAAATAAAACCCGTAACTTTGTTGCGGGGAAAGGGATTTCAAGAAAATCCCTAAACCTAATAAGGGATTTTCCAGAAAAATTGCTCTAAGCAATTTCCTCAAAATACCCAATTAGGCCAAGGGCTACTCGCCCTCTGGAACCTCGCAAGGGGGTGACTCTCCCCCTTGACCGCCCCACTCAGGGTTTCACCCTAAGAACCTATGTTTAATGTTTTAGCAGATTGTATTATGGAGAAAAAATTTAATGTACTTCACGCAGGAAAAAGTAAAGCTCTCTCAGTCGGCAATGCTTACGAGAACGAAAGGAGAGGTTGGACTGAGGAAAGTTACCGGGCTAAGAATGCCAACCCGATAAACAACTACGACTGGTCTCGGCACAATCTTAACTTCGAGATTGTGGATGGTGAGATAGTACCTCTTGGGAGGCAGAAGAAGACCCTTTATACGAGGTTTCAGGATAAACTCGAAAGTGTAGGCTATAAGGCTTACAAGGATGGGGCTTCCAATTCCCAGAATACTTATGTAGAAATTATATTCTCTGCTAATACAGAAAAGATGCAAAAAATAGCATTTGGGAACCAGTCAGTTAATTATGAACGTAACCCTGAGAATTGGCATAACTGGGATGTCCGCAGAAGTAAAGAAATAGAGCAGTGGGGAAAAGATGTCTATAACTTTGGAATAAGTATATTTGGCAAAGATAGCATTATAGGTTGCGAGCTACACCTCGATGAGACAGAACCACATATCCACATGAACATCGTACCTTTAGCAGAAAGGAAACAGCGTGGCAATGTTGGGGGCTATGTAAAGATAGATAAGGATGGTAACGATGTGCGTTACTCTAAAGGAAAGCACGTCGGAGAGCTAATCAAACTATCCAAGGGTAAGTATGACAAACTCTCTGACGAGAAGAAAGCCGAATATCGCCCTGCTGTGAGAGGTACGGTGTACACTGTTAGTTATGCAGCTCACTTCGGTAGCACGACTAAGGAAAGAAGTGAAGCAATGTCTCAACTACACGATAAGTTCTACGAAGAGGTGGGAAAGAAATGGGGCTTTGAACGTGGAGAAGTGTGGGCGGAACTGACCGAAGAGGAGAAGGCAAAAAAACGTCGCAGGACAAAGGCTGAAGCCTACAAAGAAAAGCAAGCTAAAGAAAGAACAAAGGAGGCAGAGGAAAGTAGAGAGAAGGCAGAGGAAAGGAGAGAGAAGGCAGAGGCTATTGCTCAGGAGGCAGAAAAAGAAGCAAAGAAGTGGGGCAAAATGCTATTCAAAGATAAGACAGAGGAATTTGCTTCACTCGCCAGCCTGCAGTTGGAAGGCTCAGATTTCAAAACGGAGCTGCAGAACACCCTCGATGAACTCGTTACGCTCTGCCAGACACCGAAGAAAAGCATCCTCCAGTCGGATAAAGAGTGGAAGAAGGAACAGCATAAAAAAGCCAAGGCGATTGTTACTCGCCTGAATGACCGTCTTTTTTCTGCTAAAGGACTGGATTACGCTCTCAGAGCGTCTATAAAAGAAATCGGCAAAACCCTCTATGCCGATGCCAAAAAGGAGATAGCCGATGTCCTGGAGGAAAACCAACGGCTGGAGGCAGAAAATGAAAAGCTAAAGAAGGAAATAAAGGACGTTCAGTTTGATAAGGAGAAAGCAGTGGAACAGGGTAGAAAGGCTGCCGTAAAGAAAATATTAGATACGGCTGTGTTCATCCCTACCAACAAAAAGATTGAAGAAGTTACTCCAGAGAACATCGGTAACGCAATGTACAGGGTTTTGGATGAGAGAAATAAAGCCGTAGTAGAAAAGGAGAAATGGGAGAAGATTGCCGAGGAGTTAAAGGAACAGCGAAACAATAAATATGTAGAGTTGCAGGAGCAATTCGCAAAACATAAAAAGGCACTGCAAGAGAAAGCGGAAGAGAAAGAACGTGATAGAGTAAAGGCAGTCCGGGAATTAGCCGAAGAGAAAGAGGCTGCTGCACGGCAGAAAAGAAAGCACCAGGAGCATCTGAACACGATAAAAAAAGCCATAGCCACCTTTATAGACGGAGATATGGAAAAACTTATAGAGATAATCCTTAGACAGATGGCTAAGGATGTGGATGACTTTGTTTATGACACGATGGTAGAAATTAAAGAAATTCTCTTCGGGCGAAGTGAAGACATACAGCAGCGCAAGGTGACAGTCTCCAACAGCTTCGTATGGGCAAAGGTGCTCGCCTCTGTCGAAGGAAAGGCATACAGGCATAGCGAAGAATTGCTGAAGGATGCCCTGCGTATCGCGGATGGAACATGGCAGTCCTGGAGAGACGAGAAAGAGAGACTGCATACCAATGCCGCCGATGTCATCGACGAACTTGATGATGACATGGAGGATGAGGAAGAAAGAAGCAAAGGATTAGGGCATAGAAGGTAAAAGTATGAGGGAGGATAAAGATTCTCCCTCATACCTATATAGTATATAATATGGTACGCGAGCATGTGGGCAGCTCGTATTATTTTTTCCCTCGTACTACTGTTTGTCTTGTTCAATTCTTTATAAACATGCCCAAAACTGTAAGGTTTGTTCAGTTTTTGTTCAGGTTACGAAACAAAAAAGCAGTTACAAATGTTGTAACTGCTTGATTTTCAGTGTGGACCAGCCTGGGCTTGAACCAGGGACCTCCAGATTATGAGTCTGTTGCTCTAACCAACTGAGCTACAAGTCCGATTTGCGGGTGACAAATGTGTTCGCATGAAGCAAATAATGAGTGTCTGCGAAGCAGACTCATGATGCCTATCGCAATTTGCGAATGCAAAGGTACAAAAAAAGTTCAAAAGTTCAAAGGGTTCAAGGGTGAAAAGTTGAAAGATTGCTTTTGGTTAATCTTTTTTAACTATAAGAGATGGTAGGTGTTGCCTGAAAGTTGTTTTACGGCGCCTTTCATCTCGAGTGAAAAGAGGGTGGCATTGAGGGTACCGATGGGTATGGCTGTCTGCATGGCTATGAGGTTGGCTTGCATATCGCCTGACTGCTTGAGGCAGTCTATTATTTTCTGCTCGTCAGGGGTGAGGTTGAGGAACATCTGTCGCTCTATGCCCTGTTTGCGTGCCTTGCTGATATCGGCTGTTGGTTGCCACTGCATAAGGTTGAGTATGTCTTGGGCTGAGGTTATCAGTGTGGCTTTGTTGTCGCGAATGAGGTTGTTGGTGCCCTCGCTGGCAGGTGCATTGATAGGACCAGGTATGGCGAACACCTCGCGATGATAGTCTTGTGCGAGACGGGCTGTGTATAGTCCACCACCATGAACGGCACTCTCTGCCACGATAACGGCATCGCTCATGCCTGCTATGATGCGGTTGCGTTGCAGAAAATAGGGTGCGAGGGAGCGTGTGCCGTGAAAAAACTCAGTTACCACACCACCGTTGCCCAGACACATCTTGTTGGCGTCATTGCGATGCACTGAGGGGTAGAGGGTATCTTGTCCGTGAGCCACTACACCTACGGTGGATAAGCCATTGCTGAGAGCTGCACGATGGGCGCAGATATCAATGCCATAAGCCAGTCCGCTAACTATCACTATGTCAGGACGCAGACAGGTCAGGTCTTTCACTATCTTATTGATGCAGTCATGTCCGTAGAGAGTGCTCTTGCGTGTACCTACTATACTGATTATGTGTGGAGCATTGAGGTCTGCATTGCCACGAGCGAAGAGCACCATAGGGGCATCGTTGCAATGGCGTAGCCGATCGGGGTAGTCGGCATCGCTGATGGTGAGTATTCGTACGTTATTCTGTTCACACCATGCCATCTCTTCCTTGGCGCGCTGTTCTTCGTTGGTGAATGATTTGCCTAACTTTTTCAGCACACACTCTGCCGAACCCTCTTCATCATATAGCGTTTTGATGATAGAGAGTCCGTATTGCTCTAAGGCGAGTTGAGAAAGGATGAGATGAGAAATCAATTAGGAATGAGTAATTAGAAATTAGGAATTAATTATAAATTGTCAATTATAAATTGTCAATTATCAATTGTATACAGGTACTGAACAATCGTCTGCCCCACGGCTTTGAGGGTGTTCTTGTCCAGGTGGTGTATGTCGTCATTGACGGTGTGCCATGTAGGACCGAAAGCGCTGGCTTCGCAGTCGGGGTAGTAGGGTATTATATCGATGGTGGGTATGCCAGCCTCGTTGAGTGGCTTGTGGTCGTCAGTGATATATCCGCCTGTCTGGTTGAGGAAATAGCTGCCGTAACCAGCTTCGTTGGCAGCCTGCCAAACGCCGTCAACGATGCTTTGGGCATAGTGTTTAGACAAACCCTCCTGATAGAACTTGGCACCCTGTCCACCTACCATATCAAGGAGGATTCCGAGTTTTAGTTGACAGTTGACAGTTGACAGTTGATAGTTTTTTGCAAAATACTGCGCACCGAGTGCCCACGAGTCTTCATCTTCCTTGCCACTCCATGAGGGCGTGCCATAGTCTTCTGCGTCAAAGCATACGAAGTCGATGCCGTAGTTAGGCTGTTGCTCATTAGCACTGATGATGCGCGCCAGTTCAATCATCACGCCGATGCCTGATGCGCCGTCGTTAGCCGCCATCACAGGTTTGCGGTGGTTAACCTCGTCAGGGTCGTTGTCAGCCCATGGTCTGCTGTCCCAGTGTGCACAGATGATTATGCGCTGCTGGGCTTGCGGATTAAGTCTGGCGATGATATTAGTGGAGTGGAGCAGTGTGCCGTCCCATCCCTTGAGGTCGGCTTTCTGGGTTGACACCTCACAGCCATATTGCTTAAACTTACTTATTATCCAAGCCTCGCACTCATCGTGGGCGGTGCTGTTCATGGTGCGGGGACCAAAGGCGCACTGCTCAACACAATAGGTGAGGGCACTGTCTTCATTGAACACAGGACCGACGAGCTCTGGCTCAGCCTCTGTTGCCGTTGCCTGTTTCTTGTTTTGGCATGAGAATATGCCTATTGACAAGAATGCTACAAACAGGAATATGTAAGGAGAAAAGAGTTTCACTATCAAAATAAGGATAAGAATTTTATCTGCCAAAAGACTGTACCTCACTCATCACCCTTAGCCAGTTGCCGCCCCAGATTTTGCGGATGTCAGCCTCGCTATACTTGCGACGCAGCAACTGAATAGTGAAATTGATGAGCTCTGATGAATCGTTCATGCCAGGCACTCCGCCGTCACCGTCGAAGTCGGTACCTATGCCTACACAGTCTATGCCCATAATGTCTATGGCGTGTTCCAGGTGCTTCACTGCATCTAAGATGTCTGCCTCACCACTGGCTTTGAGGAAACCTGGGTAGAATGTGGTGTGAGCCACGCCACCTACCTTGGCAAGTGCTCTCAGTTGGTCGTCGGTAAGGTTGCGAGGGTGGTCGCATAGCGCTCTGCAGTTGGAGTGAGAACATACTATCGGTGTCTGACTGATTTCGAGTGCGTCATAGAAACTCTTCTCGCCAGCGTGGCTCAGGTCAACCATCACGCCGAGGCGGTTCATCTCCTTGATAACCTGTTCGCCAAACTGTGACACACCGTTGTGGGTGTTGTTGCCACGGGCTGAATCGCAGATGTCGTTATCGCCGTTGTGACATAGGGTCATGTAGGTTATGCCGCGCTTCACGAAATGCTCCAGATTGGCTATGTCGTTCTCTATAGCCAGACCGTTCTCAATGCCGAGCACTATGCTCTTTTTGCCAGCCTGTTTGTTGAGGCTAATCTGCTCAGGAGTGCGTGCAAAGGCAAGATAATCTGGTTGCTGGTTTACAAATCCCTCTATGGTGTCAAAGATGAAATCGGTATATTCTTTTGGCGAATTGATGTTGAAATGCACCAAGTCAGCAAACGATTCTCCCATGTGTGAGGCTGGTCCGCCGTTGGTCTCGGTGGTAGGCTGTGGCAGGTAGCATACCATGGTGACAGCATCTTGATGCCCTTCTGTCATCTTGTGCAGATCCACTTTTATGCGAGGGTCGCGATTCAGGAAGTTCACTCCCTGATGAAAGAACATCGGTGTGTCGCAATGGGTGTCAATGGTTATGATTCGCTGATGCAGTGCCTTGGCACTGCTGAACTCTCTTGCTCTCTCCACCAGCCACTGGAATATCGGCAGTCCTTCCTTGCCCAGCCATTCAGGGTGCCACTGCACTCCCAATATACTCTTCTGTTCAGTGCTCTCCATCGCCTCTATGGCACCATCAGGTGCTGTGGCAATGGTGCGGAACAGTGTGCCAGTATTGTCCACCACCTGATGGTGGAAAGAGTTTACGGCAAGTTCCTCGCGTGCGTATATATTATATAAGGTGGAACCTTTGCTTATGTTTACCGAGTGTGTCGCCTCATTGCGGTCGGCATCCTGACTGTGCTTGATGCCTGAGGCATGATCCTGCTCTACATGCCCTCCCAGAGCCATGGCAAGGGTCTGCATACCTCGACATATTCCGAGCATAGGAATCTGACGGTTGAATGCCAGACGCGTTAGCAGCAGTTCGGCACTGTCACGCACGGCATTGATGTTGTGCAGTTTGCTTGATGGCTCCTCCCCACACCATAGCGGGTTGTAATCGCCTCCGCCAGTAAGGATAAGGGCGTCGATATGCTCCAGGGTGTTGATGACCACCGAGTCGTCTGTCACGGGTGGTATGATAACAGGTACGCCACCAGCCGCAACAACCTGCTTATAGTATGCATCGCGAATAGTGGCGTCTATATCACTGTGATTAGCCGTCATAGCTATGACGGGTTTCTTCTCAGCCTCAGGGAATCCCTTGTAGGCTGCTTCAGTCAAAGCCTCAAGAGAATATTGTTTCATTCGTCTTCCAAGTGTATTGGTACGTCGCGCTTGATGCTCTGGTCAAGCGAAATGAGTGTCTCGGTAGATACTACACCGTCTATAGACTGCAAGGTGTCGTTGAGCAGGCGCATGAGCTGTTCGTTGTCGCGCACGTATGCCTTGACAAGCATGGTGTATGGACCAGTGGTAAAGTGGCTTTCCACTATCTCAGGAATGTCCACCAGTTTCTTCACTACATCCTTATACATGGAGCCACGCTCCAGACTGATGCCCACGTATGTACATGTGCCATAGCCCACAGCTTTAGGGTTAACAGAGAATCCGCTGCCTGTTATAACACCGTCTTCCTTCAGTCTCTCCACACGCTGATGGATGGCAGCACGCGAAACGCCACACATCTCAGCCACGTCCTTGAATGCTATACGGGCATTGGTAGCAAGAATCGAGAGAATCTTCTTGTCAAGTTTGTCAATCTTTTGCATTGTTCTTATTTAGTTTATTTCATTTCTCAACTATCAATTGTCAATTATCAATTATCAATTGTCAATTCCTCATCGCCAGCGCAGCGTTCTCTGCAGCCTCCATTATCTCCCTTTCTCCAGGTCCTTTGTCGTTTATGCCGCAAAGGTGCAGTATGCCGTGAATTATCACGCGATAGAGCTCTTCCTCGTATGGTTTGTTAAACAGTTGGGCATTGCTCTTTACGGTGTCGAGGCTTATCACCAGGTCGCCGTTTATCTGCTTGCCCTCGTTGTAGTCGAATGTGATGATATCCGTGTAGTAATCATGCTGCAGGTATTCGCGGTTTACCTCGAGTATCTTCTCGTCGTCGCAGAACAGGTATCCCACTTCGCCTATCTTGCGCCCATACGTAGCCGCCACTCGCCTTATCCAGGCGGTGGTATCACGCTTCCGTATTTTGGGCATACTTACGTTCTCTGTTGAGTAGGTAATCATATTTTTATTTATGGTACATACTGTGACACATCCTTGCCGAAGTGCTCCAGCGTGCGAATGATGTTGCTGGTCAGTGATGACAACTCTGGACGGGCATAGAATATGATGGTCTCTATTTCATCGTCCAACACATGGTTGAAGTCTGCCTGCTCGCGCTCGTATTCATAGTCCTTCACTGAGCGCACGCCCTTCACAATAGCTACAGCACCGTGACGCTGGGCAAACTCCACCGTGAGGTCGTTGTATGCCTCAGCCTCCACACGAGGGTCGTCCTCGTATAGCGACTTGATGTGCGCCAGACGCGGATAGATGTTGCTGTCGCCTTTTTCTGGGTTATAACCTATGCCGATAACTACCTTGTCAAAGATGGTTAGTGCCCTTTCCACTATATCGGCATGACCAATAGTAAAGGGATTAAACGTACCAGGGAAAATTGCTACTTTCATTAGTCAAATAAAGATGGGTTATTACGATTAGTAGAATATGCATTTCTGCCTAAATGACTGTATGCCAAGTCGGTAGCCACTCTGCCGCGAGGGGTGCGCTTCAGGAATCCTTCCATTATCAGGTAAGGCTCGTAAACGTCCTCCACGGTGCCAGCATCCTCGCCTATGGCTGTGGCTATGGTGCTGATGCCCACAGGACCTCCGCTGAACTTGTCTATTATGGTCAGCAGTATCTTGTTGTCTATCTCGTCCAGTCCGTAGCTGTCTATGCTCAGCGAACCCAGTGCCACCTTGGCTATGTTCAGGTCTATGCTGCCATCACCCTTCACTTGGGCAAAGTCACGCACTCGTCTCAGCAGTCCGTTGGCTATACGAGGCGTACCACGTGAACGACGGGCTATCTCGTTACATGCCGCATCGCTGATAGGCACCTGTAGCAGTCCTGCCGAACGACGGATAATCTTCGCCAGTGTGGCAGGGTCGTAGTATTCCAGGTGCATATTGATGCCAAAACGCGCACGCAGTGGGGCTGTCAGCAGTCCTGAGCGTGTCGTTGCACCTATCAGGGTAAATGGGTTGAGGTCTATCTGTATGCTACGTGCCGACGGACCTTTGTCTATCATAATGTCTATGCGGTAGTCCTCCATAGCCGAATAGAGGTATTCCTCCACCACGGGTGACAGACGGTGTATCTCGTCTATGAACAACACATCGTTCGTTTCAAGCGAGGTCAGCAGACCAGCCAGGTCGCCAGGCTTATCCAGTATCGGACCAGATGTAATCTTAAATCCTACGCCCAGTTCGTTGGCAATGATGTTGCTCAGCGTTGTCTTGCCCAGTCCTGGCGGACCGTGCAACAAGGTGTGGTCAAGCGGTTCACCACGATATTTTGCAGCTTCCACAAACACCTCCAGATTCTCCACCACGCTCTGCTGTCCGCTGAAATCCTTGAACTGCAAAGGGCGTAGTGCCTTCTCAAAATCTTTTTCCGATGCACTGAGGCGTTCGTCGTGTATGTCGAAGTCATCTGTCATATTGTTGGCAAAGGTAATAAAAAAAATGAAGAATGAAGAATGAAGAACGAAAAATATGTACAAATGTCAAACAAAAATGTAAAACTTTATACTTTTTGCTTTATACTTTATACTTTTTTTGCTACCTTTGCATCCTAATGGAACGTATTCTCATCACAGGTGCCACAGGGTTCATTGGCTCTTTCATTGTGGAAGAGGCACTGAGGCAGGGCATGGAGGTATGGGCGACAGTGCGCTCTGCCAGCCGTCTGGACTACCTCCAAGACCCGCGAATCAACAAGGTGCTGCTCGACCTCTCGTCAGTGAGTCAGATGAGTGAAGCACTTGCTCCTCTGCATCTCGATTACGTTGTTCATGCAGCAGGTGCTACCAAGGCGTTGCATCGTGACACCTTCTATCAGGTGAATACCGAAGGCACCAAGAACCTCGTTCAGGCTTTGCTCGCCACCAATCCCACACTAAAACGCTTCGTCTTCATCAGTTCGCTCAGCGTAATGGGGGCAGTGAGAGAACAGCAGCCCTATGAGGCGATAACAGAGAATGACGTTCCCCAGCCTAACACTTCCTATGGTATGAGCAAACTGGCTGCAGAGCAGTGGTTGCGCAAGCATTGTACCCTGCCTTTCACCATCCTGCGTCCTACTGGGGTGTACGGTCCGCGAGAGAAAGACTACATGACTATGGTCCGCAGCATTCGCCGAGGAATAGATATCGCAGCAGGTTTTACGCCACAGGTGCTCACCTTTGTCTATATCACAGACGTGGTGCAGGCAGTATTCCTCTCGATGAAATCGGCAAAAAGCATCGGCAGAGCCTACTTCCTCACTGATGGCGAGGTCTATACCTCACGCACCTTTAGTGACTATATAATCCAAGCCTTAGGCAAGAAGCACGTTCTGCGTCTCAAGCTGCCTCTGAGCCTCCTGCGCATAGTCTGCACCGTCAGCGATATGGTGATGCACCTCACAGGCAAACTCTCCACCCTTAACAACGATCATTATAACATACTCGCCCAACGCAACTGGCTATGCGACATCACCCCCGCAATCACCGAACTGGGCTACCAACCGCAAGTAAAACTGCGTGAAGGAGTGGGGAGGATGGTGCACAGTTTAGTTCATAGTTCATAATTCACAGTTATCGTAGCGAAGCGTATCGTAGGAGCTGGAAACTTCGTATCGTAGCACCGCAGGTGCATATCGTTCCATTTATTCCATTTGAAAAATGAATAAAACTCAGAAAGAATACTTTTCCCCGATGAAGAGACTGAAGAAAGGCGGTCCCTTAGGCATGGGCTTCTGGCAGTTCATGGCGCCAGAGGTAGCCACCTTCGTTTATGCCCTCTTCACCATGCTCATTATTTTCTTTACGTGGACCAACCTCGATAATCCGTCTGACCTGCTGTGGCAACGACTGCATTTCGTCTCAGGCACCATCGCCCTGTGGGTGGTCTATCTGTTGTGGCCCTGCAAAGCAGTCATCGGTGCACGCATAGCCTACCTGCTGTTCATGCTTGGGGTGTGGTATCCCGACACTTACGCCATCAACCATCAATTCCCCTGCTTCGACCATATCTTTGCAGGTTATGAGCAGGCGTTGTTTGGCTTCCAGCCTTCGCTTGTCTTCTCGCAGCTGTTCAGCAATTCAGTGGTGTCAGAGCTTATGTATATGGGTTATTTCTCCTATTATCTCTTCTTCGTTGTCACCCTCGTTATAGTCTTCTTCACTAAGTTTCATAACTTAGAGCGCTCAGCCTTCATGATTTTCGCTGGCTTCTACATCTGTTATGTTATCTACTTGTTGATGCCAGTCACAGGACCGCAATATTACTATCTTGCAGTGGGTATGGATGAGATAGCCGCAGGCAATTTCCCAGATGTAGGTCATTATTTCCGCGACAATATGGAGGCTCTCAGGTCGCCAGGGTGGGATAAGGGTTTGTTCTATTCCCTTGTAGAGTGGGCTCACCACACAGGTGAGCGACCCACCGCCGCCTTCCCCTCCAGTCATGTCGCCATCGCCACCCTTGTTATGGTGATGGTAGTCAGAATGCGCATGTGGCGTTGGCTCTTAGTGCTCGCCGTTCCTTTCATATTCCTGTGTCTCAGCACCGTGTATATCTATGCTCACTACGCCATTGATGCCATAGCAGGCATGGCATTCGGCATCATCCTCTTCTTCCTTCTCGGCGGACTCAAACTACATGGGGGAAAAAATTAAAAAGGCAACTCGGAATAGATTATAACGACAACCATAACAACTTATAACAACATTATAGCGGTCAGTTCAGCAAACCTGCTGAACTGGCTTTTTAAATATCATTTTGGCATGTTTGCCAAAATACCAGAACCCAATTATCCTATGTTGTCCGAGTTGTCTTTATAATCTATTCCTGATTGTCGTTATTTGTACTTTGTCCCTTGTCACCTTGTACCTGGTGTAGGTTACTCTACTCTACACCCATTTCATGGAGCAGGCGGTCTGCCTTTGCCCAGTGCTTCATGATATAGAGGATGTAACGGATATCGACATTGATGCAGCGTGCGAGGGGGGCATCATAATAAATGTCTGCAGACAGGCTGTCCCAGTTGCCGTCGAAGGCGAGACCGATGAGCCTGCCATCACCATCTATCACTGGTGAACCTGAGTTGCCGCCTGTGATGTCGTTATTGGAAAGGAAGCAGAGGTTAAGGGTCTTTGACACCTTATCAGTATAGATGCCGAAATCTTTACTGCTAAGCAGTTCCTTAAATACAGGTTCTGCGAAATATTCCTCGATGGAATCGGCTTTTTCCATCTTCTGCACCATAGACTGTGCTGTGGTGTAATAGTCTGAATTGTAGCCGTTGATCTGATAGCCGCCTATCTGTCCGTAAGACAAGCGCATGGTGAAGTTGGCATCGCTGTAGTGGGGCATATCCTGCTCCATGCGCACCTTTGCCTTGCATAGCATTTGCTCCTGCACGTCGATGCTGTCGCTGATAGAGTCTATGGAAAGGCGTATGTTGGCAAGGGCATCGACGAGGGAGAGTCCGAACTGCATGCCTAGGTCGCGCTGCATCTTCTTTGTGGTCTTGACCTTGAGATGGGTGCCGCTCTTCATGAGTATGGAGTTGTCATACATCTCATTGACATAGCGGGTGTAGTCGCCACCAAACTGCTTGTCGATGGTCTGGTAGAAGGAGGGCAGGTAGGCTGTGTCGCCAATCTCACGGCGGTAGTTCTGTATCAGTGCTGCGAGTGCCTCACTGTCGAGAGCCTTATCCCATGAGTCGCTGTTGTCAGCAAACTCCATATACTGCTTCTTGGGTTTGTCTTTCGGACCCTTGACCTCCATACCTTTATAATACTTCATGGCACGGATGGCGAGCTCGTTCTGGCTGCGTCTGCCGAACGATTCGGCAAAATAGGTCATGGCGCGAGTGGCTGCAGAGCATGCCTTGTAGTATTTCTGGAGCTTCTGGAAATCGAGCGGAATATTCATAGAGTCGGCATAGTGCTGTATGCGTTCCTCATACTTACGTTTCATATCGATTATGCCGATGGAATCGATACATTTTATCATGCCGATGGAGTTTTTCCAGTAGTTGGAACTGTTGGCATACTTAGAGTCGTACTTGATGCGCACAGCTTCAGACTGGTCCATGTGGCGTTTCATGACTCCCTGCTTGATGCCTCGCACCTGCTGCATGGGATAGAACATTCCGTTGCGCATCTCCTCTACACCATAGCTGGACAGATAGCGTTCGGTACTGCCTGGATAGCCGATAGTCATGGAGAAGTCGCCCTGGCGGTAGCCCTGAGTGCTGACGGGCAGGTAGGCTGGCTTGATGCCTTGCGCCACAGAGGTGGAGTCGGTGCCCATAGGCACGTTGTGCTCGGAATAGTCGGCAGGACCGCCTGTCTTAGGGTCAACATAGATGCGAAAGACAGATATGTCGCACGTCTGGCGAGGCCACATCCAGTTGTCTGTCTCGCCACCAAACTTACCCAGTGACTTAGGTGGGGCATAGACCAGACGGATGTCGTTATAACGCTGGTAGGTGGTGGCATAATACATATTGCCCTCGAAGAAAGGGTCTATCTCCACGTAGTAAGTGGTGTCAATCTTCTTTGCCTCTTTGGTGAGCACCTCGTTGAGCGAGTCGATGAGTGCCTCCTTGCCTATGTTGCCTAAGGTGTCGATGCCAAGAGAGTCGAGGATGGGGGTGATGTCACGCTGCTGACGCATGAAGGCAACGAAAATATCGTCGTTCTTCAGTTCCTTGCTGATAGAATCGGCATAAAAGCCGTTGAGCATATAGTCGTGCTCCACAGTGGAGTGGGAGCGGATAGCCTCAAAACCGCAGTGGTGGTTGGTCATGAGCAGTCCCATGGGCGATACCACCTCGCCTGTGCAGTAACCAGAGAAATTGACCACACAATTGCTCAGTCCGCCATAGAGTGACGACTTAGGCAGACGGTAGCCCTCAGTCTTCATCTGCTCATAAATGGCATCGGGCAGGTTGTAGAGTGTCCACATGCCCTCGTCGGCGTGGAGAGAAATGAAGAATGAAGAATGAAGAATGAAGAATGAAATTAACGATAGAATATGGAGTTTTTTCATAATCTTGAACCTTTGAGCTCTTTAACCTCTAAACCTTTTCCCAATCACAGGTATTGACTTCAACGGTACATCGTTCTTCACCACTATTACGAGGTAAGCCAGGATGAGCAGCGTGTTGCACAGCAACTGCAACCAGACGTAAGGCATACGGGTGGAGAGATCCATGGCGTAATAGAAACAGGTGGTGACGACGATGTATGTGAAGATGCCCTTCAGGTCGTAGCTGATAGGGTATTTCTTCTGTCCTACGAAATAAGAGAGGAGCATAGCAGTGCCGTAGCCTGCCACTCCACCCCAGGCACAAGCCATGTAGCTATACTCAGGGATAAAGAGAATGTTGACGGCTACAAGCGTAACGCAGCCAGCCAGACTAAACCATGCTCCCCAGATGGTCTTGTCGATGAGTTTATACCAGAAAGAGAGGTTGAAATAGATGCCCATCATAATCTCAGCCACCATCACGATAGGCACCACCTTGAGACCAGCCCTGTATTCGCTGCCGAGGATGTGCTCGAGGATAGGCATATAGCCCATGACGCACAGGAAGGCAAAGAGAGTGAAGATGATAAAGAACTTCATGGCATGGGCGTAATACTCGTTCTTGTCCTTGTCCTTAGCCTTAGCAAAGACTATGGGTTCGTAGGCATAACGGAATGCCTGAGTAATCATCGCCATAATCATGGCTATCTTGGCACAGGCACCATAGATGCCGAGCTCCACCACTCCCTGTGTCTTGTCAGGATAGACGAGTGGGAATATCATCTTGTCTGCCGTCTGGTTCAGTATGCCTGCTATGCCCAACACCAAAATAGGCCATGAGTAGGTGAACATACGGCGAAGCAGAGAGAAATCGACAAGACGGAAGGGTACTCCGTTGTCCCTGCAATACTGGCGTGCCGCTACGTGCTCATGCCAGAACTCGGGTATGAAGAAGAAGGTGATGAAACCTGTGCAGACGAGGTTGAGGAAGAAGACATAGAACACATCGTCCTTGCCTAAGAAAACAAAGTAGAGCAGGTTGAGTCCGATGTTGAGGATGATGAACAGGAGTTTGAGTGCAGCAAACTTGATGGCATTCTGCTTGTACCTGAGGTAAGAGAAGGGAATAGCCTGTATGGCGTCAAGTGCCACTACGGTAGCCATCATCAGTATGTATTCCTTGTGGTCGCTATACTGCAGAGCACGGGTTATAGGGTCTATGCCTAAAAAGATGATGGCGAGGAAGATGGCACTCAGCGTACCCACCACAGCCATAGAGGTGGAGAACACCAAGTGGGGATTCTCGTCCTCCTTATTGGCAAAACGGAAGAAGGTGGTCTCCATGCCAAAGGTGAGGATTACCAGTATCAGCGCCACATAGGCATACAGATTAGTCACCACGCCATAGCCACCGCTTGAGGCTGCTATCACGTGGGTGTAGAGTGGCACGAGCAGATAATTGAGGAATCTGCCCACTATGCTGCTAAGTCCGTAGATTGCCGTGTCCTTGGCAAGAGATTTCATTGAACCCATAGTCTTACCTTATGAAAAAGTTATGCAAAATTACTTATTTCTTTTATTACAACAAAGAAAACCCACGACTTTTTGTTTAATTTTATATTTTTGCTTGGTGGGAAGAATGAAAATTACTAACTTTGCGCCGTAAAGAAATAAGAAGGTAAGAATGATTGTAATGGGAATGCCCGTTTGGGCGTGGATAGTATTCTATGTAGCAGTATTGTTGATGCTGATTGTTGACCTGAAGATGTTTGGCAGGAAGGGTCAGCATGAGGTGAACGTGGGTGAGGCTATGCGCATGACTGTGGTGTGGATAGCTGTATCGTTGCTGTTTTGTGTGGGAATCTACTTCCTGTATCCTGTTGAGGCTCATGTGACAGGAAATGAGATAACGCTGATAAGGCAGGAGAAGGCTCTGGAGTTCCTTGCTGGCTACCTGATAGAGAAGTCGCTGTCGATGGATAACCTGTTCGTATTCCTGATGCTCTTCTCATTCTTTGGCATAGAGAGGAAATACCAGCATGAGGTGCTGTTCTGGGGCATATTCGGTGCTCTTGTGCTGAGAAGCATCTTTATCTTTGCTGGAGCAGCAGCCGTGGAGAGGTTTGAGTGGGTACTTGGGCTGTTTGGCCTGTTCCTTATATATACTGGTGCAAAGATGTTCTTCCACGATGAGGATGAGGCCCCAGACCTGTCAAAGAATTTTATAGTCAGAGGTTTTGATAAAGTTTGGGCTGTGACCAAGGAACTGAGGGGTGATAAATTCTTTGTGACAGAGAATGGCAAACGCATAGCCACCCCATTGTTTGTGGCTCTGTTGGTGATAGAAACTACTGACGTGGCGTTCGCTGTGGACTCTATTCCGGCTGTGTTCTCAGTGTCTCGTGACCCCTTCATAGTGCTCACGAGTAACATCTTCGCCATTCTGGGTCTGCGAGCCCTCTATTTCGCTTTGGCAGCAGTGGCACAATACTTCAAGCTGCTGAAGTACGGACTGGGTGTGATACTTGTCTTTGTGGGTATAAAGATGCTCCTCGGGCTCTACGGCATAGAAGTATCAACGCCAGTAAGCCTTGCTGTTATCATAGGCGTACTGGCGCTGTCAGTGGTATTCTCACTAATGTTTACGAAAGACAAACCCTCCCTTGATTCTAAGGCATTAGCCGAAGAAAAGGTAGGCAATGGCGATGGCAGAAATGATGCCAGCGAGGTCGGCAAGTAAGCCGCAAGCCACAGCATGACGGGTGTGGCGAATGCTCACACTGCCAAAGTAAACAGCGAGGATATAGAAGGTGGTATCGGTACTGCCTTGGAAGATGCAAGCCAGGCGCCCCACGAAAGAGTCGGCTCCGTAGGTGGTCATAGCATCAACCATCATACCACGCGCTCCGCTGCCAGAGAGAGGTTTCATAAGGGCAGTAGGCAGAGCAGCCACGAAGTCGGCATTCAGACCACAGGCAGACACACCCCATGCGATGCCATTAGTAAGGGCATCCATAGCACCAGAAGCACGAAAAACACCGATTCCAACGAGAATAGCGACGAGGTATGGTATTATTCTTACTGCAGTTTGGAAACCTTCCTTAGCACCTTCGATGAAGGCATCATAGACATTCTCCTTCTTACGTACGGCAGCAACGATGAAACCAGTGATTATTGTCATCAGGAGTATGTTGGCTGTGGTGGTGGAAACAGAGTCCATCGTCTCCTTATCCAACTGAGAGAAACCCCAGATGATAGCGCCAACAGCAGCACACATGCCACCAAGGGTGAGCAGTATGGTGCGATTGAACATATTTATGCGCTGATAGAGGCAAGTGAAGATGATGCCAGCCAGCGTAGCAAAGAAGGTGGCTATGAGAATAGGGATGAAGATGTCAGTAGGCTGAGCAGCTCCCATCTGTGCTCGATAGACCATGATGCTCACCGGGATAAGTGTAAGACCAGAGGTGTTGAGCACCAGGAACATAATCATAGGGTTGGTGGCAGTGGCGTTGAGTCGCTCCACGTCAACTGAGGGGTTCTGGGCTTTCAGAGCCTCATTCTTCTGCTTGTTGATTTCCTGCATCTGCTCCATAGCCTTCAGTCCCAGAGGGGTAGCAGCATTATCCAGTCCCAGCATGTTGGCAGCGATATTCATGAAGATACTGCCTGTTACGGGGTGCCCCTTAGGAATGTCAGGAAAGAGTTTGCTGAAAATAGGTGAGAGCAGTCGGGCTATGAAGTTTACCACTCCGCCCCTCTCGCCAATCTTCATTATGCCAAGCCAGAGCGAGAGTACACCAGTAAGACCGAGTGAAATCTCGAATGCTGTCTTTGAAGAGTCGAAGGTGGAGTTCATCATAGCAGGGAAGACCTCGACATCGCCCAGCACTACGAGTTTGAATAGTCCGATGACGAAAGCAATCAGAAAGAATGCTACAAAGATGTAATTTAGTACCATTTATTTAGTTGATAATTGATAGTTGATAATTGATAATTGACAATTCTTGCGCTCCATAGGTGCTCAGGCGAGCAGAGCTCGGAGGATAATTGACAAGTTCAAGGCGCTTCGCTGGTTTAAGGGGTTTCTTCGCTAAAGAAGGCATTGCGATATTCGCCTGAGAGGAATTCGTAGCCGAAGCGGCAACGGAGGCAGTTTTTCTTATCGCAATACTCCTTTTTGAGTTGGATGAGAGCCTGCGAATCGCCAGCCGAACGAGCGTCAAGTCCGCATTCCTGCCACATTCGCACGATATTGTTGTCTTCCACCTTGATAGCCTCGAGCAGGTCGAATGCCCTGTCTTCGTATTCCTCCTTGGCATGATACCTGCCATAGGCAAAGACGGTGGGCACTACTGTGTTGATGATAAGCAGGTCGAGTTTCGCGCCCTTTATATTATATAAGGTGGAGATATCCTTCGCGGTTTTGCAGTTGAGCAGTTGGCTGAGCGAGGTTCGTTGCTCGTGATACATCTGTGCCAGTTGCATAATGCGTACATGAGGGAAGTTCTGTGGCCTGGTTCGCAGGTATCGCCACAGGGTAGCATCCATAGGGGGCAGCCCGAACTTCTTCTGCAGGTAGGCAAACTCCTGAGTGTATTTAGGATCAACCTTGTCGAGCAAGCCAGCCATGCCTATAAAGATGCTCTCAATCTGGAAGAGGTTGTCGCGATGATGGGCAAGAGCGTTCATTGGCATCATCGTAGCCCATGTCTCAAAGGCATCGCCATTGATGCTGAAACCAAAGTTGCGCGAGAGGGTTACGAAGTAAGCAGCCTCCCATGAGCCCTTGGTCTTTTGCACTCGTTCCACTATAGCCGAGGTTTTCTGTTGCAGTCGCTCCACCTGTAGCGAACTGAGCCAACTGTGCACCTTGAGCGAGGGCAGTCGGGGTATTATCTTGTAACAAGGAGGGTATTTGTCAGAGTGGATTAGTCCCTCGTAGTCTTGCTTCAGTTCCTCAGCCACAGGCAGTTCGAGAGTAGTGAGCGTCTTGCCCTGACTGGTTTTTACCTCCATATCAGCCTGTTGCACCACATGCAGAATCACACTGTCGTAGGCAGAATCCTTGTCGTGATGATGACGATACCAGTCGCTTGCCTTGATGTGAATCTCCACATTACCCACCCACAAAATGCCGTCAACCTTCACCTTGGCATTGAAGAAGTCTGGTCCTGCATCGCTGTTGTTGTATAGCCCAGGGTCTATCACCTCCACCATTCTGCCGTCAGTGGTGGTGAGCTTGCCTAAGGGCAACAGTTTGTGTCTCCAAGTATAGTGAAGCAGGCGTTCCATTTGTTTAATTAGGAATTAGGAATTAGGAATTATTGGCAAGTTTGGCTTGCTTTCGCTGATATTTGCTCATGGGCTTAGCCTCCTCTTCCTCAGGGTTGGGGTGGCTGGTATCCTTAGTCGGAGTGGGGTTGGAGCATCCCTCGACTATGAGCACAAACTCGCCTCGGGGTTCGTTGGCGATAAAGTGGTTGAGCACCTCGTGCATAGTTCCCCTCACGCTTTCCTCGTGTATCTTGGAAATCTCGCGACAGGCGCTTATTCGGCGCTCTTCGCCAAATGCTTCGCACATCTGTTCCAGAGTCTTCACTATGCGTCTGGGCGACTCGTAGATAATCATGGTGCGAGGTTCAGTCGAGAGTTCTTGCAGGCGAGTCTGTCTGCCCTTCTTCTGTGGTAGGAAACCCTCGAAGCAGAACTTGTCGCAAGGCAGTCCGCTACTCACCAGTGCAGGCACGAATGCCGTAGCCCCAGGCAGAGTGTGCACCTCTATGCCAGCCTCCACAGCCTCTCTCACCAGATAGAACCCAGGGTCGCTGATGCCAGGAGTGCCAGCATCAGTAATCAGACAGATGTTCTCGCCACTCTTCAGTCGCTCCACTATGCTGTGGGTGGTGGTGTGCTCATTAAACTTATGATGAGACATCAGCCTCTTGTCTGTTATGTCGAAATGCTTCAGCAGTATGCCACTCGTACGAGTGTCCTCGCAGAGTATCAGGTCGGCCTCCTTGAGCAGTCTCACGGCTCTGAAGGTCATATCCTCCATATTGCCTACAGGCGTTGGTATAAGGTATAGCACAACTGTGAATTATTAACTAACTTTCCTCCTCCTCTTTGGTGATGTATCTCTTCCAATAGAGAATAATCACTGTAGTGGCAGGCAGGGCTATGATAAGTCCGATGAAACCGAGCAAAGCGCCCCATACTGAGAGTGAGAGCAGAAGTACTGCAGGGTTCAGTCCCATCTTGCTGCTCATCACCTTAGGAGTGACGATTCCATCGATAATAATCTGTACCACACAGAACACTATCACTGCACTGCCAAAGACTATCCAGTAGCTCTGACCAGTCTCTGATGCCTTCATGGCAGCCAGAAAGGCAGTAGGGATGAGGGCTGTGGTGTGCAGGTAAGGCACCATATCGAGTATGCCTATCAGTATGCCCAGTCCTATAGCCATTGGGAAATCGATAATCAGGAATCCTATGCAGAAGAGCACACCCATAGTGAATGCCACCAAACCCTGTCCGCGAATGTAGTTGTTGAGCGACACCTTGAGGTCTGAAGCCAGATCCTGCCAGAAAGGACGGAGCCTCTTAGGGAATATGCGAATCCAGTTTTCTGTCAGGTACTCATAGTCCATCAGGATGAAGAACATATAGAGCAGGGTGATACATGAGGC
>JAEEVS010000052.1:0-14872 GCA_016290975.1 Prevotella sp. | reverse complement strand
GCCATAAATCTCATTACGCTGAATGGCACGACGAGCGTCATCAACGGTGGGATAATGTGCCACGACATGAGAATTCTGGAAGGAGTCTATCATCCTGGTGAGTCGGCGTGTGGTGGAGGTGTTGTCATCATCCACTATGCCAATGGGCATATTGAGAGGTTGGCCCTGATCCATGAGCGAAGTAAAGAAAACCGTCATAAACAACGGCAGCACCACCATACACATAACGTATATGGGATAGCTGAGAATAATCTTTATCTCACGCCTGAATACTGCAACCAAAGGACCTGCCATCACGCTTCAGCTACTTGATAATAACCGACATGCCTGGGCGCAGACCGTCGAACTTCTTGACAGGACGAGCCTTGACCTCGAAAGTCTTCATATCATACTGTCCGTTTGACTTAGTAGCTTTCCATGTAGCGTAACTGCCTTCATCCTTTATGGAATAGACCTTCAACTCTATCTCTTTATTAAAAGCAGGTACGAAAGCCTTGAGCACGTCGCCGAGTTTCAAACCGTTGAGTTGGTCTTCACGCATATTGAATGTGCCCCAGATATCATTCATGATGGAGATGGTCATAATAGGACTACCTGAACCAAGTAGTTCGCCCACCTTAGGATAGATGGTGCTAACCTCGCCGTCCATCTGTGCCACCTGTACAGTTTCTTTGCGGTAGGAGTTGACCTCGTTCACGGCACCCTTAGCAGAGTTAACCTGAGCCTGAGCAGCGGCTTTCTCTTCGCGACGTGCACCATTCTGAGCCATGTCATACTGACTCTTGGCGGCCTTTTCCTGTGCCTCGTATGCCTTATAGCTGGCATAAGCCTCGTCACGCTTCTGTTCGCTCACCACGCCTTCGTCAAAAAGACGCTGCACACGCTCATAAGACTTCTTGGCAATATCGAGTCCTGCCTTAGCTTGTTGCCAAAGTTCGAAGGCACCTTGTATCTGTTCCTTACGGGCACCAGCACGAGCCATATCGCTCATAGCCGTAGCAGCATCCTCCATACCCCTAACCTGCTGAGCTTTAGCCTCTACCTCGGGAGCATCGAGAATGGCAAGGGTATCGCCAGCATGAACGTAGTCGCCTTCCTTGACGAGCAGACGGAGCACACGTGAGGGCACCTTACTTGATACACGATATTCTTCAACGTCTATCTGACCTTGTATCACCTCTTCCTCACTGCCGATGGTGAAGAAACCTATCAAACCAACGATGAAAGCCACAACAGAAAAAGCTATCAGGGCTATTATCACACTCCTATGTTGTTTCTTATTTTCCATATATACTTATTTCTACCACTAACTTAACAGATTCTCTAATTCCTTCCTAACGCTTTCTGCTGAGCTATCTCGCTGAGTTTTACGTCTATCTCAGCATCTATCTTCTGCGTTCTTGCCTTAAGCCACGCTGTCTGTGCCGACATAACATCGGTAGTGTTCATAACGCCCTCCTTGAAACCTATGTTAGCACATCTCAGGTTCTCCTCTGCACTCTGTATGTTTTTCTTTGCCGTAATGAGTTTCTTATTTGCCTCACGCACTTTAAAGTTACTCTGCGCCACTTGCAGTTCTATCATGTCGTGGGCTTCGTCATAAGTGAGTTGGGCAAGGTTTGTAGCACACTTGGCAGCTCTTATCTTATACATATTCTCACCCCAGTCTAACACAGGCACCCTGACAGCCACGCCCACATTAAACGAGCCCTTAAACTTGCGTTCAAAACCATTATAAACGCTTGGGTTGGTGAATATGGCGCCTCCCATCAGTGCCAGTTGGGGCAGATAGGCTGCACGAGCTATCTTAGTCTTCTGTCGGCTTATTTCTATAGCGTCATTGAGCAATTTGAGTTCACGACGACGCTCATACACCTGTTCGTCATTCTCTTCGTTGACCACTGCCACGTCAACATCTTCTTTCTGTTCATCAACGAGGGTAATGTCGGAATTAACGTCCATACCACACTTCTGACAAAGGTACATCCGAGCAAGGGTGAGAGCGTTATCAACCTTAGTCTTCGACATCTCTGCCTCGTTAAGTGCTACATCAACCCTCAGTCCGTCGGCTCTGGTAGCTACTCCCTCTCTTATCATCTTATGCACATCATCGTCAAGTTTCTGCACAAGGGCAAGATAGTCGGTGGCAAGCATCTGCTTATGACGAAGTGAAACGACCAGCCAGTATGCATTGTCAACCTCATAGGTAATATTACTCTCTTTCTCTTCTATCTGAGTGCCAGCCATACGTTCTGTGATGTCGGCTATCTTGTTACTGGCTGTTATAACGCCACCCATAAAGAGTGGTTGGGTGAGCACAGCCGATGCCACAAACATATGGTGCGTGTTGGTAGAGAATGCATCGGTTATCTGTCTGCCCAGTTCGTTGCCGTATGTCTCCAACGACGTTGCCATTGATGGCCCCACAGTCTGCATTATGGTTATGAGGTCATTGGCTGTTTGTGGTGATATTTTCCCTGCCATTGCAAGACGCTGCAGGTTGGCTCCTAAGTCGGTCATCCCCTGCCCTATAGCACCAGATGCCGTGGTGCCCATAGTGGAGAGCATATTCTTTTGGGCATCGCTGAGCAGAGACAACTCACGTGAGGAATACATGTAACCACCTGCGAGGTCAACATGAGGCAGGTAGAGAGTACGTGCTGCCTTGCGGGCATTCTTTGCCATCTCTTGTTTTACCCTTGACATGCCTATCTGCTTATTTCCTGCTAACGCCCTTGCCCTACACGTATCGAGTGAGAGCACCTCTGCCGACATACCATCGGCAACGGCATAAAGGAATATAACCAGTATGTATATAAGTCTTTTCATAAAAAGAATTCTTCGTCGCTACTCTCTGTTTGCTTTCTTGTTTATGATGAATTGTATGTGTTTGAATATTGTTATTATCAGACCGTAGTGTTTCACCATAATGCTGAAACGCTCTTGCAATGATTTTCTGTGATTCTTGATGGACATTCCGCCAGCAAGGAAATCACACACCACAGCGTGCATATTGTATAGTTCCAAATGACGTTTGTCGGCTTCTTTCATTACCTTTATACACCAGTCCACGTCGGACGAGAGTTCGTATTTAAGGTCGAAGGGTATCTTTCGGGCTATGTCAGTTCTGACGTAGAATGCCTGATGACACACCATCATGCCGTTTTGAAATGACTTCCAAGTGAGCACCTCTGGAGGGTCATGCTCTCGTTTGCCGACATACCTGTTTGTGGCATCAACTATATTGGTGTCGCCGTATATCACAGCAGGGAGCTCATCCTTTGTCTGTAACTGCTCGGCTATATCCTTCAGTGTATCAACAGAATGCAACGTGTCTCCAGCATTGAGAAAGAGTACATAGTCGGGCTGTGCCTTTTGCAATCCTTTGTTCATGGCATCATAGAGTCCCTTGTCTCTCTCTGATGTTATGCTGTATTCCACACCACACTTGCTGTTATGTCTGAATTGTTCAGCCACAGCAATGGTATTGTCTGTGGAGGCACCATCAATTATGATGTGGTGGATGCCTTTCCAAGTCTGGTTAGCAACGCTGTCAAGCGTACGCCGAATCACATTTTCAGCGTTATACGTACAGGTTATTATGCAGAAGCGTATCGTGTTCAACTTTATATATTATATACCTTAAAATCTAACTTGCAAAGTTATAAAATATTATTGAATTAACAAAGTTTGACGTGGTATTTTGTCATTTTGTCATCCTTATGTGTCACTATGGCATTATAGTCTGATATGGTACGAGGTTTGAAAAAACTGAGAATTGACAATCGAACCATAAAAAAGAAAGGAGTTAGAAATGATGATGAACCAAGAACAACAAATGAGTGGCAAAGAGGCTCTGAGCAAATTCTGCAAGAACCTTGTTGCTGATGCCAAGGGCGGAAAACTTGATCCCGTTATTGGCAGAGACGACGAAATACGTCGTGTGTTACAAATTCTGTCACGCCGAACCAAGAACAACCCTATACTGATAGGCGAACCTGGTACAGGTAAGACGGCTATTGCTGAGGGACTGGCACAGCGTATAGTGCGTGGTGATGTGCCTGAAAACCTGAAGGAGAAGGAAATCTATACCCTCGACATGGGTGCCCTCGTGGCTGGTGCCAAGTATAAGGGTGAGTTTGAGGAGCGACTGAAGGGCGTAATCAACGGCGTAATAGAGTCGCAAGGCAAGATTATCCTCTTCATCGACGAGATTCACACCCTCGTGGGTGCTGGTGGCGGTGAGGGAGCGATGGATGCTGCCAACATACTGAAGCCTGCTCTGGCGCGTGGCGAACTGCGTGCTATCGGTGCTACAACTCTCAACGAATACCAGAAGTATTTTGAGAAGGACAAGGCACTGGAGCGTCGTTTCCAGATTGTGATGGTGGATGAGCCTGATGAACTGTCAGCTATCTCTATCCTTCGTGGACTAAAAGAACGTTACGAAAACCATCACCGTGTTCGTATTCAGGATGATGCCTGTATAGCTGCCGTAACACTTTCAGAGCGTTATATCTCAGACCGTTTCCTGCCCGATAAGGCTATCGACCTGATGGATGAAGCTGCTGCCAAACTGCGTATGGAGCGTGACAGCGTGCCTGAGGAACTTGATGAACTTACCCGTCACCTCAAGCAACTCGAGATAGAACGTGAGGCAATTAAGCGTGAGGACGACAAGGAGAAACTTGCCGAACTGAACAAGACTATCTCTGCTCTGCAAGATGAGGAGATGCGTATGCGCTCTGAATGGGTAAGGGAAAAGAATCTTGTCGATAAGATACAACAGGACAAACAACAGATAGAACGTCTGCGCTTTGAGGCTGAAAAAGCTGAGCGCGAGGGTAACTACGGCAAGGTGGCTGAGATACGCTACGGCAAACTCAAGGAACTGGAGGAAGACATCAAATCCATACAGGAGCAGATAAAGAACTCTAATGCTATGGCATACGTTCGTGAGGAGGTTACAGCCGACGACATCGCCGAGGTGGTTTCACGCTGGACTGGAATACCTGTAAGCCGTATGATGCAGAGCGAACGCGACAAACTGCTGCACCTTGAGGACGAACTCCACAAGCGTGTTATCGGTCAAGATCAGGCTATCAGTGCTGTGAGTGATGCCGTACGTCGTTCACGTGCAGGACTGCAAGACCCTAAGCGTCCTATCGCCAGCTTCATCTTCCTCGGTACCACGGGTGTGGGTAAGACAGAGCTTGCTAAGGCACTTGCCGACTACCTGTTCAACGACGAGCAGATGATTACTCGTATCGACATGTCCGAGTATCAGGAGAAGTTCAGCGTAACACGTCTTATCGGTGCGCCTCCAGGCTACGTAGGCTACGATGAGGGTGGTCAGCTCACTGAGGCTGTGCGTCGTAAACCTTACTCTGTTGTGCTCTTTGATGAGATAGAGAAAGCTCATCCTGATGTCTTCAACACCTTGCTACAGGTACTTGACGACGGCAGACTGACCGACTCCAAGGGCAGAGTGGTAAACTTCAAGAATACCATCATAATCATGACCAGCAACCTCACTATGGACCAGCTGTACGGCAAAGCTCCTATACTTGATGGCAATGGTATGGTGAAGCCCCCTATCCGTCCTGAGTTCCTTAACCGTATCGACGAGATAATCAACTTCAGTCAGCTCAGCAAGGAACAAATCAGTGCCGTAGTTCGTCTGCAAATGGACCGCGTGGCACAGATGCTCAACCAGCAAGGCTTCACCCTTGTTACCACCGATGCAGCAATCAGCACACTTGCAGAGGCTGGCTACGACCCTGACTTCGGTGCTCGTCCAGTGAAGAGGGCTATACAGCGTGATGTACTCAACGCACTTTCTAAGCAGCTACTCTCTGGTGCTGTTAGCAAAGACAAGGCTATCACTATCGACAGTAAGGATGGTACTATCACCTTCCGCAATGATTAAGGAAGCAAAATATTAAAACTGATATGGTTACTTAGCTCCCACATGCGGGGGCTAAGTATCCTGTCAAGGATGCTAAATAACCAGACATGGAAGCTAAGTTTCTCAAGACAGGAAATCGGCCACTACGTAAGAACTGCCTCCCACGAAGATAAAGTCTTTTTGGGAGGCTTCTTTTATTGATGCATTAAAGGCTTCTTTTACAGACTTGTAAACTTTTCCCTTTAGTCCTTCACTATATGCTTTGGCTGCGAGTTGCTCAACAGGAATAGCGCGATGCGTCTCTGCCTGAGTGAAATAATAAACTGCATCACGTGGAAGGAGCTGCAGTACATGGTCGATGTCCTTGTCGTCAACCATACCGAAAACGATGTGTAATGTGGCATCGTCTCCTTCCTTTCGCTTTATCCCGTCAAAAGTTTCACTGATTTGTCGTGAGAGTATCTCCCACCCTGCCAGGTTGTGCCCTGTATCGCAGATGACGAGTGGCTTATGCGACACCGTTTCCCAGCGTCCTCTCAGGTGGGTAAGGTCAACGACATGGGCTATGCCGTAATATATGCACGACTCATCCTTTATTATTCCTTTCTCTTTCAGCAACTCACAGGTGGCAAGCACCGTCCTGATGTTATGATCCTGGCAGTAGCCCTTGAGTTGGCAACAGGGCAACTTGCCGTAATCCCTGTCTTGTGCAAAGACTACAGGTGCCTCTTTCTCTTTTGCCGTATCGAGGAATACGTGTTTGGTTTCAGTAACGTATTCGCCAATCACAACAGGTACGCCCTGCTTTATTATTCCAGCCTTCTCGCCTGCTATCTTCTCGAGTGTGTCGCCCAAGAAACCCGTATGGTCAAAGGATATATTAGTTATTACGCTGACCTCTGGGGTGATGATGTTGGTGCAGTCTAAACGACCGCCTAAGCCCACCTCTATCACGGCGATGTCCACCTTCTGCTCAGCGAAATACTTGAAGGCAAGAGCTGTGGTAAGTTCAAAGAATGATGGTTGGAGGGGTTCAAAGAAACTCCTCTCTTCTTCTACAAAAGAGATAACGCGCTCATGACTGATGGGCGTGCCGTTAACCCTTATTCTCTCGTTGAAGTCAACGAGGTGTGGCGAGGTGTAAAGCCCCACCCTGTATCCGCATTGCTGCAGTATGGCGGCAAGCATGTGCGAGGTACTTCCCTTGCCGTTGGTGCCTGCCACGTGTATGGTCTTATACTCTCTGTGTGGATGATTGAAATGTTCATCCAGCGCCTTGGTATTACTCAGTCCCTCCTTATAAGCACCAGCGCCCACCTTTTCAAAGGCAGGCGCTACGTTATACAGATATTCTAATGTCTCGCTGTATGTCATTTAGTTGAAATAACTCCTGAACTTGTTAAAGAAACTGTTTTTGGTTGAGGCATCAGCCTTGAAGTTATCTGACCCCTTCATCTTCTCGAGTTCTTTCTTCTCATCTTTTGACAGTGTCTTTGGCACATATACTGATATGTTTACCAGTATGTCGCCGTTGCCGTATCCGTAACCCTGTACGGCAGGCAGTCCCTTGCCTCTCAGGCGCAGAGTCTTGCCTGGCTGTGTGCCTGACTCTATCTTAAGTTTTAGTCTGCCTCCCTCTATGGTAGGTATCTCTACGTCGCCACCCAGTGCTGCAGTGGGGAAATCAAGCAGCAGGTTGTATATCAGGTCTCTGCCGTCACGCACGAAGGTATCGTTTGGCTCTTCCTCGATAAACACCTTGATGTCGCCTGGCACGCCGTTGCGTCTGCCTACATTACCCTTGCCTGGTGCGTTGACCACCATACCGTCCTGCACACCTGCTGGGATGTTTATCTCTACTACTTCCTCACCACGCTCTACGCCTTCGCCATTACACTTAGGACATTTATTCTTGATGGTCTTGCCCTCACCGCCACAGGTAGGACAAACACTCTGTGTCTGCATCATGCCGAAGATGCTCTGCTGTTGCTTTACCACAACACCGCTGCCATGACAAGTTCTACAGGTCTCCACGCCTTCGCCACCTGTTCCACTACAAGCAGAACAGCGCACGTCTTTGCGCACCTTAAACTTCTTGGTAACACCTGTTGCCACCTCTTGCAGGTTCAGTCTCACCTTCAGTCTCAGGTCGCTGCCACGGTGCACTTGCTGACGACTGCCGCCGCCACCGAAGCCTCCGAAGCCGCCGCCAAAACCAGAGTGACCTCCAAAGACATCGCCAAACATAGAGAAGATGTCGTCCATTGAGAATCCTCCTGCTCCTCCGAAACCTCCGAAGCCGCCACCCATGTTTGGTCCGTCAAAACCAAACTGGTCATACTGCTGACGCTTCTGATCGTCAGAGAGCACGGCGTATGCCTCAGCCGCCTCCTTAAACTTCTCCTCGGCTTCCTTTTTCTCTGCCTCGCTCTTGTCGCCCTGTCTGTCAGGGTGATACTTGATGGCTATCTTGCGGTAAGCCTTTTTTATGTCGGCAGCACTGGCTTTCTTGTCAACGCCCAGCACCTCGTAATAATCTCTTTTTGCCATATCTATCTCCTTTCCTCTTACTGTCCTACAGCAACCTTTGCAAATCTTATAACCTTATCGTTGAGTGTGTAACCCGTCTGCACGCAGTCTATCACCTTGCCTTTCTTGTCCTCGCCCATACCTGGCACGAGGGCTATAGACTCGTGGTAGTCAACATTAAAGTCGGCACCTTCAGTCTCTATTTTCTTCACGCCCAGACTCTCGAGTGTCTTCTGGAACTTCTGGAATATCAGTTCCATACCCTCGCGAATGGCATTGGCATCGTCACTCTTGTCGGCAAGGGCGCGCTCAAAGTCGTCCAGCACTGGCAGAATGGCAGTGATAGCCTTCTCGCCGCCTGCCAATATGAGGTCAGCCTTCTCCTTCAGCGTACGCTTGCGGAAGTTCTCAAACTCAGCCTGCTTATACAGAGCCTGCTTCTTGAGTTCTTCTATCTCAGCCTTGGCAGCCTCCAGAGGGTCTTGCTGCTCAGTCTCGGCAGTCTCGGCATTCTCTGCCGTTTCTTGCTGCTGCTCGTCTTTTGGCTCTTGGTTTTCAGATGCTTCTACCTCGTTGGTGTCGTTTACTTCCACATCAACATTTTCTGTCTTTTCGTTATCAACAGTGTTCATATCTACTTTTTTCATACAATCATTTTGTTTTTTACTGCGTGCCTATGCAATAATCATGCCAGTTTATTTGCGGAAGTAAAAATACCAGTATGTTCCGAAATAGTTATCCCTTATGTCAGCCTGCTTTTTCAGCATCGGCTTCTTGGCACGCATCATGGCGAGGAAGTCGTTATAATCTACCTTCACGCCGTCATCTATCTTCAGCGAGTCGAGCTCTCCATAGCCCTCTTCACGCTTTATTCCTTTGTATAACACAAGTGCCTCGGCATAGTGCTTGGGCAGGCTTTTCTCTTTGTCGTAATACTTTGGCAGCGTCTCCACGAAGCCGTCTAAGTCTTTGTTTATCAGATAGGTGCACAGCAGGTAGTCTTTCACTGCGCTACGTGCCGTACCACGTCTTATCTCTCTCTTCAGATACCACTCAGGACGCTCGTCTATCTTTCTTGGCACAAAACCTAATGCCTGCCATATAGGGTAACAGTCACGCAACAGGGCATGAGGTTCGCCCGTCTGCTTAGGCAACAAGGTTTTCTGCGCATTTGATATATTGTATCTGAACAGGCGCTCACCCATCGCGTCTGTCTTTGCCAGTGCTAAGGCGCGCCACATTGTCAGTGCCTTGTCACGGTCATACTTTGGCACACCAACAGCTAATGCTTCGTCATATTTGCCCTCGTGGCACAGTCGTTCCACCTTCAGTCGGGTGTGCAGCATTCTGTCTGTGTTTCCCATGCTGTACATCATCACGGTAAGCAGCAGTATCACAAGCATGTTGGTCCACCATGCGGTTAGTATGGTGGAGCCGTCGCGTTCAGACACGTTGTAGTCGCTCAAGTTCTTGAGTTTGCTGACAACAAAAGGATATAACGCGAGCACGACCACGGTGAATATTATTACTCCCCATGGTATGCTCACGTTACCATTGCTGTCAACCGTTTCTGCCGTTGCCAGTCCGCTCAGCATCATGGCTGGCAGATACACCAGTGCCTTGAGACGCTGCGGAAACTCCAGCAGGAAACCAGTCAACGACTTAATAAGTATAGCTATTGCAGTGAATATCAGACAGCCTGTCAGTCGGTCATAATGTGTTTCGTGGTCAGACCACGCATACTGCGTCATTCCAAGTATATCTCCCTGGAACGAGTAATAGTATATGAATGTAATAATGACAAAGATAACAGTACACACCACGTTGAGTGCCATGTTGCTGCTGTTTCTGCGATTTCTCATTTCTATTCTACTGCAAACTTTATCTGCTGTTGAATAAATTTTAGTTTTTCTTTAACACTACTGCTGAACGTGCTGGAATATAGAGTTTTAACCACTCCTTCTTATCCTTCACATAGAGCTCGTCGTAGTTGGTCAGGTGGGTCACGCTGTCATCAGCGAAACCATTGCCGCCAAATTCCTTGGAGTCTGTGTTCAGCACTACGTTATATGAACCTGTAGGTACCAGGAATCCGTAGTCGGTGTAAGAGCGTGTAGGTGAGAAGTTGAACACGTAGATGAGGTCGCCACGCATGAATGCCATTATTTGGTCGCCCTCGTTCACCCATATCTCCTGGACAGGTGTCTCGTTAAAATTCTTCACCGTCTTCATAACCTCGAGCATCCTCTGGTCGAAGTCGCCGAGCCAGTGGTAGCAGAGCTCCTTGTTGTCAACCAGGTTCCACTGACGGCGAGCGTACTTACAGCTCCATCCGTTGCCCTCGCGTGGGAAGTCTATCCACTCAGGGTGTCCCCACTCGTTGCCCATAAAGTTGAGGTAACCGCCGTTGATGGTGCTTGACACCACGAGGCGTATCATCTTGTGCAGGGCTATGCCGCGACGTGCCGTCTCGTTCTCGTCACCCTTCTTGAAGTGCCAGTACATATCGGCATCAATAAGGCGGAAGATGATGGTCTTGTCGCCCACGAGTGCCTGGTCGTGACTCTCTGCGTATGAGATGGTCTTCTCGTCAGCACGACGGTTGGTCATCTCCCAGAATATATCACGTGGGTTCCACTGCTCGTCGCTCTTCTCCTTGATCATCTTAATCCAGTAGTCAGGCAAGCCCATGGCAAGACGGTAGTCGAAGCCCATGCCGCCATCCTCTATCTTGGCTGCCAAACCTGGCATTCCCGACATCTCCTCGGCTATGGTGATAGCGTTCTTGTTTACCTCGTGTATCACCTTATTGGCGAGTGTGAGGTAACAGATGGCGTTATCATCCTGACCACCGTTATAGTAGTCGCCGTAGCCACCGAAGTCAACGCCCAGTCCGTGGTTGTAGTACAGCATTGAGGTAACGCCATCAAAGCGGAAACCGTCAAACTTATACTCATCCAGCCAGAACTTACAGTTACTCAGCAGGAAGTGCATCACCTGGTCCTTGCCATAGTCGAAACATAGAGAGTCCCACTGGTTGTGCTCTCTGCGGTCGCCTGGGTAGAAGTACTGGTCAGGGTCGCCACAGAAGTTGCCCAGACCCTCCACCTCATTCTTCACGGCGTGAGAGTGTACCAGGTCCATGATTACTGCCAGTCCTGCCTGGTGTGCGGTGTCTATGAGTTCCTTCAGGTCTTCAGGTGTACCGAAACGGCTTGATGCCGCGAAGAAGTTGCTCACGTGGTAGCCGAACGAACCGTAGTAAGGGTGCTCCTGTATAGCCATTATCTGGATGCAGTTGTAACCCTCCTTGATTACTCGTGGCAGCACGTTGTCCTTAAACTCCTTGTAGGTGCCAACCTTCTCGGCATCCTGCGCCATACCTATGTGGCACTCGTATATGAGTAGCGGTGTGGTGTTAGGCTTGAAAGTCTTTTTCTTCCACTTATACTCCTTCTCTGGAGCCCATACCTGAGCTGAGAATATCTTGGTGTCGTCGTCCTGCACCACGCGACGTATCCATGCAGGTATGCGCTCGCCCTGTCCGCCGTTCCATTTCACCAGCAGTTTGAAGAGGTCGCCATGCTTCAGTGCGGTGGCTGGCAGTTTTATCTCCCAGTCCTGTCCGTTCTTCAGCTTCTTCATGGCATACTTCTTATTCTCCTGCCATCCGTTGAAGTCGCCTATGAGGTATATCTCCGTGGCGTTAGGCGCCCACTCTCTGAGCACCCATCCCTTGTCGGTCTTGTGCAGTCCGTAGTACAGGTAGCCTGTGGCAAAGTCAGCGAGTTTCTGTTTGCCTCCGTTTGTCAGGTGGTCAACCATCCACATTGCGTGGTCGTGTCTGCCACGAATAGCGTTCTCGTATGGCTCCAGCCATGGGTCACGGTTTACTATGCCGATGTGCTGAGGTGCTGCGGGTGCCTCGGCAACGGCTTTCTTCACTGCCTTCTTACTGGTTTTCTTAGCGGCAGCTGTCTTGGTGGTTTTCTTTGTTTCAGCCATAGTATCTTAGTTTTTCAGCACTTAACCTTAAAGACTGCCTTCTTAAACATCTCGTCGTTTGAGATGCAAGGTGTGTGACCGTCCTGAGGGAAGAATATAGCCATCATGCCTGGGCGACAAGCCACGTATGTAGAACTTGGCTGTCCAGGATACTTCGTTACGTCCTTCTCAGCGTTATACTCTGCTTCGATGGTGATATCCTCGAGTGGCAGGTAACCGTATGTCTCCTCGCCGTCTATAGGTATCTGTATGTCGAGCATGTTCTTATGAGTTTCCATCACAGCCTCGTCAGGCAGTTTGCCCTTCTGGTTGATGATGTTTACAAAGAGGTCTTTGCCCTTTATCTCATGCTTGCCAGGCTCCAGGCTTGCCAAGTCATTCTCTTCCAGGAATTTCACTACGTCAGCGAACAGTGGGTTAACGCCTACATAATACTTCAGGTTGTCTAATGTGTCAACGATCATAATGCTTTAGTTTTTAAGTTGGTTAAATATTTTGTTTTTATTAAGTTTTCAGGAGTTAGAGAAGTTAGAGAAGTTATCGTGGCTTGCAGCCACTTAGACAATACCATAAACTATATGATAGTCAGAGCATTTGTCTTTTAACTCCTTAACGAGCTTTAGCGAGCGATAACTCCTAAGCTCGAAGAGCGTTAACTTCTTAACTACTTTCAATTATCAATTCCTCACCCTCTGCCCCATTTCATAGGTGCCTTGGTCTATTATCTGACCTGTCTTGTCTTTCTCCACGAATTTGCCGTCGCGCTCGTCATCGTGGTATGAGCCCTCAAAACGTATGCCGTCGGCAGACTCTTCTATCGCCTTGCCTTCGCGCTTGCCGTTCTTATATATACCTTTATATTTGCTGCCGTCAGAGTAGTGTATTATCACCTCGCCGTTGAGCTGTCCGTTCTTGAAGGTGCCCTCATAGCGGTCGCCAGTCTTCTTGGTCAGCAGTCCTCTGCCGTTCTGCTTGTCGTTTTTCCATTCGCCGTTATACTGGTCGCCGTTGCTCCACACAAAAATACCCCTTCCGTCCTTATCGCCATTGAGAAAGTGACCTGTGTATTTGTCGCCATTCACAAAGCGCTGCACTCCTTCGCCAGTGCGCTCGCCCTCCTTGTAGTCGCCCTCATACACGTCGCCGTTCTTATAGCGGTATATGCCCTTGCCCTCTTGCAGGTCGTCGAGCCAGTTGCCTGTATATACGTCGCCGCTGGCATAGTGGAACGTGCCCTTGCCCGTGCGCCTGTTAGCTATCCACATACCGTCGTAGTTGGAACCGTCGCCCCAGTCGAATATGCCCTTGCCGTCCTTCTGGTCGTCTTTCCATTCGCCTTTGTAGTATGCACCTTCCTTATATGTATAGGTGCCCTTGCCCGAACGCTTGTCCATGCGCCATCCGCCGTCATATTTGTCGCCGTTGTGGTAGTACATCACGCCGTGACCCTGCTGGTAGTCCTTAAACCACAGTCCGTCGTAGCGGTCGTTGTTGGCAAAATAGAACACACCCTTACCGTGCTGCTGGTCCTGGAACCACTGTCCCTCATACCTCTCGCCATCGGTAAAGGTGTATATGCCGAAGCCCTGACGCCTGCCCTTCACGTACTGTCCCTCGTAGCTGTCGCCATTGCTGTATCTGGTAACGCCCTTACCGTTGGGCTTGCCACTCATCATCTCTCCCTGATATGTTCCTCCGTCGTGCGTCTGGCACGAGCCTACCGATATCTTCTGCGCCGAGGCTGTTAGTGCTACGGCTGTCAGTATGTATGTTAGTATATATCTCAAAGTAGTAGTAAATTCAAGTCATAATTTGCTCCAAAGGTACAAAGAATAGTTGAAAGTTGAAAGTTGAAAGTTGAAAGTTAAGACACGTTTAATATTTTTTAACCCTCAAAAACAAAATAACTGCCAGCCACGCAACACTTACTATGAACTTTTTTGTAACTTTGCACATTATGAAATTTATTGCTATAATACCTGCACGCTATGCCTCTACACGTTTTCCAGGCAAACCCCTTGCCATGCTTGGTGACAAGACGGTCATTCAGCGTGTCTATGAACAAGTGACCAAGCAGATAAAGGATGCCTACGTGGCAACCGACGACGAGCGCATCTACAACCATGTACTCTCATGGGGAGGCAAGGTGGTGATGACACGCACCGACCACAAATCGGGCACCGACCGCATAGAGGAGGCTATGGAGAAGATAGAGCAAGGGGGCAACACCTTCGACGTGGTGGTCAACGTGCAGGGCGACGAACCCTTCATACAGCCTGAGCAGATAGAGAGCGTATGCCGCTGCTTCGACGATGCCACCACCCAGATAGCCACACTCGGCATCAGGTTTGGCAGCAATACAGAGGCTGTGCAAAACCCCAACTCACCCAAGATAGTGCTCGACAACCGAGGCTTCGCCATGTACTTCAG
>JAEEVS010000051.1:0-11311 GCA_016290975.1 Prevotella sp. | reverse complement strand
TGGAGAAATGAATGGAGACACCATCACCACACCCTTGCGAGCCTTAAGCACACAGCTGTTCATATAGTCTCTCAATGGCTGACTGTCTCCTCGTTCTGCTGCCTTCACCCAGATGCTACGCACATGCACCACATCATACTGCCTGGCATGTAGCAGGGCAACATTACCCACACCATCATAGCTACGACCAGCTATCTCAATGCCTTTCTGCACCCTGAAGAAGCCAGGCATCATTCGCTTCGTAGCCAAACGCTGAGGGTTCATCTGCACATAGTGCATCATCGCTCTTAACTGACCCTTGCGTGACAAAGGGCGAATAAAAGGTCGCTCCGTAAATATAGGGAAAGCCCAGCTATCGCTTCCTTGGTCTGTTGTTCCTTGGTTCGTTGCCTCTTGGTTCGCTGTCTTTACTTGGTCTGTTATTCCTTTGTTCATTGCCTCCGAATTTAATTCGGCGTTTACTCCCCCTTTGTTTGTTGTCTCCGAATTTAATTCGGAAGAAACCGCCAAAGTATATGCCCTCCCCAGCTTCTTCACGCCCTGCCAATAGCCGCGAATCACGCTGCGAATGCTTGTGTCCATAACCCTCGTCACCTGAATGACGGCATGCAGATGATCAGGCATCAGGCAAAACTGGAAAATACGGATGGCTGGATAGTGCTTGCACATCACATACAGCTCATCAATAACAGCATTGCCCAATGCTGTGCGTTCCACTCGCGCCAGGGAAGGGTCATTATCAGGTATCACCAACTTGCCCAATAATGTCTGGCGCGACGGAACCGTCAGCGTGATGTGATAAATACCTATGCCCCTCCATGCTGTTCCTGGCTCCTGCCATTGCCAATGCTCTTCTGTCATAATGTTCTTCTTAGCAGCTTTCTATTCTCTTTTGACCACAAAGTTAAGGCTTTATTTTGAAAGTTGCAAAAAGAACAATAAAAAATCATCCCCACATTGAGGTGTGAGGATGCGCAAGTTTTTTACTTTATTGTCTATTGTTATAATTTTTCGTTATACCATATTATATCGAAATTTCGCCATTACGACACTTCCCTATTTCACATTGTCTAAATTCTGTTATGTCACCTTTTCGCAATATCGTCTGCAAAGATAATAAAAAAATGAGAGAAAAGCCAAATCCACTCTGACTTTTCTCTCTGCTAAACTTACTGTAGAACTAATTCTTTACTTCACAATCTACTTATTGTGTAGTCACTTATCTTCAAAATACTTGAATAATAAATATATTCCTTATAATTTATTTTGGCATATATCTCTCGTGATCTTTGTACGTATCGTCAGAAAACATGCTATGAGATTGTTTAGAAAGCGCCATTAAAAGTTTCTCATTTTGAGAAACCAATTCTGATAAATGACTATTTATGCTTTCTTGGTATTCTATCATTGTGTTTATTTTAAAATACCATATTATTAAAGGTCTTAATATCAACGAAACGACAAACCATAATATGGCAAAAAATAAAAAGATAATAATACAAATACCCGAATAAGCTCCTAAAATACCTATAAAAGAATCCATGACATTATATTTAGATGATTAATATTTAGATTTAGTCCAATAAGATATATTGACAATGGGCTTACCTCAGGTCAAACCTTTCAAGATTATATCTTGACTTGTAATCCCTGACTTTTTGGTTTTTAAAATCATATCTCTTTACACTTCTTGTCCACTCTCCTTTTATAATAGAGCTATCATAAAAACAATGATCACTTTGTTTTTCTTTAGGAACACCTGCCAATGATGTTCCTTTCACATCACATTTTATTGTCTTTTCTGATTTACATAACTTTGGCATTTCATCCTCACAATTGTTTAGCATCTCGTCTTTACATGCCAATGGTCCAAAAACTAAGTTCCTTCTTCCTTCTTCATTTAAGGTATATAAACTGCGTATCAAAATACCTCCAAATTCTGCATCTATATCTGAATAGTTGCTTTTGAAACAAATATCTACTCCACTATAGTGATACATAAAATCGCCATTTTCTTTATTATTTCGATCATATGTGATTTTATTCCACTCTTTATCAAAACATCCTTTCCTGTAATAGTAAAATTCAATCTCAGCAAAATGAAAGCGTTTTTTACCACATCTTATTTCATATTTTTCAAATAGTTGTTGTGCAATACTTTTAAACTTAGCTGATAAGTCTTCCTTATTCTGGATGTTAGATAAGGATATTCCCAATTCTTTTAATAATTCGTTCATTGTATATTCAGATTTTATTTATTAGAAAAGCTAATAGTGCCAACCCGCATATTGTTACTATCTCTGATGGTTCCATCTTCGAATATTTGTCCAACTTTCATATTATCGGCATTGCGAATTGTGCCGTCAGACTCCACTTTGCCTATCAGCATGTTGTTATTGTTGCGGAAAGACTGGGTATAACCAGTACTTGCCACAAACAGAAACATTACTAATGCTATAATAAATCTATACATCATGTTGCAAAATTACAAATTAATTTTGATAATAAACAAAAAGTTTGCATACAATTATTTCTTGATGTTCCATGTGATACAATGTAATGCTCCACCATTTCTAGCTATATGTCTCATACGAAAACCTCGCACAACACAGTCAGGGTTAGCTTCTTGGATATATTTTAAAGCCTGCTTGTCTTCAGGTATTCCAAAAGTTGGAACAATTATCTTATTTCCCACTTGGAGATAATTGATATAAGCCCAATTGAAGTCTTTGTTTGGGTAAGGCACATCGAAGAGCATTTCTGTTACTTCTAGTCTTGCATCTTCCAACCGTCTTCTTATCTTGTCAGCCTCCTTCGGATAGAAATCACGATGGTTTGACATAAGTATTCGGTTTCCTCCTACCCATTTTACCAATCCGTCTGCATGTCCATATACATCAGCATTCTTCTCTCTGGATGTGTCGCAATGCCAAGGCAGGAATATAATATCAGAATATAAGGCTTCTTCTAAATATATCCAAAAGTCTGGATCATACAGGGCCTTCCCATTTTCTCTGAACACCTTATCAGTAAGGATTCTATGGTTAGCACATGTAACAACATTTCCTCCATCTAAAGTGATTTTGACATCTCTCCAATGATAATGATGAAGAACACCCATGAATATAGTCTTAGAATCCGTCAAATACTTCTTACCTATATCTTTCAAATAATCAGGATTGTATTTGTACACTATATATCGATCATCTGAGATTTGTATGGGCATATAATCGCGAATCCAAATATCTTTAGTGCCTTCTACCTCACCCCATTCAATTTCCATCTCGTCGAATAGCTTAATTAAACGAGCATAAGTTGAAGGATAAAACTCTTTAAACTTATCTGATATGAAAACAAAATTTGTATTGGCATCATTAAAATGTGGTGTAAAAAGACTGCAAGTAATAGTATTAGGTTTGTTACTATCTTGTTCTTTTATTAGTCGTTTCAACTCCTGTCTTTCCTTTTCCTGTTCCATATAACTATGAGGAATCACTACCACATCATCGTCAAGAATTGCTCCAGGAACTTGTTCTATCCAGTCGAACATTACATTAACTATAGTTACTATTTTATCAATGGAAAACATAATATGTTCTTTTTGCAACCAATTAGAGATAGAGCTTACCGCTGAATTGAGATCTGGCCAGCCTCCATACCCAACTTCAACATTCCAGTAATAGCCAAATGCATCATCTATGGCATCCCAAATTTCATATGGGAGTTCAAAATCTATACCGTTTAATACAACTTTATGCATCACTTCCGATGTAAAAGCATTTGGATTTTTAGGGTCAATCAAGTATTTTTTCATAACTCTATGCGATTTTGTTTACTGGTGCAAATTTAGTGTTTACTTTCTTCAAAACCAAGCAAAAGAGGAAGAAAACTGATACTTATTAACACCATTTAACCTCTTCATTTTTAATTATTTACTATATATTTTTATATAACAATATACAGGGGTTTACCCCTGTTAAAAATATAATAAAAATTAGTTCAAAAAAGGGCGATTTACATATTTTAAGACTGCTCAAGATGTAATTTTTTATTTCTCCAAACAATGGGGAGGAAAAGTATAGAAAAGAAAGAAATTTTCATTTTAACCTCACTTACTCACTTTGGGGCTCTCAAGGCGCATGGATACTGGGATGAGGATAGTGACCTATGTTTGGCTATACCTCACTTTGAGGTCACTTTATACCTCTGAAGTGCCCACCACTTTTTCACTTTGTCATGAAAACGGCGATTTCACTAACAAAGTGAGTTTTTCTTAAGGCGCGAGAGTGAAGAATTTGGAGGCGAGAGGGATGTTGGCTTCAAATTCGGGAATGTCGCGAATTTTGTAAGAAATTGGATGTCAGAGGGTTGAAAAATGGGGTGATTTTTATGCTGTGATATTGGTGTGATAATCTGCGAATAAGGGACGGATTTTTGGTTGCAGAAGCAATGCTTTTGCATGCAGAAGTAATGCTTCTATCTCTAAAAGTAATGCTTTTATAGTTGGAAATTGAGATTTGTCCGATTTTTGGTTAAAAATGGGGGTTGGAATGCTCTAGATTTGATTTAGAAACGGAGATTTTTGAATGAGCAGAGTGTCACAAAATGGAGGTTTTTGCTTACGTTTTGTTAATCTAATGGCAAGGATTTCAAATAATTTATGCGTTCATTATTATTTTTATAAGGAAAAAGTTAGGCTGAATGTAGTTTTTTTTGTACCTTTGCAGACTAATAGGACAACAAATTACATTTATATATGCTTACACTTAAACTTATCACAGAAGAGAGAGAACGAGTAATTAAGGGTCTCGAGAAGAAGCATTTTGCTAATGCTGAGGAGGCTATCAACGAGGTGATGGCTGTGGACAAGAAGCGTCGCGAGACTCAGCAGGAACTGGATGCTAACCTTAGCGAGCAGAAGAAGGCTGCTGCACAGATAGGCATGCTGATGAAGCAGGGCAACAAGGAGGCTGCTGAGGAGGCTAAGGCTAAGGTGGCTCAGCTGAAGGATAAGTCGAAGGAGCTGGAGAGCGTGATGGGTCAGGCTCAGCAGGAGCTGACTACCCTACTCTGTCAGATTCCTAACATACCATACGACGAGGTGCCTGAGGGTGCTACGGCTGAGGATAACAAGGTGGTGAAGTCGAACCTGAAGGAGTGCGACGGCACTGATACCGTAGGCAACTGGACGGCTAACCCTGTGGTGGAGACTGCCAAGCTGCCTCACTGGGAGCTTGCCAAGAAGTATAACCTCATAGACTTTGACCTTGGCGTGAAGATTTCTGGCGCAGGTTTCCCTGTCTATGTGGGCTTGGGTGCACGTTTGCAGAGGGCTCTCATCAACTTCTTCCTCGACGAGGCAAGGGCTTCTGGTTACACAGAGATTATGCCTCCAACGGTGGTGAACCAGGCTTCTGGTTACGGCACTGGTCAGTTGCCTGACAAGGAGGGACAGATGTACCACTGCGAGATAGACGACCTCTACCTCATTCCAACGGCTGAGGTGCCTGTGACGAATATCTATCGTGACGTGATACTCGACGAGAGCGAGCTGCCTATCAAGAACTGCGCTTACACCCAGTGTTTCCGCAGGGAGGCTGGCTCATACGGCAAGGACGTAAGAGGACTGAACCGTCTGCATGAGTTCTCAAAGATTGAGATTGTGCGCATAGACAAGCCTGAGCACTCTAAGGAGAGCCACAAGGAGATGCTGGCTCATGTGGAGGGATTGCTGAAGAAGTTGGAGCTGCCTTACCGCATTCTGCTGCTCTGTGGCGGCGACCAGTCCTTCACCTCTTCTATATGCTACGACTTCGAGGTATATTCTGAGGCTCAGAAGCGTTGGCTGGAGGTTTCGTCAGTTTCTAACTTCGACACCTATCAGGCTAACCGCTTGAAGTGCCGCTATCGTAACAGCCAGACTAAGAAGACTGAGCTTTGCCACACCCTTAACGGTTCGGCTCTGGCTCTGCCTCGCATCGTGGCTGCCATACTCGAGAACAACCAGACAGAGGACGGCATCAAGGTGCCAAGCGTTCTGGTTCCTTACATGGGATGCGAAATCATTAAATAAAGATATAACACAAAAACATTATGTTCAAGATTGTAACCAAGAAACAATTCTCTGAGAAGGTGTTCCTTTTCGAGATTGAGGCTCCGCTGATAGCTAAGAGCCGTAAGCCTGGCAACTTTGTCATTGTGCGTGTGGACAAGCATAGTGAGCGTATGCCTCTTACCATCGCCGATTCTGACATAGAGCGTGGCACTATCACATTGGTAATTCAGGAAGTGGGATTGTCATCAACTAAGTTGTGTAACCTCAACGTAGGCGACGAAGTGGCTGACGTAGTAGGACCACTCGGCAACCCAACACACATCGAGAAATTCGGAACCGTTATCTGCGCCTGTGGTGGTGTGGGTGCTGCTCCTATGCTGCCTATAGTCCGCGGACTGAAGGCTGCTGGCAACAGGGTGCTCACCGTATTGGCTGGCAGAACAGCTGAGCTGGTGATACTCGAGGACGAGTTGCGTGCTTCTTCTGACGAGCTCATCATCATGACTGACGACGGCTCAAAGGGCGAGAAGGGCGTAGTGACTATCGGTATCGAGAAGTTTGCTGAGCAGGAGCATATCGATAAGGCATTCGCCATCGGACCTCCAATAATGATGAAGTTCTCTTGCCTCACAACCCAGAAGTACGGCATATCTACTGACGTTTCGCTCAACACCATCATGGTTGACGGAACTGGTATGTGTGGCGCTTGCCGTCTGACCATCGGAGGCAAAACCAAGTTTGTCTGCATCGACGGACCTGAGTTTGACGGTGCCCTCGTAGATTGGGACGAGATGTTCAAGCGCATGGGAACCTTCAAGAAGGCTGAGCTGGACGAGATGGAGCACTACGCTGAGCATGTGTATAGCGACTCTGAGACTGGCAAGGCTGAGAAGACTGACGTAAAGATGGATGCTGAGCCTGTGGACGACCCAATGGAGGTATTGCTCGACCGCAAGGCACCTTGGCGTGAGGAGCTCCGCAAGAGCATGAAGCCAAAGGAGCGCACAGCCATAGAGCGCGTGAAGATGCCTGAGCTCGACCCAGTATATCGTGCTACCACCCGTACTGAGGAGGTTAACATCGGACTGACTAAGGAGATGGCTCTCACTGAGGCTAAGCGCTGTCTGGACTGCGCTAACCCATCATGTGTAGAGGGCTGTCCTGTTAATATCAACATTCCTTCATTCATCAAGAATATAGAGCGCGGTCAGTTCCTGGCTGCTGCCAAGGTGCTGAAGAACACTTCTGCCCTGCCTGCTGTCTGTGGTCGTGTTTGTCCTCAGGAGAAGCAGTGTGAGAGCAAGTGTATCCACCTGAAAATGAACGAGCCTGCTGTGGCTATAGGCTATCTGGAGCGCTTCGCAGCTGACTACGAGCGCCAGTCTGGTCAGATGTCTCTGCCTGAGATAGCACCATCTAACGGCATCAAGATTGCTGTAGTGGGTTCTGGTCCTGCAGGACTTTCTTTCGCTGGCGATATGGTGAAGAAGGGCTACGACGTTTACGTATTCGAGGCTCTGCACGAGATTGGCGGTGTGCTCAAATATGGTATTCCTGAGTTCCGTCTGCCTAACGCTATTGTTGACGTCGAGATAGAGAACCTCCGCAAGATGGGTGTTCACTTCCAGACTGACGTAATCGTGGGCAAGACAATCTCTGTTGACGAACTGGAGAAGTCTGGCTTCAAGGGCATCTTCGTAGGTTCTGGCGCTGGATTGCCAAACTTCATGAACATTCCTGGCGAGAACCTTATCAACATCATGTCGTCAAACGAGTACCTCACTCGTGTGAACCTCATGGATGCTGCCAACCCAAAGACAGATACCCCAATGAATCTGGGCAAGAACGTGCTCGTAGTGGGTGGTGGCAACACAGCTATGGACTCATGCCGTACGGCTAAGCGTCTGGGTGCTAACGTGACACTCGTATATCGTCGTTCTGAGGCTGAGATGCCTGCTCGTCTGGAGGAGGTGAAGCATGCTAAGGAGGAGGGTATCAACTTCCTCACTCTGCACAACCCAGCTGAGTACATAGGCGATGAGAAGGGTGCCGTAAGCAAGGCTGTTCTCGAGGTTATGAAACTTGGCGAACCTGATGCTTCTGGTCGTCGCTCTCCAGAACCAACTGGCGAGAAGATTACCATAGACGTTGATCAGGTTGTGGTAGCTGTCGGCGTATCACCAAACCCACTCGTTCCTACATCTATCAAGGGTCTGGAACTGGGCAGAAAGAACACCATAGCCGTTGGCGACGACATGCAGTCATCACGTCCTATGCTCTTCGCTGGTGGCGACATCGTTCGTGGCGGTGCTACCGTTATCCTCGCTATGGGTGACGGCCGTCGTGCTGCTGCCAACATGCATGAGGCTCTCTCTAAATAATACATTATTATAACCCTAAATGCCCGTAGCAGGAAAAAAGCCTGTTATGGGCATTTTGAACTAAAAACCTAAAAACGAAAAGAATATGATTCCTCCTTCAGAACTTCCTATCAATGCTGATGGTAGCGTATTCCATCTGCATCTGCGCCCTGAACAACTGGCTGATCGCATAATTCTGGTTGGTGACCAAGGCAGAGTAGCAACCGTTGCAGCTTTCTTTGACAAGATAGAGTGCGAAGTGCAAGCGCGTGAGTTTCACACCATTACGGGCTCTTACAAGGGTAAGCGCATATCGTGCGTTTCTACTGGCATAGGATGCGATAATGTCGATATCGTAATGACTGAGCTGGACGCTCTGGTCAATATCGACCTCGAGAAGCGCGAGATAAAGAAGGAGAAGAAGCAACTCACCCTCGTGCGAGTAGGCACCTGCGGAGGACTGCAACCTTTCACCCATCTGGGTTCATTCGTGGCAAGCGTCAAGTCTATCGGCTTCGACGGTCTGTTGAACTATTATCTGGACAGAGACCTGGTGTGTGACCTCGATATGGAGGAGAAATTTAAGAAGCACATGAACTGGTCACCCAAGAAGGGTTCGCCATACGTGGCTGTTGCTGACCCTACTCTCATAGAGCAGATTGCCCAAAAGGATATGATAAAGGGCATCACCATTGCCTGTGGAGGATTCTACGGACCACAGGGACGCTGCGTGAGACTCATACCGCAAGACCCTTACGTAGATGTGAAAGTGGATTCTTTCGTTTATCATGACGAAAAGTTTGATGAGGACCTGAAAATATGCAACTTCGAGATGGAATCATCGGCTGTGGCTGGTCTCGCTGCCCTACTCGGCCATCGCGCTATGACCTGCTGCATGGTGATAGCTGACAGGTATGGCAAAGACATGAATACTGAATATAAAGCCAACATCAACGACCTCATAAAACTCGTCTTAGACAGAATCTAACTCTAAACTCTAAACTCTCAACTCTCAACTAATTTGAACGCTCTATACACCATACTGCTTCTCATACTGAGTAACGTATTCATGACATTCGCCTGGTACGGTCACCTGAAACTGCAACAGAACGGCACATCAACCAGTTGGCCACTGATTCTCGTAATAGCATTCTCGTGGCTCATCGCATTCTTTGAGTATTGCTGCCAGGTGCCTGCCAACCGTATCGGCTTCGCTGGCAACGGAGGTCCCTTCTCCCTCGTACAGCTCAAGGTGATACAGGAGTGTGTCTCACTCATAGTCTTCACCTTCCTCGCCAACATAATGTTCCAAAACGAAAGCCTGCACTGGAATCACGCAGCAGCATTCCTCTGCCTCGTCGCCGCAGTCTATTTCGTATTCATGAAATAATATAGGTTTGAACCTTTGAACCAAGAAACGACCATTTGCGCCCTTGCAACCGCTACAGGTGGAGCGCTCGGCATAATCAGGATATCAGGCAACCAGAGCCTGCAGATATTATCCAAGATATTCAGCAAGAATCTTGTTGATGCAAAGGGTTATACCGTTCACTACGGTCGTATAATAGATAAAACCTCAAACCTAATTGATGAAGTCCTCGTCACCGTTTTCCGCGCACCCCATTCCTACACAGGCGAGGATAGTGCAGAGATTTCATGTCACGGCTCACGCTATATTATAAATAAGGTGTTGGAACGCCTCATACAAGAGGGATGCAAAATGGCTAACCCTGGCGAATTCACCCAGCGAGCCTACCTCAACGGCAAGATGGACCTATCACAAGCCGAAGCTGTGGCTGACCTTATAGCCTCAACCAACCAGGCTACCCACCATCTCGCCCTCAGTCAGTTGCGAGGACAATTCTCGTCCGAGCTATCCCATCTGCGCGAGAAACTCCTGAAACTCACCTCGTTGCTTGAACTCGAGCTCGACTTCTCCGACCACGAAGAACTGGAATTTGCAGACAGAACGGAACTCCTCACACTTGCCACCAAGATAGAAAACCACATAACCTCTCTCGCCAAATCATTCGAGACAGGTCAGGCTCTTAAACAAGGCATCCCTGTTGCCATCGTGGGCAAGACAAACGTAGGCAAAAGTACCCTGCTCAATCGTCTGCTGAAAGACGAGCGCGCCATAGTGAGCAACATCCACGGCACCACTCGTGACACCATAGAAGATACCATTGATATTCATGGCGTCACCTTCCGTTTTATCGACACCGCTGGCATTCGCCAAACCTCTGACACTGTGGAACTTATCGGTATAGAGCGCACCTACCAAACCATCGAAAAAGCGCGTATCATCCTCTGGCTCCTTGACGAAGCTCCCACAGTCTCCGAACAGCAAGAAATGCAGACACGCTGCGAAGGAAAGGAACTAATCATCGTCATCACGAAATCAGATAAAGGCTTAACTGTAAAGAACGATTCTTCATTCTTCATTCCTCATTCTTCATTTATAGCCATTTCCGCTAAGTACGATACCGACCTCTCCCAACTCGAAGAGGCAATCTACGCTTCAGCCAACATCCCCGACATCTCCGAGAACGACATCATAATCACCAACGCCCGCCACTATGACGCCCTCATGAAAGCCAACGAAAGCCTCTCCCGCGTCATCGACGGCATGAAACAACAAATCCCCAGCGACCTCCTTGCTGAAGACCTCCGCCTCACCCTCTCCCACCTCGCTGACATCACAGGAGGGCAAATCACCCCTCAAGAAACCCTAAACAACATCTTCTCCCACTTCTGCGTGGGCAAATAGGTTTAGTTTATCCCTTTTTATATATAAAGCGAACTAAACCAAACCAATATTCCTTAAGGTCTATCAACTTTCGATGCAGGGGAAATCACAATCTCTTATATAGGAAGAATGGAAGATTTTTGTTGA
>JAEEVS010000050.1:0-76722 GCA_016290975.1 Prevotella sp. | reverse complement strand
GAGCGTATGCCGCTGCTTCGACGATGCCACCACCCAGATAGCCACACTCGGCATCAGGTTTGGCAGCAATACAGAGGCTGTGCAAAACCCCAACTCACCCAAGATAGTGCTCGACAACCGAGGCTTCGCCATGTACTTCAGCCGTAGCGTCATACCTTACTGCCGAGGCAAGGAGCCACAAGAGTGGGCTGACCACTTCCCCTACCTAAAGCACATAGGCATGTACGCTTATCGTCGCGAGGTGCTGAGAGAGGTCACCCTCCTACCCCAGTCGTCACTCGAGATAGCCGAGTCACTCGAACAACTGCGCTGGTTGCAGAACGGCTATCGCATCAAGGTTGGCGAAACCACCACCGAAACAATAGGAATAGATACACCAGAAGACTTAGCCAAAGCCAATGCACAACTCAATAACCAATAACCTCATAGCCCTGCTCAAGGCAGGCGCATTCAACGACACCTCGCAGCCGCTCGAACCCATGTCGCCCTACAAATGGCGAATGCTCTGCAAGGCAGCCGAAACACTCAACGTGCTCGGCTACGTGGCAATGGGAGCGCCCCAGCTGGGCAAAGAGCTCGATGTGGTACCCTTCCAGCGCGAATACCCCCTGACCGATGCCACACTCTTCAACCACTGGTCAGACAAGCACCTCATGGAAGTGCGCGAAGAAGAGATGAACGCCCCTGACACATCAGACGAAACCCTCCTCGTGCTCGACACCATCGTTGCCAACGCCCACGCACTCATCACCTCCAACGTGAGCATCGAGGGCATCATAGCACTCGGCAGACTGCTCAGACAGCAACTCGACAGCATCGATGCCAACAAACTCACCACATGGCTGCACACCATCGGACTGGTGCAAGTGGCTAACCTTGAAGCCAACATACTCATCGACTTCTGGGGCTTCAAACCCGAAGAAATACCCTTCTACCGCAAACCCTACCCAAAGGCAGGCAAACTATATCACCTCGCTCTGAGTAGGGCTCTCGAGAAAAACACCTTCAGCATGGCTACACGACTCAACATCGCCATGATTGAAACCATCTCCTATAACTTCATCAACGCCATCTCCACCGTCACGGATATAGAGGAATAAACATTTTAATAATCAGCGTGTTATACGATGATGAAAATGGTCTAATTGCCACTCTCTTCATGCAGGGAGATAGTCATAGTCTGTGAATTCATTTGGAGTGAGCCTTTGACACCAATGAATTTCATCCGATAAAAGAAAAGCTTACCAGTTATCGTCCTCATTACCTATGAGGCCATTCTTCACCGCTTCCTCTATTTTGTCCATTATGGCATTAGAGTAAGCGTGAGTCATCACGAGAGCCTTTGAGCATGTGCGTTTCTGCTGGTCCTTCTCCACGAAGGGATAGTGGCGCACTATCTCCCATTGCTCGTCATAGAGTCGGCGGTCCGTCTTGTCAGCATTCATACGTTTGCCGTCAGCATACACATCCTTGTTGCGGTTGTGGTCTTTGCTGTCCGTATTCGTCAATCCGCCCAGCCATCCGCCGCTTTCCACCTTCACCACGTCATAGTTCTGCACCGTATAGGTCACACGCACCTTGCCGTCCTTGATGTCAACCCTTATCACAGGCGTTATGCTCACTATGTAGCGATATAGCGTACCAGTGTGGTCGGCAATAGCATCCAGCGTTGACGATATGATTATGCATCCGTCCTCCTTGTCGTTCAGCGTTATCGCCTGCTTATCCTTAAACGTAGCCGTAGCCCAGTAGTTCAGCATCAGATACAGCTGCTGCTTCGTCTTGCCTGGAGCCTGGATCACCTCCTGATAAGTAAGCGACTCGTTCTTGTCAAACTTCATATCGCCCGCCAGCGTCATAGCAGCATCCACCCACTTATCGCCATAACGGTTCTTGGCATATCTCTCCAAGTCGGCAGCCTTCATCACCTGGGCATCCACAGTCAGCGATGCTCCGCATATTGCGAGCAGCATAGTCATCAGTAATGTCTTCATCATTCCATTCATTTATAGTAATATTGGGTGCAAAATTACGAACTTTTTCCTTTCCTCCAAATTTTAAGGGGAAATATCAGAGGCTCTCAGCCACTATCATGCGCTCTTCCTCTACTGTAGGATAAGAATAGGTAGGCACTCCTATTATCTTTTCTCCCAGAGCAGCAGAAATCTTGCATATCGTTGCCATGGTCAGGTTGTGAGTGCCAGAGAGCCAACGGCTCACCTCAGTTTCCGTCTTACCCATCAGTTGAGCAAACTCCTTCTGTGTCATTCCCTTCTTCTCCAATATTTCATAAATCCTATTGGCAATAGCCACAGATAATTCCATCTGCATCTTCATCTCTGGAGAAATTGTCTTACGTATTTCATCCATAATTCTGTTTGTCTTCATAATAACCTCTCTTTCTTATTCCTTAATATTAAAAGACAATTCACCCAACAGCTCAGTACCCCTGACTGTTATAATTCTGTCTTTTTCCCTTCTTTTCAGTTCTATATCTATCTTCTGCAGAGTCTTAACCTGTCGATGCAGGTTATCATCCTCCTGATAAGTAGCCGTATGTTTTAGTCCTCCATTACCTAAAATCAATATCTTCGCCTGTATATTCAGCAAATATAGTCGTAACGATGTCGTTTCCAGATGCGATGGCAGAGCCATTACCCTGTCATGCTTTGTTCCTTCATATCTGAAATGCCTATCCAGTGCCCCGTCACGCTTGATTATATCCAATCTATAAACCAACTGACGGACATCATCAGGATACTCATCCTTGAATGTCAACAAGAACTTTTCAAATTCCGAGTATTCCTCTCCTTCGAAGTGAGGCGAATAAAGACTTACCTTCTCTCCATCCTCCAACAACTCTATAAACAGGTTTCTTTCCATCTCTTTTCTATTTCTGCTGCAAAAATAAGCATAAAAGTTGATTCTTGCAAATTTTTAGGCAACAAAAATCAACTTTAAAGTTTATTTCCTCCAAATTTTAAGGGGGAATATAGATTTTTGAGCTGAAGGAACGTATACGTTCCTTCAAGTTCATTCATGAGTATGCACTATGCAGAGTCAGTACTTGAGAGGAACACTCACTTCTTATCTGTGTTCTAACTGTGTTCTACTAATTGTTGTCTTCAGCAAAATCTAGTTCTTCTACATCATCATCTGTTTCAAGCATTTGAATTGCTTCCTTATCATCATCTATATTACATACCTGCTGAATCTTTAAAAGAATAGTTTTACCTCGCGATGAAATAAATTCTTTGAAGTTATCATTCTTGGCTGCTATGAATGCATCCTCGTTAATAAAATGAGTTGCTAAACATGCTTGTATATTAGCATTTACCAATTCATAGTTGTTAAGATATACACTAGGATGCTTTGCGCTAATCTGTTGGTTTAAGCGCTTTGTAATGAAAGCAAAATTAAGTACAGAATTTGCTTCGTCTTGTGTAATAGCAAACTGATTTCTCAAAGCATAAGGGAAGAAATGGTGATTCTCCTTTGAATTAGAACGAGATGCGTTTGTCTTATCAAGCGTAACAAAATCGCCATTATCAAAGTCTTGTGGTCCATTGAGAGCCATCAAGCAGAGAACTCCATTCTTTATTACAGAACGCAGGTTCATCCTTACACGCACTAAGTCGTCAATGCTTAACTTAACAGCAAATCGGCGCGGATTCATAATACCTTTAGCCAAATCTTTTATCCATAGCACATCTTCATTCATTCTAGTTAACGTGGAACTAGAGTATCGCTGAGAGAAGGTAACTGTCCAGAACCAACCTGATATCAAATCCTTCACTCCTGCATTGACAAATTTCTCACCTGAAAGGAAGAAGTAGTGCTGAATAACTGCTAAGATACTATTGTAAGGAATAATAGATAACTGTTGTACACCAAGGTTCTTTACAAAGTCAATGGCCAAGCGAATACATTCCGTAGTATTCTGCCAGTTACTTTTACAATCGGCATTAGTAAGACTCAACTGATGCCTGTTGGTACAATCACCTGATATATTCAATGCAAGGGACTGAGTAAAGATTTCAGAGTCTAAAGAACCAAAAATCTTTATAACTGGGTCGTTATTGAACTCGGCTATCTTATTTCGCATATCAAAATCCTCAGACCACACTGATGCATGAACCAAGTCAAACAGAGAGAGGCGCTTTCCACCTTGATTGATACGTTCAAAGATAGTAACAACTTCGTCCAGTTCCATGTTCATGGATTTAATTATACTGACAGGATATGTACTCAACAATTCATGACAATCCTGAATCAGTTTACCAAAATCCATCTTACCTGTACTGAAATAATATTGCAAAAGATTACCGTACTCTTTATCATCATAAATTTTCCATACAGGAATATTGTTTGGTTCAGTCTTTAACTTGGGGACCTTAAAATGTTTCTTATCAAGGTTAAAACAAATCTTGCTATAATCAACATCATTTAATGTTTTACCTCTTAGAGCTACATACAGCGATGTTATTCTCTGCTGTCCATCAAGAATAAATGAGAACTTGCTAGCTTCTGGTTTCTTGGGAAAACCGAGTTCTGTGATATCACGACAGAATCCATCCATATTCATGTCTGTATCCCATAGAAAAAATGAACCTATCGGATATTGTTTGTATATGCTATTCAATAGACTGACAATCTTTGTTCTTTCCCACACATAAGCTCTCTGGAATCTAGGAATGCGCATGTTACCATTCTCCAATTCTTGAAATATCCTTGGAAGTGTCCAGTTATTGATTATCTCTATCTTTTGTCCCATCTACTTAAATTTGATTTTCACTAGTTTTAGTTTAACACTACAAAGGTAACAAAAACTTTTGATATAGCAAAATATTTCATTGAAAACTTACATAAAAAGGGAGTCGTGGTTTGCACTCCCTTTTTACATATCAATATTATGCGATTCTAACTTACCAATTCCCACTCTACCTCTACGGTATCATTCATTGACAAATCGTCAGGGGTGATATCGAGGCTACTGCTATCACATGCCATCGCCTCAGAATTAGAGTGGATGTTTCGTGCCTCAGAATATATATGTATCTCCTGATGACCGTAATTGATATTGATTACATTGCCCAGTTTGCAACCTGCTACCGCTGCCATTATCTCAGCCTTCTGTGTGGCATCTTTGACTGCCCGCTCCAGCATCTTCAGCTGGCAGGGGCGCTGGTCAAGAATGGTGTAGCCTATGCTTATCTGCGCACCAGGAATGAATTTGCCCACACCGCGCACAATCTTATTGATGAGAACTGGATTTATCTCCAAGTCCACCTTGAAACGCTGGTCGAGGTCGAAACCCGTCTTTATCTGACCTACATAGTGGTCATCGTCGTCATACTGACTGATGGTGTGGTCTGTTATGTCAAGGCGAATGGTCTTTGCCAACTTGCCGCTCTTCTTGTTGTATTCCAGTATCTTAGCCATCCAGTCAGCATTCTCCTTTGCCTGTTTATAGGCATCGTTGTAGGTTTTGAAAACGCTTTCTATCGTAACCTCAAGACGAGTCACATCTGGCACTACGTGAATACTACCTTTGCCCGTCACAGTTATTTTATTATTTGTTGCCATAGTCGTTACATTTTTAATTATTCTGCACGTTTGTTTCTCTTGATTTTTATTGTCAGGTATATCTGAGCCTCAGGATGGGCATCTGGATTTATCTTGCTGATGCGACACTCAAAGATGTCTGTCCATCCCATTTCAAGAATCGAGGCGATTGTTTCGTTCTCCGTTCTTGGTATGTAGCCTATGCAGTAATCCTCGTCCTCTTTCTCTTCATGATACATCACTGCAACTGCATCCATGTCATAACGATTTTCCAAATCACGCTGTAAATGCAGCACTGTTCCCACTTTCAGCTTGTCCCACACCTCATCTGCATCATGGTACTTGCGACCTGCCAGATGACAATCCATAAAATACTTCTTCTTTGCTTTCATAACTTTTCTGTTTTTTGGTTACACATCCAGTTTACGAGTGCAAAGTTAGTCTTAGGTTGTTTCAATTCATGGAACAGGCGAAAACTTTTTTTCATTTTTTGTATCTTTCCACAGCTTTTTTATGCCATTCCACCACCTCGTCAGCCAGGCTCTGCGGTTCCAAAACTTCAAGCCATTCTCCTCTGGATATGAGTTTGGTCATAAAATCTGATGTAGGTCTTAACTTCAATTCAAAGTCGGCATAATCCTCCGTAGTGTTTATCTCTTTTTGGGTAGGATGCAGAGGCAGGTCACGCATATAATAAGGTTCGTATCCATAGGCTCTCAGCACTATTCTCAGTATCGGAATCTTTTCATCAACCACTATGCCAAAACTATCCTTGAAGAAATCCTTCGCATCAAAATCCTTGTCCACCTTGAATTTCCTGGCGAGCAAATCAAGGCTCTCAATACGATCTAAAGAGAATGTTGCCAGATAGCCATTAGAGAGTTTTCCCACCATATACCAACGCTGTCTGAATAACTTTACACAATATGGTTCTACAGAGAATGTAGTGCTTGCAACAGCAGTATATCGTCTGTATGTTATCATGACAGCCCTGTTTTCCTTCATCGCCTTGATTATCTGGCGTAATAGTTCCCCACCTGAAGGAATATGCTCCAACAGAATACGCTCATGCAGGCTCTGACTCTCCTCCACTATATTACCCACACTGAGAGTTGAGAGCATCCAGTTCTGCACTGTGTCTTCATCCAGCACATGGTCATTGCTTATGTAATACTTGTTGCCATTCTTTTTGTCGCATTCTATTATTATACCAAAGATATCTTCTATGGCACACTTGTGACGGTAGAATGTTGTTCGAGAAATGTCAACACCATCGCTCATATCAGTCAGCAACCATCTTTTATTTATCTCTGCCAAACTTATCGCCTTAGCATGATAGATGGTGTTTACGAGCCAAATATATTCCTTAAATTTCGTATAGGTTGTCATGATTGCTCTCCTTATTTTTCTGGTTTTAGTTTAACACTACAAAATTACAAAAAATCTTTGGAATAACAAAGAAAAAACAAAGTTTTTTTGAGGGGGTGTCATTAATAGTGACACACCTATGTAGTCACGTTTCGTTACCCCATCAAATGGTGTCGCATTTAGAACCAGATACCTGTTTCAGGTATGTCGTTATCAAACAAAAGGTAAATAAAATAATAATTAAATTTTCTCCAAGAATTCTGAGTATTTTAGTATCGGTATTCCTGCATGTGACTCTAAATCTGTCAAATCTTTATCCCCACTAACTATATAATCAACTGGTATGCTCTCTGCTATTGAAAGCAGATATAAATCCTTAGGGTCACGAATGTCAGACTTTGCCTCTACTGTTATTTCTGCGATATGACAAACATCATATATCATTTCAAAGAAATAGTATCGTGTTTCTGGTGATATTAGATTCGTAAATTTTTCTCTTGATATTACCTCCCTGATTTCATTTAACTGTTCTTCGCAAGTATAAATCTCCACATCATGGTTACACATCACGTCTGATAGAGACGAGAGACGCCGTCCTATCATAAACGAAATCCAAAGATTGCTATCTAACAGAACCTTCATTTGCCTTTACGTACAGCATTAATCTCTGCCTGGATCTCATCATCCGTCATCAGCGGAGATTTAGGACATGATTTAATAAACCTGTCAACTGACTCACGTCTGAAGCGTATGGTCCATCCCATTCGTTGCACTAGTGTCTCAACGAATTCCTTATCTTTTGTGGGGATTGTTAATACAAAATCTTCCATAAATAAACCTGTTCCTTATTATTACATCTGCAAAATTAAGAAAAACTTTCGAAATTGCAAAAAGATTTATCAAAAAGATTTACAACAAGGGGTATGAATAATGTTCATGCGCCATCAAAGGGTGTCACGTTTCGTTACTCCCTTGCAAGGGGTGTCGCGTTTTGCGACGGTGCCTTAATGAAAAGACCACGGATAACACCTGCCCCCTGACGGGGAAGTAATAAGTAAAAAGTAATAAGTAAAAAGTAATAAGTAAAAGATCACGGATGGACATGGAAGGAGGCTGACGCCTACGAAAACGAAACGCCCTGAAGGGCTACGAAGACGAAGACAAAGGATAGAATAAGGACAAAAGAGAATAGATTATAAAGACAACAAGGACAACAAAAAACAACATCGGCTACATCAAAAGGTAACTTTGGTAAACAAAGTAAACAAGGTCAACAAAGTCAACCATGATATTTTTCTGGAGAGGTTGACAGAAAAAGTTTGACAAAGTTGACAAGGTTGACTTCAAATTGTAGAAAATGTAGAAATTGTAACTTTTGTAGAAATGGTTAACAAGGTTAACAAGGTTAACTTCCTGTTTTTTGAGTCTGAGAGATTTGACTGAGATTAAGAGATAAATAAAGAAGAGGGGGAACTATATAAAAAATATAATTTATTATATTTTTTATATTAAAGGGGTATTATTATATAATATATATACGTGCGCGAGCATGCAAGTTCGGTTGACTTTGTTGACTTTGTTGACTTTGTTTACCTTGTTTACTTTGTTTACAAAAGTTACAAAAGTTACAATTTTTACATTTTCTACATTTTCTACAAAATCACGATGTTCACTTTGTTCACCTTGTTCACCAAAAACATCAAGTTAACCTTGTTAACCTTGTTAACCTTTTTGCGCCTGGTAATTGCCTGAAATGTTAAAAACTGCCCTGCACAAAAGGGCAAAAGTGTGCAAAAACGGCTTTTCTGAGAGGAAAAGTGATTTTTCCTGCAACAGACTGTAGTTCAGTGGGTTACGTAATACGTAACCATACAGAACGGAGAGGAAAACGGGGCAAAGATAAAAGCTATGCTTTTAGCGCTAAATGTAATGCTTTTAGCGATAGAAGTAATGCTTTTATACCCTAAAAGTAATGCCTCTATAGAGGGGATGGGCTTAAATGTTAAAAACTACCCTAAAATTGCATAGGTCAAGGTAATTTATTACCTTTGCATTAGTTTATGAGATTAGTAGAATACATATTGGCGTGGGGAGTGCTGGTGATGAGTCTGGCGGCTTGTTCTGGCAAGGATGGCGATGAGGCTGAGAAGGCTACTTCGGCTAAGGCTGTGAGAGTGGCTATAGTGGAGGTGGATGAGTGTCTGCCACTGGTGGTGGCTGAGCACCTGGGACTGCTTGACTCTCTGCACGCTGACGTGAGACTGATAAGGAAGGGTTCGATAGCTGAATGCCGACAGGCTGTGGAGAGGGGCGAGGCTGACGTTTGTGTGAATGACGAGGCGATAGATTTCAAGCTGGTAACATCGAAGAAGGCAAGAATCAAGCGCATCAGCCAGTTGAATGACAAGGTGATAGCGACTGACAAGGAGGGACACTCCTACGACCTGGCTCGCATGGCGGTGGACTCGCTGATGAATGCCAAGCAGCCTGTGTTCATCATTCAGGTGGAGGACCTGAAGGTGCGACTGAAGATGCTGACGACGGGCAATGTGGATGCAGCGATGCTGCCTGAGCCTTATGCGACGATGGCAGTGAAGCAAGGAGCCTATTCGCTGAACCTGCGATTCAGCGAAACGAAACGCGAGCAAAGCTCGCTACGAAACGGCGCAAGCGCCTACGATACGCAACCAGAGGTTGCTACGAAACGCGAGCAAGGCTCGCTACGGAAGGGGGATGGAAATTGGAACGATATCGTTAACGTAGCGAAGCTGAAGGAGCCACTGAGGATAGCTCAGGACTCGATTAGAAGATTTGGCAAGGAAAATTACGAATGGATATGGAAGTGAATACGATATACCTGATAGAAAACGGACAGATAATAGATGCGATAAACGCTCTGGCAGTGACTGCGGCGAAGTATCCTAACGAGAACTTTGCCGAGAGGCTGGAGATGCTGAGAACGGAGTTTCAGATGCTGCGCGACTACTTTGTGAGGGGTGTGAACGACCCTAAGCGAGGCGAGATATTCAGAGGCATCAAGGGCAAGCTGAGCAATCTGGATTATGACATACAGGTGTGTGAGCAGCTGAGGGAGATGCCATTAGTGAAGGCATGGATGCCTTACGTGAAGCAGATGGACTCATCGGTAGAGGCTCTGCTGGAGGCTAATGCCGAGTATGCCTTCTATGAGGTGATGGCATCATACCACTGGCGCAACGAGAACATAGAGGACTGGGTGAGCCACTTCACTGGCGACGTGAAACTGACCAGTCAGCACTACATACTGATAGGTGCACTGACGCTGAGCACCCTGCAGCATTTCTCGAAGCAGAAAGCACTTTGTTTAGCAAGGATATATAAGGGACTAAGTGACAAGATACAAAGTACAAAGGGACAAGGTGACGAAGGACAAATCTCGATGTACGAGGACATGAGGCAGAGAGCCTTTGTGGGATGTGTTCTGGCGCTGAGCATGGACAGAGATGCCGTGTATAACAAAAAGCGTGACGAGGTGCTGAAGGAACTGTTAGACAGCGACGAGGCTGTGAAGGCACTCATAGAGTTGCAGATACAACTGATAAAATGCACCCAGGCTGATGTGGATGCTACGAAGATAAACGAGACCATAATGCCTGAGATAATAAAGAACCAGCCCTTCATAGTGACCCGAAACGGCATAGTGGAGAAGGACGAGGAGAACAGCGACGAAGACTCAGAGGAGAAGATTGAGGCTATGGAGCAGAACATCATGAAGGTGCAGAAGATGCAGAAGCAGGGCTCAGACATATTCTTCGGAGGATTCAAGCAGATGAAGCGCTACCCGTTCTTTAACAAGGTGTCAAACTGGTTTGCACCGTTCGACATCAACCACCCCGACCTGACTGCAGTGGCAGAGAAGCTGAAGGGCAGCAAATTCTTGGAGAGGGTGCTGGAGATGGGACCGTTCTGCAATTCAGACAAATACTCCTTCGTATTTGCCATGGCAGACGTGATAGGCGATTTCTCAGACAAGATGCGCGAACTGATGGAGGAAGGCGACCTGGGACCTATAGGCATGCACAAAGACATAAGCGAGGTGCAGGAACCCACATACGTAAGGAGGCAGTATCTGCAAGACCTGTTCCGCTTCTTCTCCATTCACCCTCTGGGCAAGGCACTCAACGACCCCTTCAAGGATGCTGAGGACTTTGAGGCATGGCTGATATCACTGAGTTATGTAGATACCCCACACATGATGGAGATGGGAAAATACATGATAAAGAAAAAGTACCTGCGCGCGTTGGAGGACCTGATAAACTGCTACCCCAACCAGGACGATGCCGAGCTGGACTACCTGTCAGGCGAACTGCTGATGAACGAGGGCGTTTATGGCGAGGCAGTAGATTACTACAACTCATACCTGCAGGAGCACCCTAACCACCAGCCCAGTATGAGGGGAATGGCTAAGGCTTACTACTCAAGCGGCGACTACGGCAAGGCAGCATTCTATTACGATGCTCTGCGCACATTGCAGCCCGACCGCTTATCGTATGCCCTGAACTACTGCATGGCGATGGTGAAAGACGGCAGAGCCAGCGAGGTGCTCAACGAACTGTACAGGCTGAACTTTGAGAATCCTGACAACCACGCCGTGAGCAACACCTTAGGGTGGGCTCTGCTCTATGCCGAGAAGCCTGACAAGGCACTGGCAGTGTATGAGAAGATACCTGAGGAAGTGGTGACACACGACCTGTCGCTATACCTTAACTATGTGTATGCCTACTTTGTGACAAAATTCAGACTGCCAGACAAGAAGTTTGTCAGTGCCGATGGCACACCCAGCTGTCAGACTCTGCTCGAGGAAATGCGTGCTGATGCGCCAATGTTAGGAATTTATGGCATAGGTAATGCCGAAATAACCATTATGGCACACTCTTTGTAAGGACAGGGACAAAGTGACAAAGTACAAAGTACAAAGTGACAAGGTACAAAGGATTAAGAATGATGAAAGAATATATGCACATAAAGGCAATAAACCTCTCAGATGATGAGGAGGAATATGAGGACACCATAGACGAGGAGCATCAGGACACTGCTACCCAGCAGGAGAAGGCTGAGGGCAGCAAGCAGAGCACTAAGACGCCTACGATAAACCGTTTCTCAATAGACCTCACCAAGGCGGCTGAGGAAGGCAAACTGGACCCTGTAGTGGGCAGAGAGAAAGAGATACAGCGACTGCAGGAGATACTGTGCCGACGCAAGAAGAACAACCCTATACTGATAGGCGAGCCTGGCGTGGGCAAGAGTGCCATAGTGGAAGGACTGGCACAGATGATAGCCGACAAGAAGGTGTCACCAATACTGCACAACAAGCGACTGGTGGGACTGGACATGGCTGGCATGGTGGCAGGCACCAAGTACAGAGGACAGTTTGAGGAACGCATCAAGAACCTGATAAAGGAGCTGGAGGCGAACCCAGACATTATTATATTTATAGACGAGATACACACCATAATAGGTGCAGGCGGAGCAAGCGGTTCGATGGATGCTGCCAACATGCTGAAGCCAGCACTGGCAAGGGGTGTGATACAGTGCATAGGTGCCACGACGCTCGACGAATATCGCAAGTCGATAGAGAAAGACGGAGCCCTGGAGCGCCGTTTCCAGAAGATAATAGTGGAGCCATCGACCACTGACGAGACGATGCAGATACTCTCAAACATAAAAGAGAGGTATGAGCAGCATCATCACGTGAACTATTCAGAGGATGCACTGCATGCATGTGTCAAACTGACACAACGCTACATCACTGACCGTGCCTTCCCTGACAAGGCTATCGATGCCCTGGACGAGGTGGGAGCCAGAATACACCTGCACCATGCCGACATACCTGTTGACATAACGTCGCTGGAAGACCAGATAAAGGAGATGAAGGACAAGAAACTGCAGGCTGTGCAGAACCAGAACTTCGAACTGGCAGCAAGTTTCCGCGACCAGCAGCAGAAGCTGGAAGACCAGTTGGCTGAGCACACTCGCCGCTGGGCAGAAGGCAGTGCTGGCGACAGAGAGAATGTGACAGCTGACGATGTGGCTGACGTGGTGGCTATGATGACTGGCATACCTGTGCAGAGGGTGGCAGAATCAGAAGGCGAAAGGCTGAGGAACATGGCTGGCAGACTGAAGAAGGAAGTGATAGCCCAGGATAAGGCGATAGAGAAAATGGTGAAGGCAATACAGCGCAACCGTGTGGGACTGCATGACCCTAACCACCCTATCGGCGTGTTTATGTTCTTAGGTCCTACAGGTGTGGGTAAGACCCACCTTGCCAAGAAACTGGCAGAGGAGATGTTTGGCTCAGACGATGCCCTGATACGCATAGACATGAGCGAATATGCCGAGGCATTCAACACCTCACGACTCGTGGGTGCCCCTCCAGGATATGTGGGCTACGAGGAAGGCGGACAGCTGACTGAGAGAGTGAGAAGGAAGCCCTACTCCATCGTGTTGCTCGACGAGATAGAAAAGGCAAACAGCAACGTTTTCAACATGCTGCTGCAGGTGCTGGACGAAGGCAGACTGACTGACGGAAACGGCAGACTGGTGGACTTCCGCAATACCATTATAATAATGACCAGTAATGCTGGTACCAGACAGTTGAAGGAGTTTGCTCACGGAGTGGGCTTCAACGCAGCTGGCAACGGAATGGCTAACGGCATAGTGAACGAGAAGGACAAGGAGTATGCCCGCTCTATAATACAGAAGAGCCTGTCAAAGCAGTTTGCCCCTGAGTTTCTGAACCGTCTGGACGAGATAATCACCTTTGACCAACTGGATCTCGATGCCATCAAGCAGATAATCGAAATAGAGCTGAAGGGCCTCTACCACAGAGTGGAAGACATGGGTTACAAGCTGACCATCACCCCAGAGGTGAAGGAACAGGTGGCAAAGAAGGGTTACGACATACAGTTTGGTGCCCGTCCGCTGAAGCGTGCCATACAGACATACATAGAGGATGCCGTATGCGAGCGCATACTCGCCGAGAATGTCAAGACTGGCGAGGAGATAGTGGTGGACAAGATTGAATCGACTTAAGAATTTAAAGAAGTTAAAGAAGTTAGAGAAGTTAACGTGGCTTGCAGCCACTTAGGAGTTAAAGACATTAGTATTGCTATCAGAAAGTCCTTAATTGAGGTCTTGTGTATTGTCTCTAACTTCTAAGCTCGCTAAGCGAGCGTTAACTTCTCTAACTTCTTCTATTCTTCCTCTTTAATGCACAGCTGCTTGAGGTCGTAATAAGAACCATTGTAGATGTTGAAGTCAACATAGCCCTTGATGCCATCGAGTTTGCCAGCATCGGTATGTTGCCAGAACTTCCACTCGCCCTTATACTCCATCTTTGAAACGTAATAGTGGGCTATCCAATAGGGATAGTCATCAAAACGCTGGTCAGAGAGATATTTCTCCTTAAATTTATGATAGGTATAGAGGATAGGTTTGACATGATAGCGGTCTTCAACAGTGTGAAGCCATGTGAGCACATCCTTCTGAAAATCTTCTATGCTCTGGTCGTCAGGCTTATGCTCCACATCAAGAATAGGTGGCAGGTCGCCCTCCTCCAGTTTTACCTTATCGAGGAAATGCTGAGCCTGTTCGCGAGCAGACGACTTGGTGCTATAGAAATGATATGCACCGCGAATAAAACCGTATTCGCGAGCCTGATAGAAATTATCCTCAAAAGTCTCGTCAATCATAGTGGAACCCTCAGTAGCCTTGACAATGACAAAGCGCACAGGGGTCTTGTTGATCATAGCATTACGCAGAGCCTCCCAGTCGATGGTGCCCTGATAATGAGAGATGTCGATGCCCTGGATTTCGTAACCAGAAGGATAGTTGGCATCGCCATAGAGAGCTCGCCAGCGAAAACCAGTAGGTCCGACAAAGAAATAATAGAACACAGCAGAATAAGCAGCAAGTACCAAAAGAACTCCCACACACCATTTGGCAGAAGGAAACTTCAGATGCAATGATGAGTGGGAGGATGTGATATGTCGTTTGTGCTTATTCAAAAGGAGAAACGAATGTGGGTGGGATTAGAATGGCAGGTTGTCTGGACTATCAGCAACCTCTTCCTCAGCAGGAGCAGCAACGGGAGCAGCACCCACAGCCTGAGGAGCAGAAACAGGCACTGCATCAGAAGCCTGAGCAGCCACTGGCTGAGTAGCATCCACCTGGCGAACGTCGAAGGCACGGATAGAGTTGAACCAGCGACCATTATACTCACGGGCATCAATATCGAAAGCCACGAGCACTGTCTGTCCGACCTGAATATTAAAACGCTGCAAACGCTCTGCGCCAAAGACGTCGAATACCATCTTGCGAGGGTACTGAGCATCAAGTGTTTCGAGCACAAACTCCTGCACTTTCCATTCACCACGAGCACTTACTCCAGAACGCTCTGGCAGGGCAGCAATTATCTTTCCTTGTAATTCCATGTTATGTTAAGATTTTGTTATAGTTTGAAAATTGTTTTGCGAAATTACAAAAAATGTGTCAAATCGAGAAATTTTTTCATTGTTTTTTTGTCTGTGTTAGTTTTTTTTTATATTTTTGCATTTGAAAAATTCATACAACCATTAATACATTACTAATCAAACAAAAATGACCTTTACACTATCTTCTTCAGTACTAAGCAACAAGCTGGGAATACTTGCAAAAGTGATTAATTCAAAGAATTCCCTCTCAATACTTGACAGTTTCCTTTTCAGTGTGGATGGTGAGACACTCACCGTGACTGCCAGCGATAATAATAATATGATGAAATGTTTTATTCCGCTGACCAACGCATCAGGACAGGGAGCATTCTGCGTATCAAACAAACTGATACTCAATGCCGTGAAAGAACTGGCTGAACAACCGCTGACCTTTGAGGTGGACGACAACAGCAACGGCATCAAGATTGTGTATCAGAACGGCTCCTACTCTATCATGGGACAGAGTGCTGACGAATATCCTAACATGCAACAGATAAGCGATGGATATACTGAGACACAGATATCAGCATCGGCTCTTGCCAACAACATCCAGCGCACACTCTTTGCTACAGCAAATGACGAACTGCGCATGGTGATGAATGGCATATACTTTGACCTGAAAGAGGACTGTCTGAACCTGGTGGCAAGTGACGGCCATAAGATGGTGAGAAACATGCTCTTTGAGTGTAAGGCAAGTGTGCCAGCATCATTCATTCTGCCTAAGAAGCCAGCTGGACTGCTGAGAAGCGTGCTGAGCACTGATGACGAGACACCAGTAACCATTAAGTTCAATAATAACAACGCTGAGATAACATTCCCTGACGGACTGCTGTCATGCCGACTGATAGAGGGTCGCTACCCTAACTATGCATCAGTGATTCCTACTGACAACCCTAACATAGTGACTGTGGACAGGAAGGCACTCATCAGCGCACTGCGCAGAGTATTGCCATTCGCAAGCGAGAGCACACAGCTGATAAAGCTACGCTTAGAGATGAACAGCCTGCAACTGAATGCTGAGGACATAGACTTTGCTACCAGCGCCTATGAGGATGTGATTTGCGAATATGGCGGTGTGCCAATGAGCATTGGTTTCAAGGGTTCGGCACTGACTGAGATACTCAACAACCTGTCGAGCGACGATGTAGTGATAGAACTGGCTGACCCAAGCAGAGCTGGAGTGATTCGTCCGTCAGAGCAGCCTGAGAACGAGGATGTGCTGATGCTTATCATGCCAATGTTGCTGAATGACTGATTATAAGGGACTAAGGACAAGGTACAAGGTACAAAGGACAAAGATGAAACTGAACTTGACAAAGCCGATGGTGGTGTTTGACCTGGAGACAACTGGTCTGGACATAGCCAACGACAAGATAATACAGATAAGTTATATAAAGGTGTATCCTGACGGCAAGGAGGAGAGGAAAAACTATTTCGTTAATCCTATGAAGCCTATACCTCAGGAGGTGCAGGAGCTGACCCACATCACTGACGATATGGTGAAGGATGCCGCAACATTCAAAGACCTGGCACCCACACTGGCTGCGGACTTTAAGGATTGTGACTTTGCAGGATTTAACTCCAACAATTTTGACATCCCCATGCTGGCAGAAGAATTTCTGCGTGCGGGCGTGGCATACGACTTCAGCAAATGCCGCCTGATAGATGCCTGTCAGATATTCAGAAAGATGGAAAGGCGCAACCTTGCTGCTGCCTACAAATTCTATTGCGGACGCAAGATGGAAGAAGACTTTCAGGCTCACCTTGCCAACGAAGATACGGAGGCTACATATAAGGTGCTGATGGGACAGCTCGATATGTATGCACCAGGCAGACAAGAGGAGGAAGAGCGACAACTGCCTAACGATATGGATGCCATCAACGAGTTGTGTAACCAGCGCAAGAATGTGGACTTTGCAGGTCGCATAATATGGGCACCAGTAAAAGGACCTGACGGCAAACCCCTGCTCAACCCCGATGGCACAGAGAGGCTGAGGGAGGAATTTAACTTTGGCAAATACAAAGGTATGGCAGTGGTGGATGTGCTGAGAAGAGACCCAGGCTATTACAGTTGGATGCTGAGCAGCGATTTCACCCTCGACACCAAGCAGGTTCTGACACGAATACGTCTTCGCGAATCGCAAATGCTAAAATAATCCACATTATACACAGACAAACGTGAGGCTTAACGCAAGAAATATAAAGAGAACACTGCTCATGGCTATAATGCTATGGGCAGTTGCCGTATGTATGGATGCACAGGAACTGAATGTGAAGATTAACATCAACCACTCACAGATTCAGGGTACGGAGACAGCCATCTTTGAGGAACTGCAAACCAAACTGCAAGACTGGGCAAACGGTCAGCAGTGGACCTCGCTGCAGTTTCAGGAGCATGAGAGGATAAGCTGCAGTTTCAATATCACGGTAAACGAATATAAGAAGGATGCAGGAACATGGGCTTGCTCATGCATGGTGCAGGCTAACCGTCCTGTGTATAATTCGGCTTACACCTCGACGCTGTTTCAGTATCAGGATAAGGATTTCACCTTTGTCTATAGGCAGTTTGACGACATAATATATAATGAGGAGATGATAGACAACCAGCTGACAGCCCTCATAGCATATTATGCCTACCTGATAATAGGAATGGACCTTGACTCGTTCTCGCCAATGGGTGGCGAGGATGTGTTGCAGCGTTGCCTTAACCTGACCAACAATGCCCAGAACCTGAACTTCCCTGGTTGGGCTTCGTTTGACAGCAGCACCAACCGATTCACCATTATCAACGACTATCTGGAGGGAGCACTGGAGGGTATGCGCAAACTGCAATACGACTATTACCGCAAGGGGCTGGACGAGATGGCTAACAACGCCGAGCGAGGAAGAACAGAGATTACCACCGCATTGGAGAACGACCTGAAGGTGGCACACGAATCGAGACCTATGAGTAAGTTGCCACAGATATGGACAGACTACAAGAAAGACGAACTTGCCAATATATATAAAGGTAAGGGAACAGCAAAAGAGAAGGAGTCAGTGAATGCCCTGCTCTTTAACATCAATGCTGCACAAAATACGGCTTGGAGTAAAATACTGGAATAAGTGCTTAAACATCTATACATAAAGAACTATGCCCTGATAGAGCAGCTTGACATTGACTTCGAAACAGGATTCTCTGTCATAACAGGCGAAACGGGCGCAGGAAAAAGTATCATACTGGGAGCAATAGGACTGCTCTTAGGACAGCGTGCCGACTCAAAGGCTGTGAAGACAGGATGCCAGAAGTGTACCATCGAGGCACAGTTTGACATTTCACGATACAGCCTCAACGAGTGGTTTGACGAGAACGAGTTGGACATAGAGGAAGGAGAATGCATCATCCGCAGAGAACTGACTGCTACAGGCAAGAGTCGTGGATTTATCAATGACACACCCGTCACTGTGCAACAGATGAAGGAACTGGGTGAGATGCTTGTAGATATTCACTCTCAGCACCAGAACCTGTTGTTGCAGAAAACAGATTTCCAACTCAGCATACTGGATATCATAGCAGACAACGAGCAGTTGCGCTCTGACTACCATAACACCTTTACTGAATACAAGAAAAACGTCAAGGAGCTGGAGGAGCTGAAGCAGATGCTCACAGACTCACGCGAGAAGGAAGACCTGATGCGTTTTCAGCTTGAGGAACTGACTGCTGCCAACCTCATAGACGGAGAGCAGGAGGAACTGGAACAGGAACAGGAAGCAGCCACCCACACTGAGGACATAAAGACGGCACTCTATGAGGCTGACAATATGCTGAATGGAGAAGGTGCCACATTAGACCTGCTGAGACAGGCAAACAGCAAACTATCATCAGTCACAAGCCTATACGCAAAGATAGAACCACTGTCAGAGCGCATGGAGAGTGCGCTGATAGAACTCAAGGATATAGCCAGCGAGGTAGCGAGAGAAGCAGAGAATATAGACTTCAACCCTGAACGAATGGCTATGGTGGAAGAGCGTCTGGACATGATATATACCCTGCAACGCAAGCACCACAAAAACACTATAGCCGAACTGCTGCAGGAGCAAGAGCGCCTGAGCGAGATAATAAGTGGAATAGACAACAGCGACGAGGCGATAAAGGATAAGGAGCAGTTGTGCCAAAAGCTGCTGGATGCAGCCTGCAAACTGGCAGAGAAACTATCGCAGACGAGAAATAAAGCCTCAGCAAAAATAGAGAAAGACATCTGTAAGAGACTGGAGGCATTAGGAATGCCAAACGTGGATTTCCTGATAAAGATAGAGCATGGTGACCTCACCTCAACAGGAAAGGATGTGGTATCGTTTATGTTCTCAGCCAACAAGGGTATGGCACTTCGCCCTGTGGCACAGGTGGCTTCAGGTGGTGAGATAGCACGACTGATGCTCTCGCTCAAGGCTCTCATCAGTGCTACAGTGAAACTGCCTACCATAATATTCGACGAGATAGACACTGGAGTGAGTGGCAAGATAGCCGAGAAGATGGCTGAGATAATGAAGGAGATGGGTAACTCTGGTCGTCAGGTGATAAGCATCACCCACCTGCCACAGATAGCCGCTTTGGGCACATACCACTATAAGGTGGAGAAACATGATACAAAAGAAATAACCACCACAATAATGCGCCAGCTCAGCAACGAGGAACGCATAGACGAGATAGCACAGATGCTTAGCGGTTCAGACATTACTGATGCCGCCAAGACCAATGCCAAGGAGTTACTAAAGAGAAGCAAATAATGGAAATAAAGAAGTCGGTATTCACCATAAGTTCAGCAAAACTGTCACAATGCTCTAAGACAGAGCAGGCGGAGTTTGCCTTTATAGGAAGGAGTAATGTGGGCAAGTCGAGCCTTATCAATATGCTGACAAACCACAAAGACCTTGCCAAGACAAGTGCTACGCCAGGAAAGACTCTGCTCATAAACCACTTCCTCATTACCACCAACATGGAGGACAAGGGAAAGGAATGGTACATAGTGGATTTGCCAGGATATGGTTTTGCCAAGCGTTCGAAGAAGGTGCAGGATGAGTTGCAGGACATGATTTCGTCATACATTCTGCATAGAGAGCAACTGGTGAATGTTTTTCTTCTTATCGACATTCGCCACGACCCTCAGAAGATAGACGTTGAGTTTATGGAATGGCTGGGGGAGAATGGTGTGCCCTTCTCCATCGTTTTCACCAAGGCAGACAAAGTGGGAACAGGCAAGGCGAAGGATAACGTAAACAGATATCTCAAGACCCTGACGGACACCTGGGAGGAACTGCCCCCACACTTTGTTACATCATCAGAGAAGCGTCAGGGCAAAGAAGAACTGCTGGGTTATATTGAGGAAATATTAAAATCGATGTAAATGGCAAACCTGATTCTCGATGTGCAGAATGTGTCTAAACGCTTTGGCGACAGAATTCTGTTTAGCGACATTTCGTTCAGCGTGGCTGAAGGACAGCGTGTGGGACTGATAGCCCAGAACGGAACAGGCAAGACTACCCTACTCTCTATGCTGACAGGCGATGAGGGTATAGACTCTGGAAACATAATATACCGTAATGGAGTAAATGTGGGCTACCTGAAACAGGAACCTCGTTTTCCTGAAGGTGCCACAGTGTTGGAGGCATGTTTCTCGTCACAGTTGGACAAATGGAAGGGCGACACTGACTCAGCTGATGATGCCCAACTGAAAGCCAAACAGATACTGACCCAGTTACGCATAAAGGATTTACAGCAACCAGTGAGTCAGCTCAGCGGAGGACAACAGAAGCGAGTGGCTCTGGCACAGGTGCTGATTTCCAATCCCGATTTCCTTATTCTCGACGAACCCACCAACCACCTCGACCTTGAGATGGTGGAATGGCTGGAGGGATTCTTGCAACGAGGCAACAAGACCCTGCTGATGGTTACTCACGACCGCTTTTTCCTTGATAATGTGTGTGGCGTGATACTGGAGTTGGACAACCAGACTATCTATTCTTATCGAGGCAGCTATTCATATTATCTTGACAAGCGACAGGAACGCCTTGATGCTATGGCTGCCAACATACAACATGCTAACAATCTGTATCGCAGAGAGTTGGAATGGATGAGACGCCAGCCACAGGCTCGAGGTCACAAGGCAAAATATCGTGAGGATGCCTTCTATGAGTTAGAGAAAATAGCCAAGCAACGCATAGAGGAAAGGCAGATAAGACTGAAATCGACCAACGTATATATTGGTAGCAAGATTTTCGAGTGCCAATATGTTAGCAAGAAGTTTCCACCAAGAAACGGTGAGGGAGAAGGCAAGACCATCCTCGATAATTTCTACTACAACTTTGCACGTTTTGAGAAGATGGGCATAGTGGGCAATAATGGCACAGGCAAGTCAACCTTCATAAAACTGCTGTTGGGACTGACACCAGCCGACGAAGGAAAATTCGACATCGGAGAGACTGTAAAGTTTGGCTATTTCTCGCAAGAAGGTTTGCAGTTTGACGAACAGCAGAAGGTTATCGACGTAGTTCGCGATATAGCAGAATATATTGACTTAGGCAAGGGGCGACATTATTCCGCTTCGCAGTTTCTGCAACATTTCCTTTTCACCCCTGACCAGCAATATAACTATGTCTATAAGTTGTCAGGAGGCGAAAAGAGGAAGTTGTATCTGTGCACCGTTTTGATGCGCAATCCTAATTTCCTGGTCCTCGACGAACCTACCAACGACCTCGATATCAAGACTCTTCAGGTGTTGGAAGAATATCTGCAAGACTTCCCTGGTTGTGTGATAGTGGTGAGCCACGACAGATATTTCATGGATAAAGTGGTTGACCACCTGCTGGTGTTCCAAGGCGAGGGAAAGATAAAAGATTTCCCTGGCAACTACAGCCAGTATCGTGAGTGGATAAAGCTTCAGCCAAAAGAAGAAGCAAACAGCAATCAGAATAAAAAGAATCAGAACACAGGTTCTAATGCCGCTGAAACATCCGCCTCATCTGGTCCTCGTGACCCTAACGCTGTGAAGAAGCGCAAGATGACCTTTAAGGAGAAACAGGAGTTTGCCCAACTGGACAAAGATATTGATGCCCTGACAGAGGAAAGGAAAAAGATTGAGGAAGAACTCAGTTCAGGCACTAATGATGTGGAAAGAATAACAGAACTAAGCAAGCGCCTTCCCCTACTCAATGAAGAATTGGAAGAAAAAGAATTGCGCTGGTTGGAACTCTCTGAAATAGCGAATTAGTGTTTTAGCAATGTAAGTTGAGACTATAGGTCAACACTGCCTAAATCAACCAATCTGTTTACTATAGCATATATGGTAAGACCAGCTGTAGAGTGTATCTGCAACTTGCGTGCTATATTCCTGCGATGTGTTATTACGGTATTCGGAGCGATAAACAGTTTATCGGCAATTTCTTTATTAGTCAGTCCCTGAACCACACCTACCACAACGTCTTTCTCACGTTCTGACAACTGTTCACCCTTATCCTTAATCTGGGTGGTCAGCACATTGCTAATGTTAGCCATAGAACCCTCATCCTTTACATTATTAGATTCCAGCAGTTCTATGGCTGGCTCAAATATTTTCTCCTCCACACTGGCATGCAGGGCAAGCCACTCCTCAAGGTTGAAGATGTCATGCAGAGCCGCTGTCAACATATTGTTGTGCTTTGTGTCTGAAGGAAGATATTTTATTATGATGCTCTTTAGCTCTCTCAGTTTATCACCAGTCTGGTCATGGTGCTTAGAGAAAGTCTCTATGTCATAGCCAGGCTTTTTCTCACCATTGAGCAACCCCTCAACATAGGGGAATAGAGTCTGCTCCTCAAACTTCATGTGGTGAGAGATAAAGCGGGCATATTCATCATAAATCTTTAATATCAGACTGCCCAGACGATCATCCTCGTCAAGCGACTCTGACAGTTCTCTTCTCAGGAACGGAAGTTGGAAGCCGAGATAATATTCGTGTGAAGCCTTGAGATAACGCAAAAGTGTCCTTATGTCGAGACGAGCCAAATCACTCTCTGAATGGTAACCGTTAATCGTAAGGTTTACAACAGCGAGGAAGGTGAAAGTATCTACATTGCCATCCTCACAAACTTCGCGGACGGTCTTGTCGCCAAAGCCCAGCCTGATACCAAATGCGCCCAGACTTTGTAATACGTTATAATTGTCTCTTATGAGTGACAACATCTTGTCGTCTGGCTCATAAAGCTTCATCTTCTTCATGTTCTTCTTATTTTGCACTGCAAAATTAGGTATACTTTTTAATATGTGCAATACCTACAAATGAGTATTCTATTGTATTTTCTGCAATTTGGCAAACTTCAAAAGCAACTGTTTGGTACCTGCATTCTGAAAATCCACCTTTGCTTTCAACGAATCACCTGCTCCTGACAATTCCATTATTTTGCCTATACCAAAACGCTCATGCTTCACTGTGTCGCCAACGCTTAATCCGCCAGCACTCTGCACTGTGGCTGTATTGTTCGTCACAGGTCTGGCAATGGGTCGCATAGTAGGATTAACAGCTGGTCGCATCACAGGTCTTGCCACAGGTCTCATCACAGGACGGCTTTCTGTGCTATGACGAAAGACACCATCTATATTTATCAGTTTGCGATCGATATCCCTTAGGAATCGGCTTGGCGTACCAAACTCCATCTTACCATATCTGAAACGCATCTTGGCATAGGTCATCACACAGAATCTCTCTGCCCTCGTAATGGCTACATACAGCAGTCGGCGCTCCTCCTCCAGTTTACGTTTGGAGTCTGTACACATCGGACTGGGGAAGATATTTTCCTCCATTCCTACTACATAGACACAAGGAAACTCCAATCCCTTTGCACTGTGTATGGTCATCAGTGTCACCTCTGGAGTGTCAGAATCTTTCTCTCTGTCGCTAAGCAATGCCACCTCATGCAGAAAGTCGAGCAACCCAGTAGGATTACCCTCTTCTCTGGCATCCTCCACAAAGTCATGCATCGAGGTGAGAAACTCCTCCATATTCTCCTGCTTCGACAGAAATTCTGGCTCTGTGCTCGAATAGAGGTCTTGCGATATGCCGCTCCGCTTTACTATCTCTGCTCCCAGTTCGTAGGCATCCATCGTGGCAAGCTTAGCCATGAAGTCGTCCACCATCATCTGGAATGTCCTTATCTTGCCTATGGCACCCTTATTCAGTTCCTTGGAGTATTGCGGAGCCTCTATATTGCTCACCGCCTCCCATATACCCACGTTCTCTTCGTGGGCTACCTTTATCAGTTTGTTTACAGTGGTATCACCAATGCCTCGGGCTGGATAATTCACCACTCGCTTAAATGCCTCTTCGTCGTCAGGATTAGCCACCAGTCTCAGGTATGCCACAATGTCTTTTATCTCCTTGCGCTGATAGAAACTCAGTCCGCCATAAACTCTGTATGGTGTACCGTCTTTCAGCATCTGGTCCTCGAATGTTCGGCTTTGCGAATTGGTGCGATAGAGGATAGCGAAATCTGAAAACTTCAATCCGTAATCCTTCATCTTTCGCCTTATATCTTTGCACACATACATAGCCTCTTCCCTGTCACTACTCAGCTCTGATAGTATCAGGTTTTCGCCATCGGCATTCTGACTATAGACATCCTTCTTTATTTGTCGTTCATTCTTGTATATCAGACTGTTAGCCGCCTCTACTATTCTTTTTGTTGAACGATAGTTACGCTCCAGTTTGAATAGTAGCGAACCCTCATACTGCTGTTGGAAATCGAGTATGTTATCTATGTTAGCACCACGAAAACCGTATATACTCTGGGCATCATCACCCACCACACACACATGCTTATGTTCTGATGCTAATTGTAGGATTATCTGCTGCTGTGCATAGTTGGTATCCTGATACTCATCCACAAGGAAAAACTGGAACGCATTGGCATATTTCAACCTCACATCCTCATTGTTTTTGAATAGCAGATAGGTATTGTATAGCAGGTCATCAAAATCCATTGCGTTGCTCGCTCTGCATCGCTGGCAATAGACCTCGTATATCAACCCCACCTTAGGCATCTTGGTTGCCTCGTCACGCTCCACCAGCGACGCCTTCTGCACGTATTGCTGTGGACCTATCAGTGCGTTCTTGGCGTTTGATATACGGTTGTGCACCTCTGCAGCCTTATACACCTTGTCATCCAGCTGCATCTCCTTAATTATTGCCTTGCACAGCGAACGCGAGTCGCTCTCGTCATATATGGTGTAGCTGGGTTTATAGCCTATTCTCTCTGCCTCCATTCTCAATATCTGGGCAAATACCGAGTGAAAAGTACCCATTCTCAGGTATCGTGCCTCGTCGCCCACCAGCTTGGCTATACGCTCCTTCATCTCCTTTGCCGCCTTATTGGTAAAGGTGAGCGCCATTATCTCCCAAGGTTTTATTCCTTGAGTAAGCAGATAGGCTATCTTGTATGTCAGCACTCGAGTCTTTCCTGAGCCTGCGCCAGCAATAACCAGTGAAGGGCCATCGATATATTCGACAGCCTTTCGTTGTGACTCGTTGAGGTCGTTCAAAAATTCTGGTGTCACTTCCACTTTACATATTTCATCTGTCCCACTATCTGTCTCTGTCTCTTGAGCATATAGTTTGACGGATTCTTACTTGAGAATTGTCTTGGGTTAGGCAGTGTGGCAGCTATCAGCGCACAATCGCGCTTAGTAAGGTCTTCTGGCTCTTTGTCGAAATTATCATGTGCCACAGCCTTTACGCCATATATGCCCTCGCCCATTTCTATGGAGTTCAGATACACCTCCATTATTCTCTCCTTACCCCATATAAACTCTATCAGGGTGGTGAAATACATCTCCATGCCCTTTCTCAGCCACGACCTTCCAGGCCACAGGAATACGTTCTTGGCTGTCTGCTGGCTTATGGTACTCGCACCATATTTTCTCACACCAGCTTTCTTGTTGCGTTTTATCGCTTTCTGTATAGCATCAAAATCAAAGCCGTGATGAATTAGGAATCGCTGGTCTTCACTCGCCATCACCGCCACAGGCATCTCTTTTGGCATATTGTCGAGTGCCATCCAACTGTGGTGTATCTTTGGCATGTGACCCTCTGACACCTGCTCCACTCCCCTGATAATCATCAGCGGAGTAATCCACACAGGCACAAACTTGTACCATACAACAACAAGGATAGTGGAGGCAAAGAACGCCACCACTATCCACCTTATTATTTTAGTAATAATTGTCACCTATGTATTACTGAGCCTGAGCCTTTGCAGATTCTATCATCTCCTTTGAAGCATAGAGATATACCTCAACACGACGGTTCTGCTGACGACCCTCTGCTGTCTCGTTTGAAGCTACAGGGTTGCTTGAGCCATAGCCGTTCACATTCTTCATCTGGCTGTACTTCACACCGTTCTGAGTCAGGTAGTTTGCTACGCTCTGTGCACGATTTACTGACAGAGGCTGGTTGATAGCGTCTGAACCAGTTGAGTCTGTATAGCCTCTTACGTCAATGCTCACGTCGCTGTTCTGCTTCATGATGTTGGCAAGGTTATTCAGCTCATTCTTACTGGTCTGGTTGAGGTCAGCCTTGTTGGTTGCGAACAGAATGCCAGAGTCGAAGGTCACCTTTACAGCATCCAGGTTGTTGGCATCCTTCACAGTCTCCACTGTTGCATTAGGCAACTGAGCCTGAGCCTGCTTCTTCACCTTATCCATACGGTTGCCGATTACTGCACCAGCACCAGCACCTACAGCACCACCTATAACAGCACCCACAGCAGTATTGCCTGCCAGTGCACCTATGATACTACCCAGAGCAGCACCGCCACCAGTGCCAATGATAGCACCCTGACCAGTTTTACTCATTCCGTTCCATGTCTTACATCCTGACAGACAAACACACAAGCCGAGGACAATTGCGATAATTTTAAAACTCTTCATAATTACTTGTATTTGATGGTTAATAAATAAAATCACATTGCAAAGATAAGAATTTTTATCTTAAAACTAAACATTTTTCAGCATTTTTCTTGTAAATACAACATTTTTTTGTATTTTTGCAAAACGATACTTCTAATAATAGCGAGTATTCCAATAACTAAACAATTATAAAAAACTCAGATCAACTATGGAAAAAAGCGCATTACAGATTGCACGTGCGGCTTATCAGCCAAAACTTCCAAAAGCACTTCGTGGAGCCCTCAAAGCTGTTGAGGGAGCACCAACACAGTCAGTAGCTGACCAGGATGAGGTGAAGAAACTCTTCCCTAACACCTATGGTATGCCTTCACTGAAATTTGAGCCTGTTGAGGGTCAGATGGATACTGCAGCCATCAACATTGGTGTAATCCTCTCTGGAGGTCAGGCTCCTGGTGGACACAATGTCATCTCAGGACTTTTCGATGGCATCAAGAAGCTTAATCCTGCCAACAAACTCTATGGTTTCATCCTTGGTCCTAGCGGTTTGGTTGACCATAACTACAAGGAACTGACAGCCGACATCATCGACGAGTATCGCAACACTGGTGGTTTCGACATCATCGGCTCTGGTCGTACCAAACTCGAGAAGAAGGAGCAGTTTGACAAGGGTCTTGAGATTATCAAGAAGCTCGGCATCAAGGCTATAGTAATAATAGGTGGTGACGACTCTAACACCAACGCTTGTGTACTTGCCGAGTACTATAAGTCTATCGGCGCTGGTGTGCAGGTTATCGGCTGTCCTAAGACTATCGACGGCGACCTCAAGAACTCTGAGATAGAGACCTCATTCGGCTTCGACACAGCTACCAAGACCTATTCAGAGGTTATTGGCAACATTATGCGTGACTGTAACTCTGCTCGCAAATATTGGCACTTCATCAAGCTCATGGGTCGCTCAGCTTCTCACGTTACTTTGGAGTGTGCCCTGCAAACCCATCCTAACATCACCCTCATTGGTGAGGAGGTAGAACAGAAGAACCTCTCTCTCGACGATGTTGTAACTCAGATTGCCAATATCGTCAAGCAGCGTGCCGATGCAGGCAACAACTTTGGTGTGGCACTCATTCCTGAAGGCATCATCGAGTTCATTCCTGCCATTAAGAAGCTTATCGCTGAACTTAATGATGTTCTTGCTACTCCAGAGGCACAGAACCTTGGCAGAAGCGAGCAGATAGACTTCGTAAAGAGCCATCTCTCTGCTGCCAACCTTGCTGTCTTCAACAGTCTGCCAACAAGTGTAGCACGTCAGTTGGCACTCGATCGTGATCCTCATGGTAATGTTCAGGTATCACTCATTGAGACAGAGAAACTTCTCTCTACCATGGTAGCAGCAAAGCTCGACCAGTGGAAGAAGGAAGGTAAGTATAATGGCAAGTTCTCTGCTCAGCACCACTTCTTCGGCTATGAGGGACGCTGTGCAGCTCCATCTAACTTCGATGCCGACTACTGCTACAGTCTTGGTTTCAATGCCTCTATGCTCATAGCAGCAGGCAAGACAGGCTATATGTCATCTATCAAGAACACCAACCTGCCTGTTGACCAGTGGATAGCAGGTGGCATACCTATCACCATGATGATGAACATGGAGAAGCGTAACGGTGAGATGAAGCCAGTAATCAAGAAGGCACTCGTAGAGCTCGACGGCAAACCATTCCAGTTCTTCGCTTCACAGCGTGACAAGTGGACTACTGAGACAGCATATGTTTTCCCTGGACCTATCCAGTACTTCGGTCCTGCTGAGGTATGCGACCAGCCTACCAAGACCCTCGCCCTCGAGAAGGCTTAATAACATTATAATTATCACTCCCTTTCTTGCTCTATCATGGGCAAGGAAGGGATTTTTATTTTTTGAAGAAGTATGGCAGGAATAAACGAATATCGTCAAACGCTGCAACCAATCATCATAGCTGAGGCTGAAAAGCAATTCAGAGAGCAAGGCATAAAGTCTGTCACCATGGAGCAAATCTCCAAGACCCTGCACATATCCAAGCGCACCATCTATGAGCTATATACTAATAAGGAGAATATACTCATCGAGGTGTTACAGGTGTCACACAAGCGCAAAAAGATTCACATGGAAGAATTTGCCAAGCATTGCAACAATGTGATGGATATACTTATCGAGGTGTTACGACTGCAGATGGAGTCAAGCGCAACCACCCACCCTTACTTCTTTCGCGACCTTGCCAAATACCCCAAGGCAGAGAAGATGCTGGCAAAGTTTCAGGAAGAACAGCAAGAAGCCTCATCCGATTTCTTTGAGCGAGGAGTGGAAGAAGGTTATTTCCTCTCCAACATCGACTTCCGCACCTTTATGCGCATCATGTCAGCCATGCACCTCGTACTGCGTAATGACGGCAAACTCAACACTATAACCTTTCAGGAACTGCTCAACAACTATATCTGCGTTCTCATGCGAGGAATATGCACACAGAAAGGTCTGGTAGAACTCGACCAGTTTCTTGAGCAGCATATCACCAGATGACCGTCACAGCACTACAGACAGACATTGTGTGGAATGACATTCCCCACAACCTTGCCACAGCAGAACAACTCATAAAGAACTCTGCTGGGGCAGACCTCTATGTGTTGCCAGAGATGTTCTCCACAGGTTTCATAACCCAGCCTGATGGTAATGCCGAACCAGAAGGAGGCACCACCCTGCAGTGGATGCTGCGAATGGCTAAGGATACACAAGCCGCCATTACAGGCTCTGTAGCAGTGAAGACTGAGGCTAGCGACTATCGCAACCGTATGTATTTTGTAAAGCCCGATGGCACTTTTGCCTATTATGACAAGCACCATCTCTTCACCTATGCTGGCGAGCATCAGCACTATACAGCAGGTACAGAACCCGTCATAGTCACCTGGCGTGGAGTGCGCATCATGCTTCAGGTGTGCTACGACCTTCGCTTCCCCTGCTTCAGTCGCAACAACTCTAAACCCTCAACTCTCATCTCTCAACTCTCCACCCCTTACGACCTCTGCATCTATGTAGCCAGTTGGCCAGAGTCTCGCAGAGCCGTATGGGACATACTGCTTCGAGCACGAGCCATCGAAAACCAGTGTTACGTCATAGGAGTCAATCGCATAGGCGATGATCCTGTTTGTCATTACAATGGAGGCACCACCATTATCAGTCCCTATGGCAAGGTTGATGCCACAGCCCCTGATGATGCCATTGCTGCTATCACCTCCCCACTCGACCTCGAGCGCCTCCACACCTTCCGCATGAAGTTCCCTGTGCTCAATGATGCCGATTCAATAAGTCTGAAATAAAATGCAAAGGATGCCAAATGCTGCGACAAATACGGCAAAAAGGCTTGCAACAAGGCAAAGAAAACATGTGACAAGATAACCATCACATCACAAAAGCATCAATACAACCAACGCCCTACTCTATCTTGAGCAGGGCGCTGTTGTTATATATTTAATTATATTTAAAAAATGGTGCATGAATAGTAATCATATCACCTCAAGTGGCATTGCGTTTTTATTTAACATCAATAGTAAATCAGTATCTATTTTTTACAATCATTTTAGAAACAGATTAGAGGTTACGAATTTTCCATTCTTTAGGGTATAGATTGTTGGCACGAGTGCCGATATTGTTGACGAAGCCGAGGGGAAGGTCGGCATAGGTCACGATGACATAGCCACGAGGTGTGGAGGGTGGCAGCGTTAGTGCTTCATGGCGAAGGTAGCGCAAGGCATCGTCAAGAGATAGTTCTACGCGCGGATACTTGTCGCGAGGGGTAGAGACGGAGAGTGCCTCGGCATGGGCTGGAATTGTCTTCTTGCCCTTAATGGTGGGAGTGAGAGAACGTCCGTCGTGGAGGATGGAGAGCCTACCCCCAGCCCCTCCCTGAAGGGAAGGGTGATTGGAATAATTAACCACCTCGCTGACGCGAGGCGAATAGTGGCTACCCTCTTGCTCCCCTGCCCTTTTCTGAAGGACGCACATAAAGAGTCCTTCGCCCTTGGTGATGCCAGGGATGAAGCGATATGCAGGATAATTAAAACCTGTCAGCAGAGAGCCTGTGATGTGCCAGTCAGGAGATACAGGGATGGTGAGAACATCAGCATCGTAGTTGTCAAGAATCCACTGGATGTTTTCTTCGTTTTCGCGAGTATTAAAGGTGCAGGTGGAATAGATGAGTATGCCACCTGGCTTGAGGCAGTGCCAAATATCACTAATGATGGAGCGCTGCAGTTGCTGACATTTGAGCACATTATCTATGGACCACTCGCTGATGGTTTTCTCATCTTTGCGGAACATACCCTCACCTGAGCAGGGCACATCAGCAAGTATCAAATCAAAGAGGAGGCCCGAACGCTGGTAGTCGCGAGGATAGTTGCTGGTGACAACTACGTTGGGATGTCCCTGCTTCTGCATATTCTCCATGAGTATGTTGGCGCGACGGCGATCGGGCTCATTGCTATAGAGCAGAGCATCATCAGGCAAGGCTGCCCTGAGAAGGGTTGATTTTCCACCAGGAGCAGCGCAAAGGTCGAGGATTAGTTGAGAGTTGAAAGTTGAGAGTTGAGAGTTGAGGACATGGTCAAGGAACATGCTGGAGGCTTCCTGCACATAGTAGGCTCCTGCATGGAGGAGTGGGTCGAGGGTGAAGTTGGGGCGCTCGCTGAGGTAGTAGGCATGGCGAGACCATGGGACGGGAGACTCCTCGCTGACGCAAGGAGCACGGTGGCTAAGAGGACTATCGGGTTGCTTGAAGGGATTAAGGCGGATGCTGACAGGGGCTGGCTCGTTGAAAGCATTTAGGTATTGCTGCCAACGGGTGTCGCCGAAGAGGGCGCTGGTATAAGATATGAAATCAGGAGGAAGCATATGTAACGGGAACGAAGACGATACGCAACCAAAGGTTGCTACGATACGGCGCTGAAGCGCCTACAATACGCGAGCAGGGCTCGCTACGAAAACTATGAACAATGAACTATTAGAAGTCGAAGTAGAAGCCGTTGTCGTCTGGTTCGTCGAGTTTTGGCTTGCGAGGCTTCGGAGGGTTCTTGATGTTGCCGTGCTCGTCAAACATGTTGTAGGTGGTGCGGAGAACGGTGAACTCCGTACGACGATTGAGGGCATTGGCAGTCTCCTGTTCGGCAGGTTTTAGTTTAGAGATAAACTCCTCAGTGAGCACATCGCCTTCCTTGAGCCAAGGATAACGCTCAGCCACCTTGCGACGGATGCGCTTAGGACGCTCCTCGCCATAGCCCACAGGGGTGAGACGGTCTGGAGCTATGCCTTTGCTGACGAGATAGCGAACCACCTCTTCCGCTCTACGCTGTGAAAGTGCTTTGTTATAGGCATCAGAGCCCTTGGAGTCGGTATGGGCACCGAGTTCGATGGTTATGTTGGGATTATCGTTGAGCAGGAGCACGAGCGAATCGAGTGCCGTAGCACTCTGACGCAAGAGTTTAGCCTTATCAAACTCAAAGAAGATATTGTCGATGAGCACTGGCGCAGAGATGCTGGAAAGAGGGAACTGCAGGGTGTAAGTTTCAGACTTCTCGGTCTTAGGCACCTTGAGTTCCTCCTTCTTGTTGAGGAAACCATTGCAGGTGGCGAGGAGGATGTATTCCACACCTGGGTTAACAACCTGCTCGAAAGAGCCGTCGCTACGCACGCTGAGACGTTTGTTAGTGCCGTCAGAACCCACTATACGCACCTCGGCAGAATGGAGTTCGTAGCCATCCACCTCATACACCCAGCCCTTGATAAGCTGGACTATCTCAGGATTTTCAAACGAATAGATATGGTCGTAGCCTCTGCCGTCATTACGACTGGAAGAGAAGAATCCACGATTGTGGGCACCCTCGAAGGTCATGCCGAAATCGTCGGCATAGGTGTTCATGGGGTAACCTAAGTTCTCGATGTGATATTTGTGGTCGGAGCCTATCTTGGCAAGGAAGATGTCGAGTCCGCCCAAGCCTGGATGTCCGTCAGAGGAGAAGTAGAAATCGCCGTTCTGACGGAAAGTGGGGAACATCTCGTTACCAGGGGTGTTGACTGGTTCGCCCAGATTCTCCACACCCATCAGTCCTGCACCAGTGATGCGCGAACGCCAGATGTCCATGCCGCCCTTACCGCCAGGCATATCGCTAACGAAATAGAGCCACACACCATCAGGAGAAACAGCGGGATGAGCGAAGGTGGAAAGGGAATCGTGAGAGATGACCACCTCCTGAGGTTTGCCCCATGAAGCATCGCTACGGTTGGATTTCACAATCTTGGCATAGCGAGGATATGCACCATCGTCGAGGCACTGGGTGAGGTACATCTCGCTGCCATCAGGAGAGATGAAACAGGCACCTTCGTCGTATTCGGAATTGAGTCCGCTACTCACAGCCTCTGGTCTTCTCCACTTGCCCTTATCGTCACGCTGAGAGAAGAAAATGTCAGAGCTCTTGGTGCCAGTGATGGCATTCAGTTCGTCACCTTCAGCATCGTTGCGAGTGGATGAGAAATAGAGATAGTCATTGTCTTCGCCCCCAAAACAAGGTGAGTAATCATCACGTCGGGAATTGAATACATCCATCTTCTTGACAGTATAATTAGAGCCTTGCTTCTTCCACTGAGGAGCCATTTGCGCCGAACGTAATCCATTCTTAACCAATGGGTTATTAGGCATAGAATCACGTAACTGTGTAAACACCTTCAGGGCTTCTTTATAGTCGCCCACCTTGAGCAACTGACGACCATAATGGAGCAGGTCTTCATCATAAGCCACATTATATCTGACAGCATTGCGATAAGCACCCACAGCCTTCTGGGCATGGTTGTAGCGCTCATAGCAACGAGCCATTTTGAGGGCTCGCTCGCCACGTTTGGTGCGCTCAGTATTCTGGGTGTTTTTATAAGCCCGTTTGTAGTGATCGGCTGCAACAAAATACTCGCCAAGGGCATAAGCCTTGTCGCCTTTTCTCTCGTAGGTGTCGGCATTACAAGAGAATAAGAGGAGGCTGAAAAGCAATAAGGATAATATGTGATTAAAAGAATGCAAGGGGGAATGTTCTTTTTACGTTTTGGGTTGTTATGTCAGCTATCTCTTCAGGAGTTTTAAAGTAAACCTCTGCGAGCTTATCTATTATATAAGGTATAAGGCTGGAGTCGTTTCGCACGCCACGATGAGGCACAGGAGCCATATAGGGTGAATCGGTCTCGAGCACTATGCGCTCAAGTGGCACTGTAGAGGCGAGAGTCTGAGGAAGGTTGCTCTTATTGAAAGTGAGGACTCCACCTATGCCAAGACAGAAACCTGGGAAAGCGAGGAGTTCCTGAGCCTCATGCTCGTTGCCAGTAAAGCAATGGAACACTCCGCCTGAGAGTTTGCCCTCATACTTACGGAGTATCTTCACCATCTCATTCTGAGCCTTGCGACAGTGAATCATCAGGGGCAGACGGAGCTCTATAGCCCACTCCACCTGACGCTCGAAGGCAAGGAGCTGCTCCTGTTCAAACTCACGAGACCAGTAGAAGTCGAGGCCGATTTCGCCGATGGCGATAAAGTTAACGGGAACGGGAACAGCTGCTGTAGTACAGCAGCAAACAGAACCAAGAGCGGAACCTGAAGCAGAAGCAGAAGCAGGATGTGAGATGAGAGCCTCGCGGATGATGGCGAGCTGGTCTTGCCAGTCGGCTTTCACATCCTCAGGATGGAGACCAAGCATTCCGTAGCAGTAGCCTGAGTATTGCTGGCAGAGGCGACTGACGGACTCTATGGAACTGACGTTGATGGCTGGAATAAACAACTTGGTCGCTCCAGCATCTTTGCAACGCTGGATAACGAGGTCGAGGTCTTCGCGAAATTCCTCGCCATCAAGGTGAGTATGAGTGTCGATGTAGTTCAAAGCCTTTGTACTTTGTACTTAGTCTCTTTGTCACTTATTGTTATTTCTCGCGCTTCATCATCTTGGCAGCATAGGCAAGGAGGGGTTCCTTCTTAGAGTCAGGAAGGTTGACCTTAGCCATAGCCTGCAGGGCTTGCTGGTAGTAATCCTCCATCTTAGCCTTAGCCATGAGGTCGATGCCAAGTTTGTTGTAGAGAGCTGTTACAGCCTTAACCTTCTCGTCGCGATTGAAGTCTGTGGCTGCAATCCATCGCTCAAGTTCCTGCTTATCAGCTCCTTGAGCTTTCTGCAAGGCATTGATGAGCATATAGGTCTTCTTGTTTGATGTGATATCACCACCAATCTCCTTGCCAAACACCTTTGGGTCACCATAGATGTCGAGGAAGTCATCCTGCAACTGGAAGGCAAGTCCCATAGCCTCGCCAAAGCGATAGAGGTTTTCGATATCCTCTTCAGGAGCACCAGCCATGAGAGCACCAATCTTAACAGCACAGGCAAGCAGAACACTGGTCTTGAGACGAATCATCTCAAGGTATTCCTGTTCAGCAACATCGTTACGAGTCTCAAAATCAACATCATACTGCTGACCCTCATTTATCTCGATAGCCGTCTGAGTGAAGGTGGCGAGCACCTTGGCAGCTGTGCCCTCGCCCACCTTGACAGAAGGAGCGAACTGTTGCATCCACTTAAAGGCGAGCACAAGCATATTATCGCCAGAGAGAATGGCAGTGTTGGCATTCCACTTCTTGTGAACAGACGGTTTGCCTCGACGCACATCGGCATCATCCATCAAGTCGTCGTGAAGGAGGGTGAAGTTGTGGTAGGTCTCCAACGCAACAGCCTGAGGCAGAACGTCTTCGCCGTTTTCTTTCCACATCTCATAAGCCATCATCATGAGGGCAGGACGCACCCTTTTGCCACCCAGAGAGAGCACATAACGAATAGGTTCGTATAAGCCCTTTGGCTCCACCTCTAAAGGCAGACGGTCGATATAGGCATTGATTTTCTCAGTCATAATAATCAGAATTATAAGGTAAAGGCAAGATTGACCATGAAACTGGAAGAAGAAACATGATACTTGCCGTATGACACATTAACATTAAATCGCTCAAGATTAAGACCAGCACCCACACCAAAGCCAGCACCATGAGAGGTCTCGCTGCCATTGCCGTCGCTCACCTTCATATCATGGGCACGACGCAGGTTGTAGCCACCAGCGATGTAAAACTCAGGGGTGAGAATGAGGTCAACACCCAGACAGGCATGCTGCAGGAACGCATAGTCCCAATGACCAAGGTCGCACAGGGTGAGCGACAAGCGGAAAGGCAGGGATTCGCCCAATCCCTTGGTAATACCCACCATAGCATCAGTAGGCAGACTCTCATACTCATCGTTATAAGCCGAGAGCTGACCACCCAGATTCTTCAGAACTATAGAAGCCGAGAGGTCGAGGTCAGGGTGATAGTAGTTGAGTCCGAGGTCTATGGCAGCAGCTGTACTGGTGTAGCTACCTATCTTGGAGTAGATGAACTTACCTCCCACTCCACCAACCAGATTCTTGGCGAGGGTGTAGGAAATCATAGGCTCGAAGACAATATCCATAGGTGTGAAATTGCCCAAGTCTGTATTGTGAGCATCACGCTGCTTGAGCGAGCCGTAGTTAGTGTAAAATATTGAGCCACCGACAGTTAGCTTGTCATTTACAACATGAGTATAGCCTGCTGTTCCTGTGTGCACTCCACTCATATAGTTCATATAGCCGAGTGAGACCGTCTGGTGCGAAACAGAAGCGAGCAAGGCAGGATTAGACAATGCCAGCGTAGCATCATCCTCTATTATCGAGATATTGTCGCCACCCAAAGCAGCAGCATGGGCACTGGTGGGAATCTTCAGAAAGGTCATGACCTTCTGACTATCATCTGCAAGGGCTGCAGTGGTAGTGGCGAAGAATAATATTGCCAAAAGAATTTTTCTCATCTATAGAATAACGTACGCGCGAGAAAAATATTATATCTCGTCATATCTCAAAGACTATAGGAATGGCTATCATAGAGCGACAGGGCTTGCCCTTGTCTATGCCTGGTTTCCAGTTTGGCATGAGGCGAGCCACTCTCATGGCTTCGTCGTCGAGCAGTTTGCCTGCACTCTGCACCAGTTTCAGGTCAGAGAGCGAACCGTCTTTGTTTACTATAAAACTTATTATCACCTTGCCCTGCAGCTTTTGCTTGAGAGCCTGGTCAGGATAATGAAGCTGGGCTGTGAGCCACTTCATAAACTCTACCATGCCACCAGGATACTGGGGCAGTTCCTCAACCACCTTGAGCACTTCCTCATCGTCGCCATTCAGGTTTATTGGGGGCTCTTCCTCTGTCTGCTCCACATCTTTCTGTTCCTCCTGCTGTTGCACAGGGTCTATGAACTCAGGGGCTGACTCAGTGGTCTCCTCCACCTTGTTGAGCTGAGCCACCTCGTCACGTTTCTGCTTCTTCTCCTGAGGCAGTGCAGCTGAAATCATATCGTCCTGTTCCTTGTTCAGCTCAAGGTCCATAGTGTAATCGTCGAATGCCTCGTCGAGCAGGTCGCCTATATTGCGGAAGGGAATGAAAAGTATGGCTATAAAGAAAAGCGTAACACCAACGAGTGATGCTACGAAGAACACAGGTCGCCTGTGCTCAAGGTCTGCTTTATAGCTTTTCTTTTCTTGCATTTTTTATACCCCAAACTGCTTGGGTGTCCGCTTGTCGCGATGATAAGAGCGATAGTCGTCAAGCTCTATCTCCACCTCTGGCTCATGAAGCTGCTGGGCTCGAGGCAAGCGGAACTTCTGATACTTTATGTTGAGTCCCCGCTCTATCCACATCGACTCGTAGTAGGTCTGGATGGAGAGTATCTGGCGAGTGTCATCGTCTATGCGCTCATCGTGGTAGAGGTCTGTAGTGCGAAAGAGCAGAGGCAACTTATTCTCATCCACCACATACGAGGTGTAGGTGAAGAGGAAGTTGGAGTCTGTCTTGAGGTGAATCACTCCACCATCAACCAGGAAACGGCGATAGCGCTCAAGGAAGTAGGTGGAAGTGAGGCGCTTACGCGGATTCTTCATCTGGGGGTCAGAGAAGGTGAGCCATATCTCCTGCACCTCGCCGTCGCTGAAGAAACGGTCTATCACCTCGATGTTGGTGCGAAGGAAAGCCACATTCTTCAGTCCCTGCTCCAGAGCCTGAGTGGCACCAGTCCACATCCTGGCTCCCTTGATGTCCACACCTATGAAGTTGACATGAGGAAACAGTTTGGCAAGCTCCACTGTATATTCGCCCTTGCCACATCCCAACTCGAGCACTATGGGGTTGGAGTTATGAAAATATTGTTGTCGCCAACTGCCCTTCATTTCAAAAGGCACGTTGTCGACAACACTATATGGATACTGGAACACATTCTCATAGCGTTCCATATCAGCAAATTTAGCGAGTTTTCCCTTTCCCATTAAATAACTGGTTGAGCTTCTTCTTTCAGGTCTTCATAGAAATGAGACACTGCTGCATTCACATAAGGAGTAAGGAAGATGAACCCTATGCCCAGAGTGAGGACTGAGAGTATAGCCCAGCCTATGAAGCTGAGATAGAGCAGAAAGATGTCCATCTTGTGACCCTGCATCATCTGCATACTCTTCTCTATCGCCTCGTTGTTCTTTATTTCAGGGTTATCCTTCAGTATGTATGAAGTCATGGCATAAGAGAATGCCTTGATGATGCCTGGAATGATGAGCAGCAGGGTCCAAAGGAAGATATACACCTTCTGAAGCAGCATGGTGCAGAAGATACGGAGGAAATCCTTGTAACCATCAAACATGCGCGAGATGTCGAGCTTCTCGCCACGAACCAGCATAAGGAACATGATGGCGAAGCCCCACTCCAACGGTATCATGGCAAGACTCCACAGAGTCTCAAAACCAAAGGTCACCCCTGACAGACACACGGGAGCAGCAGCTATCAGCACACTACAGATAATGGTAGAGATAGCAGCATCAGCCCAGTTGCCCTTGAGTGTGTCGAGCGCCCTGTTCTTGTAATTTGAAATAGAATCCATAGTGGTATTAATGTAAACTGTGTTCCGAGCTCTGCTCGCCTGAGAGCTTCGCTCGAAGAACTGTGAATTATTCTATCACCACACGAGTCCAACCGTGAACGTCAGGCTCTGTGCCATACTGTATGCCACGAAGCTTGGTGTAGAGTTTCTCTGACCAAGGACCTGGCTTGTCGCCAAAGCTGTAAGTCTTGCCTGTCTCCAGGTCGTCTATCTTAGATATTGGAGAGATAACAGCTGCAGTGCCACAAGCACCAGCCTCCTCAAAGGTTGAGAGCTCCTCTTCAGGTATCTGGCGACGCTCCACCTTCATGCCCAGATCCTCAGCCAACTGCATGAGCGACTTGTTGGTGATAGAAGGAAGAATAGAGGTTGACTTTGGAGTGACATAGGTGTTGTTCTTAATGCCAAAGAAGTTGGCTGCACCACACTCGTCAATGTACTTCTTCTCCTTAGCGTCGAGATAGAACTCACAGGCATAGCCCAGGTCGTGAGCCTTCTTGTTAGCCTGCATAGAAGCAGCATAGTTGCCACCCACCTTATATATACCTGTGCCTAAAGGAGCTGAACGGTCGTGCTCACGAATGATAACATAAGGGTTGGTAGAGAAACCACCCTTGAAGTATGGTCCTACTGGAGTAACAAATATAAGGAACAGATACTCAGTAGCTGGGTGAACACCCACCTGAGCCGATGTGCCTATGAGCAGCGGACGGATGTAGAGTGTAGCACCACTCTCATAAGGTGGAATGAACTCCTGGTTAAGGCGAACCACCTTGTCAACCATAGCGTTGAACTTCTCTGTAGGCAGTTCAGGCATCAGTATGCCACGACATGTGGACTGCAGGCGGGCAGCATTCTCGTCAGAACGGAACACCCTCACCTTGCCGTCAGGACAGCGATAAGCCTTCAGTCCCTCGAAAGCCTCCTGACCATAGTGCAGACAGGTAGCTGCCATGTGCATGTTGATGGTCTCTTCAGAAGAAACCTCTATCTCACCCCACTTGCCGTCGCGATACCAGCAACGAACGTTGTAATTAGTCTTACGGTAACCAAAACCCAGGTTACCCCAATCAAGTTCTGCCATTTTCTTTTGTATTGTTAAATTGTTAGTTTTATCCGTTTTCAACAAGATGCAAAATTATAAATAATTTTCCAACAAACAAAGGAAAACACACATTTTTAATTTCTTTTAGACAAAAAGCGAGCAAAAACCAAGCGAAGCCGAGTGAATACTCAGCCCAAAACCTATACTACAGCCCATAGCCACCAAACTATCAGCCAAGAATACAAAGCTTTTAGCCACAAAAGCATGGCACCTGAACAGAGGAGCTTTGCCTCCACCCAAAATTAACCAGCTAATTTAACGAATTAACTAGTTAATTTTAAGAATTAGCTAGTTAATTCTACATAAAAGCATAGCTTCTCCAACCAGAAGATATGCCACCAGTCGTAAAAGCAATGAAACCCTGCACAGATACTTAGCCTCAAGACACAAAAAAGGCCCGGACCTAAGTCCGAGCCCTAATAATCTATGCTTTTTGATAAATCCTAAATCTTCTTTATTTAGAAGTTGTAGTAAGCACCGAAGCTGATGTTATTAGCGAAGCCAATGAAGAACTTTGAACCATCACCATGCTTCTCACTATCCTTCTGGTAACCGATGCCACCGACACGAGCTACGAGAGAAAGCTTCTGTGTAGGAGTGAAAGCGATACCAGGAGTGATACCTACGTTAATAGAATTGCCACGATCCTGATTGTAAACCTTGAAACCTACACCACCATCAGCGAAGATAGATACCTTATCCCACTTTACGAAGCTGTAGCGAACATAAGGAGCAATCTTGAAGTAGTTGAAAGACTCACCAGTCTTCATGCCTGTCATTGTACGCTCATCTGTAGCAGAAGTACCAGCCTGAGCTGTACCATCCCATGCATTAACAGCACTGTTGTTAGAAGTACCGAAACCAAGTGCTACTGCTACTGACCACTTGTCTGAGAGGTTGTAACCTACCTCTGGAGCAATCTCAAATGTAGTCATGTTGTCATTTGCGTTGCTTGAAAAATCAAGAGCAAAAGAACCACCTGCCCACCACTGAGCGTTTGCTGTCAAAGTTGCTGCAGCCATAACTGCCATTACAAAAATCTTTTTCATAATTTCAATGTTTTTATAGTCCCTACTCGATTAAAGGTTTTCGGGTTTCCCTTTTTATATTTCTCTTAATTATTTTGGCTGATTTACGTTTTTGTTTTGTCGATGCAAATTTATGAACTTTTTCTTTATTCTGCCAAATAAATTAAGAGATTTTTGATAAATTCCACTGTTTTTCTGTTAATTTTTAACTTTCATTCACATTTAGGGCACAAAAAACTATAAATTTATACAAGAAATATACAAAAACAAAAGAGGACAGAGCTAAAAAAACTCTGTCCTCTTTAAGGTCTGATAGTTAAGTGCGTATTCTATAGCGTTTTACTACTTATCCGTGATGGTGAGTTTGCGATTAGAATTATCAGCCAGCACTTGATTGACTATATCAGTTATCTGCTGCTTCAGCTCGTTGATAAACGTGGCAGCATCATACTTCTGGTGCTCTATATCGCGAAGTTTCTTCTCCCACAGACCAGTGAGTTCAGGCGACTTGAGCAGTTCCTCGTGTATGAGGTCGATGAGCTCGATGCCAGTAGGTGTGGCAACCACTCGCTTGCGCTCTCTGCGAATATAGTGACGCTTGAATAATGTTTCTATAATGTTCGCGCGCGAGGAAGGTCTGCCTATGCCATTCTCCTTCATAGCAGCGCGGAGTTCCTCATTATCCACAAACTTGCCTGCTGTCTCCATAGCCCTGAGCAGGGTTGCCTCAGTATAATAAGGTGGAGGGGTGGTCTGCTTCTCAGTAAGGGTTGGCTGATGAGGTCCTTTCTCACCCTTTACGAAGGTGGGAAGTAAAGACTCACCCCCTGCCCCTCTCTTGGAGAGAGGGGTGTCATTTGCTTCTTCTGAGTTGTCTTCTGGTGATTGTTCCCCTCTCTCCAAGAGAGGGGTTAGGGGGGAGTCTGCCATACAAACTCTATATCCTTCTTCCAGAATTTCCTTACCTGAGGTCTTGAAAGCCACATCATCCACCTTACCCTCAACAGTGGTGGTGGAGAATTTGCAATCAGGATAGAAGACAGCTATAAAACGGCGAGCCACCAGATCATAGACATTACGCTCCATATCACTAAGACCAGCTGGCACCACTCCTGTAGGGATGATGGCATGGTGGTCAGTAACCTTAGTATTGTCAAACACCTTCTTGCTCTTCTTCAGGGGTTTGCCACCTATGGCGCGAATGAGGTCAGCATAGGGAGCCACACCATTAAACTTTACCTGATAGACACCATTGAGCGTCTGAGGACATTTCTTATATATATCATCAGTAAGGTACTGGGTGTCAACTCGGGGATAGGTAGTAACCTTCTTCTCATACAGACTCTGAATGAGCGAGAGAGTGGTTTCAGCAGTGTAAGAGAACTTCTTGTTGCACTCCACCTGAAGAGTGGTAAGGTCAAAGAGCTGGGGAGGTTTCTCTGTGCCAGACTTCTTGGTCACACTGGTTATCTCAAACTCCTTATCCTGTATAGTCTTGAAAGCCTCTTCACCCTCTTCCTTTGAAGTAAACTTACCCTTAGAAGCTGTGAAGAGAGTATCACGATAAATGGTGGAGAGCACCCAGTAAGGCTCTGGCTTGAAGTTGTCTATCTCCTTCTGACGATTTACGATAATGGCGAGAGTTGGAGTCTGCACCCTGCCAATAGAAAGCACACCTGCCCCACCCTTGCGAGTGCGACTGTTGTCACCATACTTGATGGTATAGAGACGAGTGGCATTCATGCCAAGAAGCCAGTCGCCTATGGCACGAGAGAGACCAGCCAGATAGAGTGGCTCGTATTCTTTCTGCTCTTTAAGGGAAGAGAAGCCCTCACGAATAGCCTCTTCAGTAAGAGAGGAAATCCACAGGCGCTTGACAGGACACTTGACACCAGCCTTCTGCATAACCCATCGCTGAATGAGTTCACCCTCCTGACCAGCATCACCACAGTTTACTATCTCGTCAGCCTCCTTAAAGAGTTTCTCGACAATAGCAAACTGTTTCTTTATATGGTCTTGCTCTATGAGTTTGATACCAAAGCGAGCTGGTATCATAGGCAGAGAGCCCAGCGACCAGTGTTTCCACATCTCCTGATAGTCGTTAGGTTCCTTGAGGGTGCACAGATGACCATAGGTCCAAGTGACCTGATAGCCATTGCCCTCGATATATCCGTCACGAGAACTCTTGGCACCAAGCACATTGGCTATCTCACGAGCCACACTGGGTTTCTCAGCAATACAAACAATCATTCAAATTGAAAGTTGAAAGTTGAACATTGAATGTTAAAACTTACTGACTTGGTCAAGCAGCCACTGCTTCTGCTCAGGAATAGTCATATTAGAATTGTCGAGCAAGAGGGCATCATCAGCCTTGCGCAAAGGCGAAACCTCGCGATGTGAGTCGATATAGTCTCGCTCCTGAACATTCTTGAGTATCTCATCATAATCAGCAGGCATACCCTTAGCCTTCAGTTCGTCAAAACGCCTCTGGGCACGAACCTCAGCAGAGGCTGTAACAAACACCTTGAGCTCAGCATCAGGAAAGACAGTAGTACCTATATCCCTGCCATCCATCACAATGCCCTTCTCCTTACCCATCTCACGCTGCTGGTCAACCATAGCCTCGCGAACGAAAGGAATGGCTGCAATCTTGCTGACATGATTAGACACCTCAATAGAACGGATAACTTTCTCCACCAGTTCGCCATTAAGGTAGGTGTCTGGTCTGCCTGCCTCAGCATTAAACTTAAAACTGATATGTATATCAGGCATCTCAGCCTTCAGTTCGTCAGTCATCACCTCGCCTGAGTCATCAAACAGATTATGGCGCATAGCATAAAGCGTAACTGCCCTGTACATAGCACCTGTATCCACATATATATAACCCAGTTCCTTAGCCAGGTCTTTCGCCATAGTGCTCTTGCCACATGATGAATGACCGTCTATTGCTATTGTAATCTTTTTCATATCTTTCTTGTTTTTTATTTTATTTTCTCTACTTTTTCCTTACACTTCTCCATCAGCCATGTGGGGGTGGAAGTGGCACCACATATTCCCACACTATTCATGCCCTCAAACCATTCAGGCTGTATCTCGTCAGGTCCTGCAATGAGGTAGCTGCGAGGGTTCTTTTCCTTGCAGGCTTTATAGAGCACCTTGCCGTTACTGCTCTTGTGTCCACAGACAAAGAGAATGAGGTCATGCCTGGTAGCAAAAGAACAGATGTTTGGCATACGGTTTGCCACCTGACGACAGATGGTATCGAAGCTTTGGAATATAGCTCCTTCCTCTATATGCTGCTGACAGTATTCTATAATCTGATGAAACTCATCAAGTGATTTCGTAGTCTGAGAATAGAGATAGATGTTATGTGAGAAATCAAGTTTCTTAGCATCATCAGCATGTTCTATGACTATTGCCTTGCCATTAGTCTGTCCCACCAGACCAAGCACCTCAGCATGACCGTTCTTGCCAAATATTACAATATCAGTGGTGCGAGAATTATCATCTATGGTGGAGAATTTCTTCTTGATACGCTTTTGTAAGGCAAGCACCACAGGACAAGTGGCATCAATTATCGTGATGTTATTCTTCTGTGCCAGTTCGTAAGTGGTTGGGGGTTCGCCATGAGCACGAAGCAGGACTGTGGCATCATGAAGCTGGGCAAACTCATCGTGGTCGATGGTTATCAAACCCATTCCACGCAAACGCTCACACTCCATACCATTGTGGACTATATCGCCAAGGCAGTATAGTTTCTCGCCATTGGCAAGTGTTTCCTCTGCTTTCTTTATGGCTGTGGTAACACCGAAGCAGAAACCAGAACCATTATCTATCTCTACTATCACCTTTTCTATCCTCCATACTTTTCGCTCAGGTAATTGTAATACAAATCCATGAGGTTATGAGCTGCTACGAAACTGGTTTTCTCGCCATTCTGCACACTCTCTTCCATTCCCTTCATCGCATCCTTGACAACTGGATTGTTGTAGAAACTGTTGCGAAGGGTGTTGTCTATCGTTTCATACATCCAGTATTTGTTCTGTTCCTGACGACGTTTCTCAAAGTATCCGTTCTTCTTCACGAAATCGAAATACTCATACACCATCTCCCACACCTCTTTTATGCCATAGCCGTAAAAACCTGAGTAGGTCAACACCTTACGTTGCCATCCGCTCTCAGGCAGAGGGAAGAAATGAAGTGCATTACGAAAGCCCTGAGCAGCCATCTCGCAACGTTTCACATTGTCGCCATCACACTTGTTTATCAGTATGGCATCGCTTATCTCCATTATGCCTCGTTTTATGCCTTGCAGCTCATCACCTGTGCCAGCCACCTGCAACAGCATGAAGAAATCGACCATAGAATGACAGGCTGTCTCGCTCTGTCCCACTCCGACGGTCTCAACGAATATCTTGTCGAAGCCAGCTGCTTCGCAGAGTATGATGGTTTCACGAGTCTTACGAGCCACGCCACCCAGACTGCCAGCTGAGGGACTGGGACGAATGAAAGCGTTAGGATGAACAGCCAGTTTCTCCATACGGGTCTTATCGCCCAGGATGCTTCCCTTAGAGCGCTCAGAAGAAGGGTCGATAGCCAACACGGCAAGTTTGCCTCCATAGTTATCCAATACATGAAGTCCAAACTGGTCAATAGATGTTGACTTACCTGCTCCTGGTACTCCACTAATACCTATTCTTACAGAATTACAAGCATAAGGCAAGCATTTCTCTATCACTTCCTGAGCCTTAGTCTGATGATCTGGTATCATACTCTCCACCAACGTGATAGCCTGTGATAGCATAGTGACATCACCCTTTAGTATGCCACTGACTATATCATCGACTGAGTGTTCTTTACGTTTGAAACGATGACGATCAAGATATGGATTTATGCTGCTTGGCTTTACTATGCCTTGATTGACCTGTAAGCCTTGATATTCAGAGCTGTTTTCTGGATGTTCCATATTATATTTAGGATTTTCCTTGTTTATCTTTTAATCTCCAACACTACCTTCTGATGGTTTGGATCATTGGTAATCATGAGGATTCGTGGACGCATACGAAGTTTCTTCAGGTCCTTTGCCTTACATGTCACGGTCAGCTTTGCCGTCTCACCTGGTTCTATTTTCTTTTTATCGAGTGACACGTTTATGCCTGTGGTGAATAGCTGCAAAGACTGTATTTCGAGAGCTGTGCGACCATTGTTGCTCAATGTCACCTCATCCTTATATTTCGACTTGCTGGCAAGCGGAGTCATATCGATATATTTCCTTGACATCTCAAGACGAGGAGCGACTGCCCGCTTCACATCATCCTTGGCAAGGGCTGGAGGCAATAATATGGCTGATACGGTAATCACCTTTTCAGGACTCACCTTGTCACTTCTGTTCTTACCTAAATAAACGGTGGTCTGGTTTAGTCCGTAGCTAAGCAGTTTGTTTGAGTGCAGGGTGAGTCTGACAGTGCCCTTCTGTCTTGGCCCTAACACCTTTGGAGTAACCTCTGCTGTAAGATATGACGGGAGTCGTAGAACCACTGGTGTAGCATTCTGAGAGGAAGGATTCATTATGTGAATCTCCTGGGTCAGTTTCTGTCCCTTGTTAACATCATCATACTCCACATTATCCTTATCAGCAAGCAGAGACCCCATGCGACAAGGGTATTCTCCTGAGTAATTCTCTATCTTAGTAACCACCACACCACTAACTACAATCTCTGTTGGTGTGCCACCTCTGTTAGGTTCTGTAAACACTCTCACGACACGAGAGAAATGACCCAGTTGCTTGGCATCGAACGTCAAAGACACCTGAGCCTTAGCGTTAGGCATCAGTCTGCCCTTGGTGAAGTTTGCTGTTGTGCAACCACACCCTGTATCAATATCTTTTATCTCAACCGCTTTGCCAGTGGTATTCTTCAGTTCCAAAGTGTATGTGGCTGGTTTGTTGAAAAGCATTTCACCACAATCCATCTCTCTACTTTCAGGGGTAAGGTCCTGGGCTCCCACACATAGAGGGAACATAGAAGAGGAAAGAATCAAGGATGTTATGGCTGTCAGAAATCTATTTATCATATACAGTTATTCAAAAGTTCAAATGGTTAATGGGGTCTGGGATTATTTTACATTCAGCTTCATAGCCTCAGCACTTCCACGGAATTCTGGGGCATATTCGCAAACTATGGTTGCATTGCCTGACTGATATTCGCCTATCCTGCTGACGTAGTATTCTGTTTCTATCTCGTACTTACCCTTAGCCAACTGGTCGAAGTGGTATATCGACTTGGAGTCTCGCATCTCTGTATAATAACCTCTGTATGCACCCCAACGATAACCTGAAAGTTGGTTGACTGGTTCGAGACAGGCAGGACGATTATCAGTAACTGTAACAAAGTCATAATCTCTGTCTGCCACAATGGTGAGTTTTACCTTCACCTTCTCGCCCACCTTGAGTTTCTCTGTCTTCAGTTCCCTGCTTATGCTCAGGGCTCCCTGAATATCCTCTGGTCTTACAGTGTAAGTGGCGAGCATAGTGGTATCCTTTACATCATGCAGGGCATAGAGCGCATTGACAGTATTTATTGGGTTGTCCCACTTCTGAGTGCGCTTTGACGATACTATCCACCTCTGCATCTCGCTTATTGTCTGTTCGTCTTCTGGTGTCACATTCTGCATCGCCTCGATACACATCGTCTGGGTTGGAATGCGATAGCTGCACCATGAATATGAAGCCCTGTAAGAGTCAAAATATCTGCCCATATCAGCACGATACACTGTATGCTGCTTTATAGACTCCACAAATTCAGAGGCTTTCTTTTTCTTGCCGTTTTCATTAAGGGTTATAGCTGACACAGCCTTGGTCTGCATATCATCAAACTTAGTCTCTTCATATATCATCTTGCGGAAGAAACTCTCAGCAGCACCTCCATCCTTTCCGCTTATGGCAAGGGTGTAGAGCCAGTCTAATGCCGTTGATGAGAGATATCTTACATTATATTTCTTCATCTCGTGCATCTCTTTTTCCATCTCTTTCTCAGCAAACTTAAATGCCTTCTCCATCATGACTTCAGTATTAGTCTGCTTGCCACACATAAGGTTGAGTCGGGCAAGGGTCTTGAGCACTTCAATGGTGATGTATCTGTTGCTCTGCATACCATTATACCATGCAAAACCTCCGTCGGCATGTTGCAGATTTATAAGCTGTGCCAATACGTTGTCGTTTGCTGGAGATACTATAGTGTCGTTGAGGTGTGCAGATACCACATTGGCATATATTGCCTGTACCAAGGTTATGGCATTTGTGCTCTTTGGCACCTGCAATTCTGGTAATGCCTCCATCAGCATCTTTCGTGGGTTTACCACTATTGCCGTGGTGTCTGCCTGAATCTCTTTTTCTGTCAGTACAGGCAACAGATGCTGTTCGCCGTCAGAGAATCCTAGCACCTGAGCTGAGAAACTACATAACAGGTCACCTTCTTTCTCCACGTCATAGGCAAAGGTCACTCCCTGTGTTCTGCCAGCCTCTGTCATCACCGTCTTGCTCTCTCGGCTAATCACCTTCTCTGTCTTGGCATCCTTCACTATGAAGTTCACTGTCACCTTTTGTGCTTTCTCCATCAGATTGGCTATGCTGGCACTTATCGTCGCCTTATCACCCACTCTCAAGAATCGTGGCATCTTAGCCTGCACCATCACCTTCTTCTGTGTCAGGGCTGTGGTATCCATGAGTGCATATCGCATCTCCTTATCATGAGCAAGTGCCATAAAGCGCCATGTGGTAACACTCTCTGGCATAGTGAACTTCAGGGTTGCCACACCACTCCTATCTGTCAGCACCTGTGGCAGGAAGAATGCCGTCTCGCCAAAGTTGGAACGCATAGGCACATCAGCCTCAGCACTATTGCCTGCATAGCCCACAGTAACGACCTCATCGGCAGCGACGTCGAATGAACCTATAGGCATACTGCTGCTATTTGTCTTTGCCATTGCCATCATAGGTGCTGATTCTACACAGTCAAAGACCTTTTGGTTCACCTCATACAGACCTCTGGATTTTCCTGACACACCTAATGCATAATATCTTCTTACTCTGATGTAGTCTTCATCTATGTAGTTGAAGGCAAGTTTTTCCTCCTTAAACAGCTTGAATTCTTTATGTCCGTAGAAATATGTCGAACCAATATGTCCTGTGTTCCATCCCATTGTTGGGAGATACAGCGAACGATAGTCACCAAGAATCCAATTATTGCCCTTCAATGCATCCAGACTCTTGTCATACATCACAGCCATCACCTGCGCCTTGCTTGGCGTGCCGTCAGGGTTCTTAATCTTCAGAGTCCATGTCTCCGTCTGCCCTGGGTATAGCTTATTGCGGAATGTGCCCCACTCCATAGTGAGTGTCTTTGATGGCAGATATTTCTTAATCTGAACATTATCATTCACCATCTCTCCGTCCTTAACCCATGCTACTGAGAATGTCACTCCATCACCATACTCCTCTTTATATAATAAGGTGTATGTGGTGGAATCATTAAACTCTATCCTTCCTTTCTCCATTACGCTGTCGCTTGCACATAATGTGTAATATGCAAACACCTTTGATGCTTTGTCAGCACCCACATTCCTCAGCGTAATCTTTACGGGTTCGTTATTCTCACTAAAATTCTTTGCTGAAGCAGAAACGGCTTCTGGTGCTTTTGGTGTTTCAGGCTTCTGAGGCTTGTCATTCTCTCTCTTCTTTGTTATGCTCTCTGAGTGAGATTCACCTGTGTCGTCTGTCACATCAGCCTTCAGAGTATAGTGATAGCAGTAATACCATTTCTTGTCAACATCCTCTGGCAATGTCATCGGCATATGGGCATAGAACATTCCATCAGCATCAGTGTAGAGGGTATCATTAAGTAATATCGTACCACCATACCTGAAGTATTGGGTTCTCTTTACCTCAAAAACGACCTTGGCATTTGCCACTGGCACTCCGCTGTAGGTCTTTACCTCACCCTTTACTATTATGGTGTCTTTATTTGTTTTTTCTGTACTAAGTTTTTCGTTTTCGTCTATAGTCAGTTTCACCTCAAAGTTAGGACGCTTGTAATCCTCTACTCTGAAGCTGACACTACTTGTCACACTTCCTTTACCTGCTACACTATAATAGCCGTTCTCACCCTCTTCTGGTATCTTGAAGTCGGCTGTCGCAGTTCCATAATCATCTGTTACTACGGTCTTCTCCTCCATTGCTTTGTTTTTTCTATCCCGCAATATCAGAGTTACCTTTTCTCGTGGTGATACCATCGTTTCCTTACCGTCCATTACCGTATGGCACAATACACTGACGTGCACTGTCTGTCCCCTGCGATATATCGCCCTGTCAGCATACAAGTTGATGTGGTTCTGCACTTTTTGTGCCTTCCCCGAACGGTAACTTGTCCATACTGCCGTTGCAGGCATAGCCGTATCACTACCCTTAGTGGCGTAGATATAATAGGCGTTTCCATAGATATTGGCATCCTTCTTCTTAATGACAAGTTCACCATTACCGTCTGTAATACCCACTTGTTCTTTCTGTTCTTTCGTGCCCCTTAATCTCTTTGTATAGTGCACAGTGGCACCATCAACAGGTGCTCCTGTCTTTGCATCAACAACCACAACTCTCACCTTGTCATCAGGCAGAGCCATCTCTATTACCTTCAGGTTGGTAACATATAGTGTGTCTGTCGTTCTCTTTATCTCTCCCTTTTCATCAGCTATGCTGACTGTCCACTTTCCTAACGGCAACCTGCCTATGGTCAGCGTATCACTTTCTTTCTCCTCCCATTCGTTCTTCAGATTAAAGGTATGGGTATATCTCTTTTTATCACCATTACCGTTTACAAGTGTCACATTCAGCTGACCTATGTTTCTGACATGTTTTAAGGTCAGCTTCACATCATCCTGTGTTGACACCACCTGTTTGGCTATCTTGGCATCAAAAGAAGGCTTAGTCAGTTCATTCCTAATATTTTTTATGAAATTGATTTCCTTCCAGTCTTTCCATTCCACGAGAGCCTTATCTATCATAGCCACAGCCTTACCTGCATCTTTTTCGTTGGCTATGGCATCACCCAATCTGCGCCACTTAACCACCTTGTTGTCTTTACCATAGTATTTCTCCAACAGGTCTGTGGTCTTTTTCCCTTTGTCATCTGTCAGGATTATAAGGCTTAGCAGGTCGTTGTTGAAATACCTGCTGTCCTCTCCCTTCACTATCAGGGGCAGATACTCATGCGCCTTTCCTGCTTTCCTATATAGCGCAGAGTCTGGTGACGACAATAGGGAATCTATCCATTGTTCATTCTGTTTGTCATCATTTTTCCAACTCACATTGGCATAACGCACATAACACAAGTCTGCCAATGCTGCCTCCACACCACGCCCATTCTCGCGCCATTTCATCTGGCGTGTTTTCAGTCGAGCCTGTGCTGCCTTTAACGAATCAGGAGAAATCTCTCTCTGCAACACCATTTCCTTCATAAGTGCTGCAAGCAGATTGCCATAATCCTGACCTTTCTCAGCCTTGCGCTCTATCTTTTCAATAGCCGCAAGGGCACTCTTCGGCTGGTCCTTATCCTCTGCTGTCTTCACTTGCTTCCATAGTGAGGTAAACGACTGAGCCTCCGCCTGTTGGATGAAGAGCGAAGAATGAAGAACAAAGAATAGGGAGAATATGTAGAAGCAGTGTTTCATAACTTTAATGAACTGTTACTCGTTTTGTTTTCTCTCGTTCAGCATTTCTACGATTGGTCACAGTCACTATCGACTGTGCCAGAGCGATAAATGCCTGACCTGTCGGCGATGCCACATTCAGGGCTGCTGGTGTTCCATTGTCACCATTCTCACATATATCCTGCACTACAGGAATCTGTGCCAGCAATGGCACGTTCATCTCCTCTGCCAGTTGCTTACATCCCTCTTTGCCAAAGATATAGTATTTCTCATCAGGATGCCTCTCAGGAGTAAACCATGCCATATTCTCCACCAGTCCCAATATAGGCACATTCACCTTATCGTTGGTGTACATATCAATACCCTTTCTGGCATCAGCAAGTGCCACCTGCTGTGGGGTGCTCACTATCACAGCACCCGTTATGGCGAGTGTCTGCAACAGCGACAGGTGTATGTCGGATGTGCCAGGAGGAGTGTCAAGAATTAGGTAATCCAGTTCGCCCCAGTCGGCATCGGCTATGAGTTGCTTCAGTGCGCTGCATGCCATACCTCCACGCCACAGTGTAGCAGTGTCTTTGTTCACAAAGAATCCTATTGAGAGGAGTTTCACGCCATATTGCTCTACGGGCATTATAAGCTGCCTGCCGTCTTTCTCTATAGCATAGGGGCGAGCCTCCTCCAGTTGGAACATCTTAGGCACTGACGGACCGAAGATATCAGTGTCAAGCAGTCCTACACTATAACCCAAACGGGCAAGTGATATGGCGAGGTTGGCACTAACGGTACTCTTGCCTACTCCGCCCTTGCCTGAACTTACTGCTATGATGTTTTTCACATCAGGCAACAGTTTGTCGTCCTCAGGACGTGGTGCAGACTTAAACTCCGTCTTTATGTTGACCTCTACGCTGTCTGTATCATTAGGAAATGCCTGTTTTACGTGATACCTTATAGCTGCCTCGGCTGCCTTCAATGTTGATTTCAGGAATGGGTCTGTCTCTCTCGGAAACTTCAGCACCACCTCTACCATCCATCCTGCTCCATCACACTGTCTTTTAACTACAGGCTGGTCGGCAAGCATCTCGCTCTCCACCAGGTTTCGTTTGGTGCCTGCATATATCACGCTACCAAGCGCATCAACTATTATCTTTGGATATAATGTCATTTGATTATCTGATTTGAAGTCACCTTGTACCTTGTACTTAGTCACCTTGTACCTTCTTTATTTCCTCCTCTGTCTTGGTCAGTTTGTCCTTACAGAGTTGTATGAGTTGTTTTGCCTCCTTCAGCTTCTGGGTGAGCGAGTCGATGCTCACATCGCCGCTCTCCATCTGCTGAACAAGTTCTTCCAGACGCTTCATCGCGTCTTCATATTTCATATTATTATCTGCCATGTTACTTTCTTTTTTTTTGAGAAGCACAAAGGTAGCATTTTATTTTGACATATACAAATCCACTTATGATTTTTTCAGGGCTATCTTATAGAATGAGCCTTCTTCTGATGCCTTGTGCTCGTAATTCTTAGATTTCAGCACTCTACCCAAAGCCGTCAGCTCGTCGTGAGTATTCTGCACTTTTGGATATTTCTCTGCTATGGCAGCCATCACGTCGTCAAGTTTCATGAATGGTGTTTCAGCAGGAGTCTGCTTGGCAGGAACGAATACAGCACCTACCATCTCTGGATAATCACCCATAAGGTGATGCAGCCACAGAGCAGTCATATCCTCAAGGGTCTTGCCCTTAGTCTCAGGAACGAGCTTCCATACGAATACGGCAGCAAGGATACAGATAATGCCATACAATCCGTAGGTGAACCAGTGTCCGAAATGGTCACCCTCAGTCAAGTGCAGATTAAACATGGGCACGAAGCTAGAACTTACGATGAAGTTGAATACCCATTGGAATGCAACGGCTATAGCAACAGCAGCACCACGGATAGTGTTAGGGAACACCTCTGCTATGAGTACCCAGCATATTGGTCCCCAAGAGAACATGAAGCATGCTGAATATATCAGAAGATTTGCCATGCAGACATCCTCCATACCTGGCTGACCGAATGATACAGCCACGCCAAAGGCACCTACCGCCATACCGATAGAACCTACTATGAGCAGCGGACGGCGACCCAGTTTCTCCACCGTGAATATTGCAACGAGTGTGAATATGATGTTCACTATACCAGTAAAGATGGTAACGGTCATCTCATTATCGAAGCCCATAGCGTCATATATACGTGGAGCATAATACAACACAGCATTAATACCTACTGCCTGCTGGAACACAGAGAGCATGATACCCACAAAGATACACATCCATCCATAGGTGAAGAGCTTCTCCGTCTTGGTGTGCATAGTCTCCTTGATTTCCTCAAGAATGACGTGTGCCTGGCGCATGCCGTTGATACGAGAGAGCACATGCTGGGCGTTGTCAAATTTTCCTACAGAAACGAGGTAACGAGGACTTTCAGGAACAAAACATATCAGTATAGTGAACAGAGCTGCAGGAATCATCTCTGAGCCAAACATATAACGCCAACCTGTGGTTATTGTCCATTGGTCGCTATGTGGCAATACAGCATTCACTCCCTGCCCTATGCTCACTATCTCTGGCATCTCATGGTCGCCTAATATCATAAAGTTGACGAAATACACCACCAACTGACCGAAAATTATGGCAAACTGGTTCCAGCTTACAAGCATACCACGTATTTTATAAGGTGATATCTCACCGATATACATAGGACACACTGCAGATGCCAGTCCTACACCTATGCCACCTATCACACGATACACATTAAACACCAACAGGAGGTCGTAGCTTGGAACACCACGTTCAAAAAGAAGTGTTTCAGGCTCCATGCTGCCATAAGCCGAAATAAAGAACAGCACACCAGCTATCATGAGTGTACGCTTACGACCCAAGTTTGAAGCAAAAAGTCCCGAGATAGCCGAGCCTATAATACATCCTATAAGCGCACTCGACGACGTTAAACCGTGATAAAGGTCAGAATGGGTATAGTCTTCAGCACCCATAAAGAATGCCTGCAAACCCTTCTCTGCACCAGAGATAACAGCCGTATCATAGCCAAACAACAAGCCACCTAATACGGCAACCATTACAATCGAAAACAGATAGCTCTTGCTACCTTTGTCAACATTTTGTTCCATACATTATAATAGATTTAATTACATTAGTCTATACACTCAGTTATTAAGCAGCACATCAGCCTTTTTATAATGGCATATGTGCAAAATCACTGCAAATTTAAACAAAAAAAATGATACAAAAGAATGATTCGAGTAAAAATTTCACTACAAGTGCTCATTCAGCCTGACATCAACAGAGTGGCTGTCGAGTAAGTTGGAATTCTAAACAGTGTAAAAAAATTTGCTGTGACAAAAAAACTTATTATCTTTGCAGTCACAACAAACCTATAACTCCCTCCATATGGAAAAATTCTATCATGGCACTTCTGTGCTATATAAAAAGTTCGACATCGCCCATGCCCTTGAGGGTGATGGTAAGGCAAAGTTTGGTTTTGGCACCTATGTCACTGAATCCTATACCTCTGCTGCTCACTATGCCTACAACAAGAAGCGTCCAGAGAACAAGGACTATTATGTCTATACCCTCGAGATTCCCGACATGACTGCCGACAACCACCTCTTCTCCGTTCGTCCTGTTCATCCTTCCATCATTGAGCGCACTGAGAAGGCTCTTGGTGAACAGGTGCCTGACGAAGCTAAAGCCGTGGGCAAGTTCTTCCGCAAATACGTTGGCAACCGCCTCATAGGTGAAACAGGCACCACGAAGCAACTCATTGGCAAGGCCAGTCTCGATGCCGAGAAAGCAGCCTCCAGGTTCTTCAGCAGTATCGGCCTGGAATACTTCGCCTGGCCACAGGCACAGTCTAAACCTGACGGTCTCACCAATCGTGTCGTGCTCAATATTGACAAAATTCGCATTGTTCGCATCGACAAGGTAGAACTCGATCCTAAGAATTTCCAATTTATTGAAGGCACCGATAAAGCAATTCCCTTAGATAATTTCTAAATGCGTATGGAAAATACCAGAGCAGTCAAGGTTTCTGAGATGATTCAGACCTACTACCCGCAATACTACAAATGGGAGACCTACCCTGCCCCTCAGTGCGCCGTCATCCACAAGACGACTGAGGAATGGGGTATCCTTCACAATATGGCAACCAGTCCCATCACCATTGATGGCATCACCTTCAAGTGCAGCGAAACCCTCTTCCAGCTTATGAAGTTTACTGATAAGGCAGCAGCACAAGACGTCTTCAAGCGCAATAATAAGAAGTGGGCAATGCATTGGGAAAAGACCCATCGCCGTGAAGACTGGCCCATGATGATTGTTGATGCACTCAAGTTCTGCCTGCAAAAGAAATTTGAGCAGTGTCAGCAATTTCGAAATGAACTTGAACGCAGCAAGGGGTTATTCATCGTTGAAGACGAAACAGGCAGAAAAAGCACCTCCTATGGTGCCAGACTAAACAAAGAATCAGGACTTTATGAAGGTTCCAACCTCTTAGGACGCCTGCTTATGGAACTCCGTGACAACGGCAAGTTGGAATACCATCTTCCCCCTGATGCCCTCCATTTCCTTCAGTTCTTAAAATAGGCTGATGATTTATTTTATACCTATATTTTCACCCCTTATTTGAAAAAAAATGCCGAAATTTGCACTCGCAAAACAAATATTTCCGCATTATGACTTCAAGACAAACCACATCCCCTAAACCCAGAAAACGCAACAAGAAACCACTTATGAGCGAGTTGCTCACTGAAACTCGCAAGTACATCCAGCAGGCAGAACAAGCCGATGTTGACTCTCTTCGTCATTTTCTCCTTGACGAACCTGAGCGCCCGCTCATCGCTATGGGACATGGTGGCTCCCACTCTTCAGCCGCCTATGCCGCCCTGCTCTATGGCACCAACTGCAGCCTGGGCAGAGCCATTACGCCCTATCAGGCAAACTCCCTCTCCGATGCCACACTCCAGCACTCTAAGCTGCTGCTCGTCAGCAAGTCTGCCAGGAATCAGGATGCCGTTTACATCGCTAAGCGCATGAACAGCGTCAATCCTGACCACAGCTGTGTATTCCAGCTTCCCATCGATTTTCCTGACGGTTTCATCAGCATCGGTGCTACCTTTGCCTACTTCTCCTTATTATATAAAGCCTTCACTGGTGATACCGATTTCGCCAGCAGACTTTCCCTCTCCCCCCAACTCGACGACAACTTCACCTATCGCACCATCGATGGCACCATCACCCCACCCCCTCTGAGTCAGATCTCGCAACTCACCGTGCTCTATGGTTCATATGCCGAACCTGTAGCCCTCAAGATGGAGAGCAACATAACTGAAGCCGGACTCGCCTCATGTGTCATTTCCGACTTCCGCGATGAGTGTCACGGACGTTTCATGTCCCTCTCCAATTTCATCAAGAGCACCAACCACCCCCATACTGACTGCGCCCTTGTAGTGCTTGTCACCCCTCGCGAAGAAGCCCTCTGTCGCGATATCCTCAGCCGTATGCCAGGCCATCTGCCTCTGGTCGTCATCCGCACCGATATCGCCTCACCGCTTGGCTCCATCGACCTGCTTTATAAGATGAGCATGTTCACTGCCCACTATGGCGAACAGGCACTGGGCTCCAATCCCAACGACCCTGTCAACAAGGGAGGCATCGTGAAGGGAGCCCTGCGTGATGAAGCCCGTTTCCAGGACGATTTCATGCTCTATGGTCCCCTCTCCGTCACAGCTCCCATACCAGCCTATACCGACCGTTTCACCCTCAGTTCGCCCTCTGGCAGCATCGACATCGCAGGCATTCATTTTCCCAACATCGATACCGCCATGCTGATGGCTCTTTTTGATGACAGTCGCGAAGCAGCCAGAATTCAGTCCAAAATCATCATACCTGAAAACGGCTATCTCAACAGTCCCAAACTCATCGAGAGCGACTTCATGGCTGGTCGTTATGGAGCCCCTCCCACTCGCAGCAGAGAGCTCTCTCACGGCAGCAGCCAGTGGTATGCCGAATGGCAGAAATTCCTGCATAGCGAGCCTGCTGATGTCAGTCAGCTCAACAGTGCCTACATCAACTGGTTAGGCGGAGTGCTCCGTTTTCGTCAGGAGCCCGATGGTCATATCGCTGTCGAGCGTATGGAGCGCACAGTCCCCCAGCATCTTCCGCTCACTGGTATCATCGGTGGCATCTGTGGCGATGTGCTCGGCTCCAAGTACGAACTGGAGAAAGACAAACAGAAAATCAAGCGGTTAGCTGGCAAGAAAGAGATGAAAGTTCTCACCAGTATGAACTATACTGACGATACCATTCTCACCCTCGCCATTGCCCGATGGCTTATGACTGATGCCACCCACGACAAGGAGTCGCTCATCGACCTCTTCAAGCATTTCGGCAATCGTTATCGCGTCTATTCCTTTGGCAAGAAATTTCGCCAATGGTCAGGCTCCGACGATCGCTCGCCCTATGGTGCTCCCAGCAATGGCAGCGCTATGCGAGTAGCCCCTGTAGCCTGGTATGCCCACTCTCTCGACGAGTGCCTGGCATTGGCTAAGACCACAGCCGAAGTCACCCACAACTCCCCTGAAGGCATCCGTGGAGCACAGGCCGTCGCAGCCGCCATATACCTCAACAGAACAGGCAAGTCCAAAGCAGATATCAAGACTTACATCGAGCAGTCCTTCGGCTACAATCTCAGTCGCACCACCGATGAGATTCGTCCTTCATACACCTTCGAGGTCACCTGCGACAAGAGCGTCCCTGAGTCCATCATCTGTTTCCTCGAAGCCGATAGTTTTATGGATTCCGTCATTCGCGCCATCTCCCTGGCTGGCGATACCGATACCATGGCATGCATGGCTGGCAATATCACCGCTGCCACCATGCCCGTGCCTGCCGACCTCGCCACAGCCTGTTATGACAAGCTTCCTCAGGAACTGCGCGATATACTTGACCAGTGGAATTCCTATAATCGATAAACCTTATAACATTTATAATAGTATCACGAACAAGAAACATCTCGTCATCCTGTCAGGAGCAGGAATAAGTAAAGAGAGCGGAATCGACACCTTCCGCGACAAGGATGGCATCTGGACCAATCAGGATGCCAAGCAGCTTGCCAGCATCGAGGGGTGGAACAGCAATCCTCAGGCAGTGCTCAACTTCTACAATGCCCGTCGCCGCCAGCTTCTCCATGTGCAGCCCAACAAGGCACATCTCTTGTTGGCAGCCCTCGAAGAGTTCTATCAAGTCACCATCATCACCCAGAATGTTGACAACCTCCACGAGCGGGCAGGCTCCACCCATGTCATACATCTTCATGGCGAACTCACCAAAGTATGTTCCTCAGCCGACAAGGAGAATGCCGAGTGCATCGAGCTCCGTCCCCTCGACCGTGACATCCGCCTTGGCGACAAAGCCCGCGACGGCAGCCAGCTGCGCCCCTACATCGTCTGGTTTGGCGAAAGCGTTCCCAACATGCCCTTGGCCATGAACACTGCCTTCAGTGCCGACATTTTCGTCGTCATCGGCACATCACTCACGGTGTCACCAGCCAACACTCTCACAGCCTGTTCAGGAGCCAGCCACAACATCGTTATCGACCCCGCTAATGTTGACCTCCCTCAGGGTTATATGCATATTCAGGAGCCAGCCACCATCGGCGTTGAGATGCTCTTCACTTCCCTCAAGAAGCTCGCCTTAAACCAGCCTTCTTAGCAACCTCAGAAACTTCTTTTTATAGCTATATTTTCAGGTGAATCTGGGCAAAAAGCAGTACCTTTGCACCCAGATTCAGTTAAACCTTTTTATTTATATTTTTATGAAGATTAGAAAACTATCACGAATGCCATTTGCACACTACGACCTCCCAGATGTTGACAACAACAATTCCGACGAACCCTCCTACCAGGAGCCAGACCACTGGACCATCGTCAGCGCCCTCGACCGCGTGCTCACCCTGGCTGAAGACTCCCACCTCTCTAACGAGTTCTGGCAGGCAGCCCAGCATCCCCTCGACTTCCTTCGTCAGGCACTCGGACTCACCAACGTCCAGATAGTCATCCTCGCCATCCTCATCGAGAGCGAGCAGGGAGCCACCTGGCGCGATATATCCGAATACCTCAGTTGCTCACGCCTCTCCGTCATGGTCTATGCCGAAGAGATAGATGAACTCGTAGCCAAGCGCTGGATAGTCAAACGTGCCATCAGCGAACTCGGTCGCCGTTGCATGGGTTTCAGCCTCTGCCCTGGTGTAGTCACAGCCCTGCAGGATAACAAGTGTTTCGTACCAGAGAAAATCGACGGCCTCACAGAGCAGCAGTTCGTCGATAAACTCGAGAAACATGTCAATCGCAATCTCAACAGTCACGACATCAGGTTCCAGGACGACGAACTCTGGATGCTCCAGCTCGTCAAGGCAAACCCCCAGCTGCCCCTGTGTCAGGCAGTCCTCAAGTATCATGAGGATATCCATGTCCAGTCCCTGCTGCTCATGGCAGTCTACGACTATGCCCAGTGGGCAGACTCCCCCGACGAGGGCATGACCATCGGTTTCCTCGACGGCCTCTACCCCGACGATTGCGAATGCGACTTCCTTCGCCACAACCTTCGCAATGGCGATCATATACTTCAGACCGACGGCATCCTCGAGTTCCGTTGCGATGATGGAGTAGTCAACCACGAGGGCTACAAATTCACCCGTGAGGCCAAGCAGACTCTCCTTGCCAACTATGTGCCCAAGCATCCCAGGTATGTGCGTAATCGCATCTTCGAGAGCCGCTACCTCAAGCGCCATCAGACCATCAAGCCCAAAGACCTCTTCTTCAACACCGCCGACCAGCATCACATCGACCGCCTCGCCAGCCTGCTCAGTCAGGAGCATCTGCCCTCCATCCAGCAGCGCCTCATAGACCAAGGCATGCGCAAAGGCTTCGCCTGCCTCTTCTATGGAGCCCCAGGCACAGGCAAGACCGAGACCGTGCTGCAGATAGCCCGTCAGACGGGTCGCGACCTCATGCAGGTCGACATCTCCACCCTTCGCGATAAGTTCGTTGGCGAGAGCGAGAAGAACATCAAGCAGGTCTTCTCACGCTATCGCGAGCTCTGTCGCGCCTCCGATGTCATGCCCATACTCTTCTTCAACGAGGCCGACGCCATCATCAACAAGCGCACAGAGAACGTCCAGCACTCCGTTGACAAGATGGACAACGCCATGCAGAACATCATCCTTCAGGAGATAGAAGACCTCGACGGCATCCTCATCGCCACCACCAACCTCACCAGCAACCTCGACAAGGCATTCGAGCGTCGCTTCCTCTACAAGGTAGAGTTCCATAAGCCCGATACCGATGTCAAGACCCTCATCTGGCGCTCCATGCTCAAGGACCTCAGCAGCGACGATGCCCGTCAGCTCGCCACCCGTTTCGACTTCTCTGGCGGACAGATCGAAAACGTAGCCCGCAAGCGCACCGTCGACTACATCCTCTCAGGCAAGGCAGCCACCCTCACCGAGCTCGAAGACTACTGCCAGGCAGAGCTCATCAACGACAAGAGCCATCGCACCGTAGGTTTCAAACTCTAACCCCCCATCTTCGCCTATGCAAATAACCCTTTTGAAAGTAATATATGATTTTTCCAGATACAACACTCTCTACTTCGACGACGAACTGCCCATACCCGATTTTGGCATGATACACGGTTTCCACCACCTCGGCTACTTCACAGCCACACCCTCTCCCAAGGGCTGTCATGTAAAGGTAGAAATCAGTGACTTCTACGACTATACCGAGGAGCAGTATCGCAATGTCCTGGTCCACGAGATGCTCCACCTCTACCTCTTCGCCACAGGGCTCGACACCAAAGTCAATCACGGCATGGAGTTCCAGCATATGGCAAACTATCTCAACCTCAGATATGGGCTCAACATCTCACAGTATGTCGACACCACCCACATGAAGGTGAGCCCCCAGGCCAAGTGGTTTTACCGCTGGCTGTATAAACTCATACCATAACCATTAAAAACCCCTTAACCACAATGAACAAGTTAGAAACATTCGCCTACTACCTCGGCTGGTACACATCCTATGCCAAAGACTTCTTCCGTCCCCGTGCCACCTGGCTCCTGCCCTTCCTGCTGGGCATAGCCACAGGCATCATCGCCTGTCGCTATCTTGCCCCCTACATCCACTCACTTGCATAAATCTCGGCGAGCGTTCAATTTTAGCTTCGCTGACCCTCTTGATTTCTCCCAACACCCAGAGCCTCTTCGCAGAAGCAACATCGGCTCGGCTGTTTAAGGTCGGTCTCGGCGAGCGTTCAATTATCAATTGTCAATTATCAATTATCAATTATCCAACCATGACCATTCAGTTTGAACTACACTATTTCGAGGGATGCACCTGCACAGGGTGTGCCGTCATCGAAGACCTCTTCATCCATGTTCCCTTCAGCCAGGCTGAGGTAGACCACATACACCAGCTCGTCAGCAGCATCAGCGACGACGAAGCCGACTTCAGCCAGGGCATCCTGCCCATACTCCGCGAGTCTGCCCCCGAGCTCCACGAGCGCATCTCCTCAGCAGCACGCCAGGCAATGTTCGACTATCTCGTAGCCACTGGCATCAGCGAGGGCAAAATCGAGTTCAGCGACGACGAGCTCCATGCCAACTACCAGAAAGACTATGGCATCACCACTGACGACTTCGACACCGACGACTACTACACCTGGTACTCCGAAGAGATGGATCGCATCAACTGCAGCAGCCTCCGTTGGGTTCGCTCACGCTACTCCGTCGACGAGGGTGTCTGTCTTGAAGACGATCCCGAGTACACAGTCGATATCCCAGTCGACTTCCTCAAGTAACCCCCTACCCCGACTTTTGTATAAACTCTATATTTGTTTTTGGATTACAAATAACGCCCAGTCGTGATGACCAGGCGTTATTTTTTTTCGTAATAATATAACAGCATTAATCCTGATAGAAACCCTTGATAAGCGCGGCTCTCCACAGATAAGGTGACATACCGACACGATTAATCGTAAAATCCAGAATCTTTTCCTCATTTACAGACCAGTTTCCTCTCGCCCTTTCCACCTCAATCATGTGCTTCATGTTCGCAGCCAACAGACTATTCACACCTTCAAGAGTCGAGAAAGGAATCAGATATTTCAGTCCTTCATATTCCTCCTTCCTTATGAATTCATTCTCCCCCCTTTTGCAAGGAGCATCCAGGACATTTATCTCCCAATACTCACTATGGAATATTCCATCATCAGCCAATCGAGTGAACACGAATGACGATAGCCCATATTTACTACATAAATACTTAGCCATATCCACAGACATGTTAAATACCGCATAAGGCATTTCCCCGTTGCCACTCGAATTGCCAGTCACAGGCACATAAGCATACCCGTTGTTCTTTATGGCATTCAATAGAGAGCCTCCAGCCGTTACCACGACAATGGTTCTGAGGAACCCTTTCACATCCTTAGTGTCCATAATCCTATGTTTTAATTGTTAATTCGCCTGCAAAGTTACCACCTTTTCTCCATACATCAGGTTTTCTTATAGGTATATAACAGCACCTTAATGTCTAAATGTCTGTTCTTCTGCAAATTTACAGAATATTATCCAAAAGTAGGGGCAAAAAAAAGATGGAATTATCCAAAAGTAGGGGCGAAAAATTATTCATTCCCCAAAATTTTCTGTTTAATTTTGAATTTAATTTTGATAAATTTCTGCCTGAAAGGCATTAATGATTATATGGAATCGGCTCAAAAAACACTGAATAACATACATTTTTAGGGTAATTTGAGCCGATAAATGGAAAATAATTTGTAATTTTGCACCGATAAATCTAAAAATATAGATTATGGGTGCACCGAAAGAGATACTGGAATATCTGCACTATCATCCATTGTCATCACGTGAGGATATAGGGCAAGGCGTAACATTTACAGGTAGCGATGCCACACTGAAACGTGAGATTGCTGCGGGTGTAAAGGAAGGTGAAATAGTTGTGACAGGCAAAGCACGAGCTACACGTTACAGCCTCTCGCCACAGGCACATCTGCTGACACCGTTAAACCTCGACACTTATTTCCAAAAAGATATAGACCAGAGGCAGATACAGACTTCCTTCAACTTCAGCCTGATTCGTGAACAGTTGCCACAGGTACAGCTCTTCACCTATGAAGAACTGCAAGTGTTAGATGGTCTGCAAACAGAGTTTCGTAGCCATGTCAATGAGATGAGCGACAACGAATATCGTAAGGAGATGGAACGGTTAGGTATAGACCTGAGTTGGAAATCATCTCAGATAGAAGGTAATACCTATTCGCTTTTAGAGACCGAGAGGCTACTGCGTGAGAGCAAGACTGCCGACGGCAAGACGAAGGAAGAGGCTGTGATGCTGTTGAACCATAAGGATGCGTTACGTTTCATCTTAGACAATCCTGATTATCTTCAGACACTGACATTGAGTCACATTGAGGATATCCATCAGTTGCTCACCAAGGAACTGTCGGTAGATAAGGGCATACGTCATCGCCGTGTGGGTATCACGGGCACCAACTATCATCCGTTGGACAACGAATTTCAAATACGTGAGTCAATGCACGATATGTGCGAGCTCATCAACTCCAGAGAGAATGTTTTCGAAAAAGCCCTTTTGGCACTTCTGCTGCTTTCCTACATTCAGGCATTCAGTGACGGCAACAAGCGAACGGCACGCATCACCAGCAATGCCATCCTGATAGCCAATGGCTACTGCCCCCTGTCGTTTCGTACTGTAGATAGTGTTGACTATAAGAAGGCGATGCTCATCTTCTATGAGCAGAACAACCTATATGCCTTTAAGCAGATATTTATTGATCAGTTCCGTTTCGCCGTAGAAACATATTTCTGATACCCCCCTATCCTTCGTTATATCATTACGTCAAAACCACTACCCTGAAACAAGGTAGTGGTTTTTATTTTTCCATCCTATTTATATAATAATACCACCTTATTGTCTAAATGTCTAAATGTCTGTTTGTCCCTCTTTTTCCTCCTCATCCTTTATCTCCTCTATCTTCGGAGCATTCTTCCTCGCCTCATCAAACATTCGCTTCATCGTAGGGTTCTTGTAAGTCAGTTTGCGAATCGTCAGGGCATCAGCCTTGTCATTAGCCAGTCGCAGATGATCCTCCGATGACAGCAGACTCGCCTTCACCGCCTCCAGATTCTTTATCGAAGCGTCAATCGATGCAATCGCCTCCTTGAATTTTGTACTCGCCAGACGGTAGTCCCTGCCAAACTTCGACTTGAATTCCTCCAGCTTACCCTCAAACGTGGTAATATCCACTGACAGGCTCCTCGCCTGCACCAGTTCCCTCTGCAGGTTCACATTCTTCCTCGCCATCTGCACCAGCAGCGTAATCAGCGGAATAAAGAATTGAGGTCTGATAACATACATCTTAGGATATCGATGACTCATATCCACGATACCAGCATTATACATCTCATTATCTGGCTCCAATAATGAAACGAGCACAGCATATTCACAATTCTTTTGGCATCGGTCATCATTCAGTTTCTTTAGGAAATCCTCATTTTTATGCTTCGATGCAGTTGTATCCATCTCGTTCTTCATTTCGAACATGATAGAGATATACTCAAACCCTTCATCATAATCCCTGAATATGAAGTCACCCTTAGAACCACCCGATGCATCATTGTCTTTTTCAAAATATGCACATGGCATGATCGGTCTTATAGTCGTATTAAACTGCGTATTGCAGTGGGCTTCAAGAGTTTCTCCCACCATCTTAGTAGACAACCTGGTCTTCATGTCCTTGTAGTAGTCCACCATTTCCTGCTTCTGCTTCAGTTGCAGTTCATAGCTCTGGCGCATATCCTGCTCTCGCCTTATAGCATCATTCTTCTCGTTTTCCAGTTTGCCTTTCCATGTGGCAATTTCGCTGTCCTTCAGATGTATTACCTCTTTAGCTTTATTTTGCTCCTCCAGTATGGCAACCTGTGTTTTGCTTTGACTCTGTGCTAACTGCCCTTGCAGTTTTAGTATCTCAGCTTCTTTCTCCGACAACACCTTGTCAAAATCTGCTTGCTTATTGTTTACTGCAACTTTTATTTGATCCTGCAAACGGAGTATTTGAGCATCTTTCTCAGCCAGTTCCTTTTCGTGTTCCAACTGGACGGCATTGGCTGTACCTCGTGATTTCTCTTTTAGTTGAGCAATTTCGATATCCTTGTCAGCAAGAGCCTTGTCAAATTCAGATTGTTTTGCCAGAGCTACATTTTTCACCTGTTCCTCCAGGCGGGCAATATCAGCATTACGCTTTTCTATCTCCTGCTCCTTGGCATTCAGTTTTTGTTGAAAGCCCTGTTCAGCAAGCAGCTTATCCGACTGTCGCTTCAGTTCTTGTTGCTTTTCAACTTCAGCAACTCTTCGACGAAGTTCTTCTTCAAGTTCTTTTGTTCTTACTTGATTAACTATTGAAGCATAGCTCGCCTCATCCACCGAAAACACCTTACCACACTCAGGGCACTTAATTTCATTCATGTTCATTCCTCCTAATTTTAGTTTTCAGTTAATAATTCGCCTGCAAAGTTAACACAATTTCTCCATACATCAGGTTTTCTTATAGGTATATAACAGCACCTTAATGTCTAAATGTCTGAATGTCTATTTGTCAAACGTGATTCTTTCTTTACATCTCAGCCCACAGCCCTCAAACATCATCCATCTATCCCTTCCAATCCTCAGGAATTCGGCAGCAGCAACTGCTTGAGTGTTCCAGGTCTATGTCATCGCTGTACATATCCTGTATGTCAAAGAAATCATCCTCGTCGTCGTAGTCAAAGTCATCCTCAGGGTACTTTTCGATATGCCCATTCTCTATGCCATTGACCACCATCTTGACAAAGACCGGGCGATAAATATTGTCCCACCAAAACTTACAGAAGAGGTCTTTGTCCCCCTCCTCCAATATCTGCAGCAGACTCGTCTCCGGAACATACTCCCCATGAGTATCCTCCTTCACCCTCTCAGCCTCATACTTCGCTATGAGCAACTTTATTCTCTCCACCTCTGGGTCCGTCAGGTCTATCTTCACCGTTATCATCTCATCATCATAAGTCATATAGACCTTCACCTCAAACTTATATTCCATATCTTCTTTTGGTTTTAGTTATTTCTCTTCAGTAGCCATACACCTTATATATAATTTTAATTCAGAGATTAGCTGTTAGGAATTGTCCCTCGTGGCATAGTATAACGGATTTCACTCCATTGAGCAAAATTGTCTTAGTATAACTATAATTTTTGATGATTTTTTCAAATTATGATTTTTTTCATATAGCCTCCCTTTTGTATAAAGAAATCTTATATACAAATAGACAAAAATTGCTAATAATAGGATACTGCATTTTGAGAAGTATGATTTATATCTTTCGTATGTAGCTTCATCAAAAACAAAAGGCTCATCTATCCATGTTCTGTAACATAGAAATATTATTGATAAACTCAAAAAAGCAAATATTACAAAACGATATATTTTAAAAATCAATTCATCTTTATTTATGTTCGGACGAACATAAGTGCGTTCTAATTTTTCTGACAGAAAACTCATAAATTTAATTTTGCATACAAAAATGAGTTGCATAAGACTAACAAAAAATAGAGTAGCAAGACTTACAAGCAAAGATGTTAGAATAAAACTTCTAACAAGCTGTAGATTTGCCATGGAAGGAAGCTTTACATAAAATTTTTGTTCACCGCCATATTGTAGTATATCTTTAATCCTACGCTGATTTAAGCCAAATCCATAAGTGCCTCTATCAATATCATTATAATCAGATGACACTTCTATTGGAATGTCATAAAAAAAACGCAGTTCATTTATTGCTATATCAGAGTTGAAACCTATAGCAATTACATATTGTGAAATGTCTGCTGCTGTAAAAAAGTTAAAAAGGCAATTTTCAAAAGAAACATCATCACGAATAGGTAAATTCAATTTGTTTTTATCAGATGCTACTATGGAACTCAACTTTGAATATACTTTCTGTAATCCATTTGCAATAAAATTCTTTTCATAATTATTCTGCAAATTTGCAAGCATGCTATCATTGATTTCTTTAGAAGCAGAAATTCCGTTGGAAGCATATTCTACAGAAATCTTGGACTTAGCAAATTCTAAATCTTTAACAGGATTATATAACCCTGCTGAATCATACAAATTTCTTTCACGTATTAATCTTTTAGTATGTTCACCATGTTTCATTGGTTCACTTTTATATGTTTGTGTTACTTTAATAGGTATGAAAGAAGGAGGCGAAGTAAGATATACTTCAAATTCATACATTCTACCTAATTCGGAAGGATATTTATTTAAAAGATTTGCTTTACTTTTTAATGAGTCCTCTCCTCTATAAGCATAGAGATCCCAATCATAAGAATTAGGAATAGCAAGTGAGTAACTACAAGTAACATGATTTTCTTTTGTTTTTTTATAGCTATCATTAAAAAAGGATGATTCGAAATAATTATGAATTGTGATACAATCAATTGTGTCAACAATAATACCATCCTTTGAATAGGCAACATTATAACCATCAACCCAGAAATGGTAAGGAACAGTTACTACCTGATTAGTTTTATAGTAGAATGTTCCAAAAACAATTGTAAGAAGTCCCAGGATTGTAGTTTTAATCCAATTTGCACTAGATATCTGTGAGTCTTTATTATCAGAATTACTTCTTAAGTACAGTAATGTAAATAAAAAAACAAGTGTGCCAATGCTGTATATCATAAAAGTATCAAATATTAAGCTGTAAACTTTAATCAAGAATTTTTCTTTATCATCTTTTCAACGCATCTATTATCATCAAGAGTGTACACATTCATAGCCTCATGTTCAACAGGACTGTTCAGCGTCCAGGTATAATCCTTCCCTATCTTGAAAACTTCAGTAGCCATACACCTTATTCATTTAATATGCAAGGTTATTCTATGTCTTTTTCATATGGCCCCAAGTACACTTAGGGCATTTAAAACTGGGAAAACATGTGGGACATACTCGATAGCCACAGCTATCGCAAACCCACCAAGACCAATCGTTAGGTAGTTCTCTACCACAATTCATACAGGGTATATACATAATGAATAATTGTTTTAGGTTATTTACAAAATATTATCCAAAAGTAGTGGCAAAAAACATCATCCATCTATCCCTTCCACTTCTCTGGAATTCGGCAGCAGCAACAGCTTGAGTGTTCCAGGTCTATGTCATCGCTGTACATATCCTGTATGTCAAAGAAATCCTCCTCGTTGTCGTAGTCAAAGTCATCCTGAGGGTACTTCTCGATATGCCCATTCTCTATGCCATTGACAAGCATCTTGACAAAGACCGGGCGATAGATATTGTCCCACCAAAACTTAAAGAAGAGGTCTTTGTCTCCCTCCTCCAATATCTGCAGCAGACTCGTCTCCGGAACATACTCCCCATGAGTATCCTCCTTCACCCTCTCAGCCTCATACTTCGCTATGAGCCCCTTTATTCTCTCCACCTCTGGGTCCGTCAGGTCTATCTTCACCGTTATCATCTCATCATCATAAGTCATATAGACCTTCACCTCAAACTTATATTCCATATCTTCTTTGGTTTTAGTTATTATATTTCTTTGCTATCATAGCATTATTCCGTGTTTTCAGATTGGCTTACCCTTACAACCGCCGATTTTCAGTTCAGGAAATTCAGATTTTGATGTCAGGAATCCGACCCTGTGGCATCTTAGAACCGAAACAGGAACTGTCCCAGTGTTTTACAGACCAGATTAATCTCCTAGCCCCCATGATTTGTCAACTTTGAAATCAACAATTTTGCCATCAATGATTTTTACATTTGTTTGTCCTTCATATCCCATATCCAAATATGAAACTACATACCAGTCATTCCCTTGAGGAGTAATTTCTTCGATTCTACAGACATCTCCAACAGCTGGATCATAGTCTTGCGCTGCCGTTCTGAATCGCCAATACTCATAGCACCCATCATAATCTTCTGTCCAAAGAGATTTCTTTATTTCTTTTGACAGATACATATCAAGGACTTTGTCCGTCATTTCCTTTTTATTAAAGACATACTGATAGAACTCCTTAATGATAGTTTCAGATCTTTGCAAATTCTCAATAGAGTCTTTCATGTTTTTCTCAATCACATCATACTTTATTGTAGATTCTGATTTAGGTATAACTATATTGGAAGTTGGCTTTTCCTTAGTTTTATTTGTATCGGAATTATCTTTCTTTATCATTGTATTATATGTTTTATAAAAGAAGTTGTCTTTATCGTTTAAAGTCACTCCAATCATTAAAACGGAACAAAACGCAGCTACCCCGAGATAGACGTAGCCTCCCCCTTTACTACCTAAAGTTATTGATAATATTATCAGTACTGCAAAGCTACTAATGAATGTAATTCCTGCTATTGTATCTGAAGAACAATCAAACATTAGATTTATAAAAGATGCAAAAAAAATACCTGGTGAAATCAAAAACATGAGAGCAAGAACTAATCCTACAATTATTAGCACTAATCTCGCAAAACATCCATCATTAATAGGTGTACGGCAATAAGGGCAAATAGTGGCACCGTCTGGTATTTCCATTTGACATTTTGGACAATAGTTTTTCATATTATTTTCTATTTATTTATTAATTTGAGTCACTGCATTCCAAAGAAATTTCGCGAACATTGTTTAAGTTAATTATATTCAACAAGTTACGCGAATAATATTTTTCAAGATTTTATTTTTTTTCTTCTTCAAATCATATTCAAGAGACAGAAATATTTGAGAAAATTACTCGCCAACATGATGCCAGCGAGTAATGTAATATCAAATAAATGCTTCTGGACCTATAACGTCTTCTCTACAGCTAATGCTTTGCAGATGGCCCTTAAATTTATCCAGTTCCCCTTTAAAGAATGAACTTGGCATATTAGCAAGCGGTTTCGTGCCTCCAATAAGATTGAAATGACGAGTAATCCATATCATTCTATTTTCTATTCCACTTTCAAAAATATCAGGATTCTCTTTTATAAAAGTTAAAATACCTTTTAAAGCCTCTCTGTTTCTTCCAAGATGACCAGTACCTAATCTTCGAGTTCTCATACCTGTGTTGCTAAAGAATATTTTGGTAAGGTCATATTTATGGTCATCACCCAACGATTCATCAATCGTCAGGTAAACAGACCACCAAAGGTTCATAAGGGTGGTTCGCATTAAACCATTGGGAGAAATCAACCAGTGGTCACGGATATATTTTTTTCTGTCACTATCACTGCTTATTTTTTCCAAATCTGGCCATACTTTCCTTACATATCTTGATAAATCAACGTGAGTGAGATATATCCAGAAACAACGATTTGATGCAATAATTGGACTTATCTCCTTATATGCGTCATATAATAATATTGCTGCCTCATATTCATTGTCAGCCTCCAACATTTTTTCTTCCAACCCCTCAGGTTTTTCTACGCCTTTCAGTCGTCTAACCTCATTTTCGTTGTATAGAATTTTTTCTCCTAAATAATTCTCTGGATTAATATCATTAGTCAACTGATTTGCATATTCTGGGGTAAATATTCTTTGTAATGCCATAACTATTAATTCTGTAATTCATTAATACTTTGAAACAAAAGATCATATGGTGAACCATAGGCATAATTAGAAAGCATTATGGTAGCTATATCAACTGCGTCTGCTGGTTCTTCTATTGACAGTCCCTTATACTTATCTGGTGACTCCTCTACCATTGCTTTTATACTATCTGCCCATAATGCCCCTTCATTTTTCTCAACATTCAAGATACCTTTTACCAGAGCATTGAATATTAAAGAGGTATAAAATATTCCACGATACTGCTTCTGATTATAATTAACAAAATCCGTAAACATTTCATTAGGCAACTCTATGTTGATAGTTTCATCCGTAAAGACTATATCAACATTTTTCTCATCATCTTGCCTTTTGACCACCTGCACAAACGAACGTATATCTGGTTTATTGTTGAAGCGAGTATTCACGTCATCACTATCTTTCCCAAACATAACAAGGACTGAACCTTTATCCAGTTTGAAAGACGGCATTTTTCCTGTTTCAGGATCTCTAAAATCATCATTGAACTTATTAGTATAAGCAGGGAATGCACATGTAGTTACCACATAGAAATACAAATCTATATGTCCAGTTACATCTGACTTCTTTAATTCTACCTTTATTTCTGGGTCATAGGAGTGTATCGTGTTCTTATAAAAAGTTTTTACACAATCTATTTCACATATATATTCAGCATGCTGCTCATTAATGTAACGTTCTATTTGAACATTGTTTTGTTTTAACTGATAAACATATATATATGAATCTTCCGTTTCTGTTACTGAAGTGAGCTGCAACGCATCATCATCTAAGTCTGGCATAACACCATGATTCACACCCAAAACAGGATGTGGGAACGAACTATTATTTTTCATTACTTTCTTCTATTTGGTCAGTATCTATACTTAATGAATATTTCAAGGCTGAATTAAATCTTACCTTGATAGTTTTAGGGATATTAGCGATAATTTTGACGCCAGAAAAAGCATTTTTTACTTGCTTCTTTGTAGATGTAGAATTATCATCAGAGTCATTGAAATCTGTAGAATCAACGAATTCTTCTCCAGGACGAATCTCATAACCATCAGCTTCTACAATTTCCAAACCTGTACGCCTACCATCTTCGTCAACAGCATAAAGCTGAATAATCGCATTCTCGATATCCTTCGATGAGAAAATACGCACAATATGCCAAACCTTTCCGTCTTCTTCTTGACTCCATGTACGATAGCTAACTTCTACAGGAACTGCATATATTCCAGTCTTACCATCTTCTGATTCTGAGGATTTTCCTTTCAGGGTGCCTGGTTTCAGAGGTCCTGGTTTGATTGGTCGCTTTCTTCTCCTATTTCCACTATTTGATAGCAATCGTCCTTGTGGGTCAAACTTTGCCTTAGTTTGACGAGGCTGACGTATTTTTTTTACATCATTTTTCTCTTGTTTTTTGACAGTCCTTGGTTTTTCCTCTTTATAATTTTCCAAATCTATGATATCGTCCTTCTTGGACTCATCATCGACCCCCTTAGGGGTTGTAATTGTTAAAATCTTATCAAGACCATCAACTTGTTCCGTTTCTTGAGCGCCTAACTGTAATTCCTTTGCGACAGACTCTTGAATAAATGTATCAATAGCTTTTAGGGCTCGTGTTGCAACTATTCCTTTGGTATGATTCCTAGCTAAATAATTATTTTTTGACCATGAACTGTGTTTATAGTTTTCAAGTTCTCGAAGGAAATTATTGCCTTCCTCTGAGTCACAAATAAAAACTCCTTCTGCACGTTTACACTTCCTTAGTTTTGTATATATTGTCATCATCTGACTCCTCATAAACACAATCTGTCCAAGGGCTTCATTATTCAGATGAATATACAATTTCGAATTACATTCCTTACCATCCATCAAAACAGGACCTTCGATTATTTTATAGTCTTCTTCTCTTTCTTCAGCCCTACGAATTATATTATAGAATATCCTTGGATTATACTCATAGTTATTATCTACATTCGAGTTCTCCAATTCAAAGTAAGAAGACATCAAATCATCAAGATGGTCTTTGTCTATGGTAGTTCTCTCTACCTTAACAACAAGCTTGTTTTTATATATTGCCATCCAAAAATTTCTAAGGACAGCCTTTATTAACGGTTCTTCGTCCGAAGACCTAAAATTTAAGCCTAAAACAAAGACTTGAGTTCCTGTTTCTTGTGGACGAAAATATTCTGGTATATCATCATTCTTTAGAACAACATCTCCATTTGATGTATATTTTCCATATGGAAGCAATGATTGTCCATCAAGAGTATGTGTACACAATTTAGATATACCAGCAAAATAATCTTCACCAACTTTGTTCTTTGATGAAACAAAAACAGTGTTAATAGGTGATAATGACCAGAATGCATTTTTGCCAAATCCAAAAGCACCTCCTGAACCTTCAACATCTTGAGCAACACCCTCTGAAATAAATCTATAGAATCCTGACGTATCATCATTGGCAATATAAGTCATACCCTTCGTGTTGGAATCAGTAATTCTCAAGAAACTGATTTCTTGCTGGAATCTATCATCATCAAAATAATCAAGCATAGGCTCATAAAGCGGCTTGCCCTGTACTGGAAATTGGTCAAGGCAACCTTGAATATGATCTTTCAACCCAAAGAATGAAGGATATTCCTTTCCATCAATTTTTCTACAATTAAATGAAACCACTACTGGTTTGCTTTTATCGTCAACAGCATCCAATGAGTTTTGAATAGATTCTCTTACCAAAGAATGAAAATCTTCATCCTTAAAAGACATCATCGTTGGGTTATTAGGTCCCTTAATGTTTACATCATCTTGAGAGCCAAATACCCACTTACAGTTTTTTTCTAATATTGCCATATATCTAAGGTTTTAATTATTTGTTTTAGATCTTTTGCAAAAATAGGAATTAATTTTGGAAACACCAAATTTTTACTCTATTTATTTTTACAAGGCTAATAGCACCTAATTCACGAACTCTATGCATCGAGGATTGTATGTAACCTTAAACAATGGTATCTGAGCAAAAATCAGTGTGACGAAAGATGAAGCCTGAGTATGGAACTCATTCCTCAGATCTATAGCCTCTGCAAAACCATAATGCCTTATTCTATCAATAATCCACTTAAACAGGTCCTTCTTAACCCTTGTCCTGTTCCCACTCTCCGATTCCTTAAGGATATAGGCATCAGTCACCTCTATCACCTTATTCTCAAACCCCTGAGTGTTAACAAACGATGAACCCTCTAATGGACGAACGAACTTATCCCATACATAGTCAATCGTAATTTCTGCAGGCAGAGCATCCTCTTCCAGTCTCTCGTCCAGGTCTATATGATTCACCTCATACCAGGCTATCCCAAGCTTCTCAGCTGCCTTCATAGCCTCAGCAGTCCTTTTGCCACTATACAAGAAGAATGCCCCCTGGCAGTCAAAGAAGTGCATCACTCCATAAAGCTCCATCACATCCTTGCGAGAAATCTTTGTCTTCGAAGTACCGTACATCTTCACCTGTCCCACATACTTCTTTCCATTCTTCTCACAAAACACGTCAGCCCCCCAGTCGGCAACCCCTCTGGTAACATCAATGTTCATATATCCCATGCCTTCCAATACCTTCTTTGAACTCAGTTCAAAACTTCTGTGTCTCTTCATTCTGCTCATTCATTTTTCAGTTAATAATTCGACTGCAAAGTTACTACCTTTTCTCCATACATCAGGGATTATTATAGGTATAAAATATCACCTTATTGTCTAAATGTCTGTTCTTTTGCAAATGTACAAAATATATTTTAAAAGTAGGGGGAACAACATTCGCAACATTCGCAACATTTTCAAATATAACCACCGCACCAATTCGATGCAGTGGTTAAAAAAAAAGTGCGCCTATCCTCACGGACAAGCGCACTCCGGAACTAATTTTCTAATCACGATTTTTTTCTCAAAAACACAATCAATATGTCAAACCTATTACCAAAAATTCTTACTCGACACTGCTAAGTCGTAGCCCAATTCTGCGTAGGTTCGCATAGAGTGCACCTGAGCAGCATTGGCGCCCATCTCCACTCTTGTCATAGCCAATAGCAGTTGCACTACGAGGTCTCTGTTCTTGAGGTCTATCTCCGTGTCATAGTCCACAGAGAAGGGCTCGCTCTGCCTTGTACCCATAAACTGCCTTACAGCCTTGATGTACTCCACAGTGTTGTTCTCACTTCGTGGTGCCCATGTCTCGATGATAGCACCCATCGTCTTGATGCCTCGCTTGCGATATGACCTGAATATCATCACCGCTGCACGATAGCCGAAACTGAATGCAGCGAACTGCACAAAGCCATGCTTGCCTTTCAGCTTGCTCCCTAACCAGTTGGTGTCCTTGCTGAAACGAATGTTCAGGGGGTTCATGTTTATGTAGGCAAGCGACTGATTAAAGTTATACTTACTCATCTCTCAGTCCTCCTTACTTTACGTCCTTTAGTTCATAAGCCTCAGGCAGGTATCCCTTAGTCTGGGCGAAGTATGCCTTGCCACCTGTGCCGTCATACTCGCGATAGCCAAAGTAGATGGACATTGTTATCCTCTCTCTGTTCTTCACGGCTGACTCCAGTAGCACTGGGTTGAGCCTCTTGTTGATTGATACTACGGTCTGCTGTTCGTACCTGCCGTTAGGTCCTTCTTCGAACCACTGCACTACGATGTCGCGGTTATACCACTGCTGACCATCCTTCTTTGATACACCAGTGCGCTCGGCACTGTAAGCTATAATTTCTATTTCTCTTTTCATCTTTATTTAT
>JAEEVS010000049.1:0-29515 GCA_016290975.1 Prevotella sp. | reverse complement strand
ATAAAAAGTAAAAAGTTATGTCTGAACAAGCGAAAAAGAATTGGAGCGTTATCATCAACGCCATACTGACAGCAATCTGTACTATACTGACTACCTCCAGTTGCGTGAGTCACATGTAAGGTGACAAGGTACTAAGTTATAAGCATGATGGGGCGGACTTCTTCGGAAGTCTGCCCTTTATTGTGCGATAATGTGAGAATCGTGAAAATACCAAAATGTTTTGTCATACCTAAAAATAAGGAGTGGGTAAATGCTCATTTTTGAGTATTGTGTAGGTGGGGATTTTGCAGTAACTTTGCAACAAGAAAACAACATTAACTAACTCTACAAAATATAAACATAAAAAGAAGAAAAGAAATGAAAAAGACTATTGTAGTTTACGGAAGTTCCACTGGAACGTGTGAGGGAATAGCTAACGACATAGCCAGCGCACTGGGCGTGAAGGCGATAAACGTGAGCGACATGACGGCTGAGGTGATAGCTGAGCATGACAACCTGATACTTGGCACCTCGACATGGGGGGCTGGCGAAGTGCAGGATGACTGGTATGACGGTCTGAACGTGATAGAGGCTGCTGACATGGATGGCAAGACGGTTGCCCTCTTTGGCTGTGGCGACTCGGCTTCATATAGCGACACCTTCTGTAGCGGTATGGCGGAGATATATAATGCCGTGAAGGATAAGGGTGCCAACGTGATAGGCATGGTGGATGCAACCGACTATAGCTATGACGACTCCGAGGCTGTGATAGACGGCAAGTTCGTGGGGCTGGCACTGGATAATGACAACGAGCAACACAAGACGGCTCCACGCATAGAGGCGTGGATAAAAAGCCTAAGCCTGTAGGCTAATTAGGAATTAGGAATTAGGCTCCGAGCTTTGCTCGGAGTTAGGTTGGACTGCAATCGGCTAAGGCTGGTTGCAGTCTTTTTCGTGTAAGAATGAATTTGAAATTAAACAAAAACCAAGAAAACCCTTTTTGTAGAATAGATACTCTCATAAGAGTATTGTTGCTATTATGCATATCCCTTCCTGTAAGTACACTTCCAGTCAGGGCCCTAACGTATATAGATAATAGAAATAAGAGGATGTGTCATAAAAAGGCACATCCTCTTGTTGTTATGTATTATTTTAAGCCATTCCTTGCGATAAGTTGACGAAGTTCTTTGTCTGTAATATTTGCAAGGTCAGACTTATCGTATATCGTAACTAATGTAATGTTCGCTTCGTCACATTCGAAAATAATGGTGTGAGTTATTACTCTTGCACCTCCGCTTTTCCCCTTATTCTTTGACAAAATAGGAAAACGTACCTTTCGAAGATGTTTGCCTAACTCCGTGCCTACTAATGGATTATTTCTTAGATATTCAAGGAAATTGGCATAATCTTCCTTGATTGAAGGATAACGCTTTGCCAGTTTCTTAAGGGCTTTGGCAAAATCTGGAGTAACGTCTATATTACAGTTCATTCAATAACTCCTCCGCCTTAATTCCTTTAAGTTTTCCTTCTTTCATTTGTTGGAGTTGTCCTAAGGCATGATCAATATCAGCAAGTGTACGCTCCTTGGCTGATACAGGGGTGCGGACAATATCAGAATCGTGATACTCCCAGCCCATGCGAGATACCATTTTTTTGAAGAATCTCACTTCGTGATTGGGTATATTTATTGTAATTGATGTCATAGGATACTTTTATTATTTCATTCTTCTGCTTGCAAAGTTAAGGAATAATTTTGAATATGCAAAAGAAAAACATAAAAAAACCACCATGCGGAGTGTGTAATCTTTGTTTTTCAGGCTTTGAAAAAGCCGGGGTTTTTCCATGATGAGATAGAAATCCCTGAAAGGGTAACGATATCAGTGATAAGACTGTCTGGAAGCTTGCTTACAAGCAGGATTATTGCTGATAGCGTTAAGAACTCGATAGAGTTTCTATCTCAGAAATGGGGTTTTTATGGTTTTTGTTAAAATAAAAATTTCTAATTTCTAATGACTTGAAATATTCCTTCAAAATTTTGTTGTTCTCATTCTTTTTTGTATATTTGCAGAGAAATAATATAAGGAACAAATATGAAACAGTATATTTCACCTAAACTTCTGCATACGACAGAGCAGCTGCGAGATAAGGTAATAGCTATGCGACCCTTTCCTGAAGAAACATTAAAGTCGCTGAGGGAGTATTATCGCATAGGTCTTACATTCTCAAGTAATGCTATAGAAGGTAATAGCCTGACAGAATCGGAAACCAAAGTGGTGATCGAGGATGGTTTGACAATAGAAGGCAAGCCTCTGCGTGATGTATATGAAGCCGTGGGACACGCCCGTGCTTATGATTATATATACACGCTTGCAACAAGCAAAACGCTGGAAGAGAAGGATATACTGGAGTTGCATCGCCTGTTCTATGAGAAAATTGATGGGGAGAAAGCTGGACACTACCGCACGGTTCCTGTATTTATAAGTGGTAGCAATTATGCGGTGTCTCCTCCAGCGAAGATAGAGAGCGACATGAAGAAGTTTGTAAAGTGGTTTAACGATAATGAGCATCGTATGACTACTCCAGAGTTTGCTGCTCTTGCTCATCAAAAGTTTGTATTCATTCATCCGTTCATAGATGGAAATGGGCGAGTGGCACGACTAATTCTGAATCTCGCCCTTATCAGAGGGGAATACACGATAGCACTTATACCTGCCATCTTGCGACACGAATACGTGCAAGCACTTGAGATGTCGCATAAGAATCCTCAGTGCTTTGTCGATTTTATAGCTGAAAGAATCATTGCTACACAGATGGATTTGTTACGCCTATTGAATGATGGCGGTGTAAATGGCGGTGTAAATGGCGGTGTAAATGGCGGTGTAAATTTTGAAGAACTGCTGTTTGATGCCATAAAAAATAATCCTGGAGTAAATGCACCTGCTCTTGCGAAAATGTTGCAGAAAAGCCTAAGAACGGTCCAAAGATACCTGAAGCAGCTTTCAGATACTGGAAGAATAGCGTTTCGTGGTGCGCCAAAGAGCGGAGGTTACTTTTTATATAAACAAGATCCAGATGATGGAGAAGATTAATATACATTCAAGCGCCTCACTCTAATAAAAAGGGTGAGGCGCTGTCATGTTGCTAAGGGGAATGTTATCTTTGTCTTTTGTCCTTTGTACTTAGTCACCTTGTCACTTACTCATAGTGTCTTATTCTTACGTCTATGCCGTCATTGGCGAGTTGGGAGGGGATGGCTGTGACATCGGTGGTGCCGTAGTGATAGGGAAAGAGCACCTTGGGACGGATGGTTACAGCTGCCCTGACGAGCTGTTCGGGGGTCATGGTGTAGGGCTGATTGCAGGGAAGGAAGGCTATGTCGATGTCTTTAACGGCTGACATCTCGGGTATGTCTTCGGTGTCGCCTGCTATGTATATGCGCAGTCCGTCGATGGTGAGTATGTAGCCGTTGTCACGTCCCTTGGGGTGATACTTGGAGCGTCCCTCGGTGGTGTTGTATGCTGGTACTGCCTGCACGGTGATGTCGCTGCTGAGGCGCAGGGTGTCGCCGTTCTGCATGGCATAGCCTGAGCCGTAGAGGTCGGCACAGCGTTTGTTCATAACGAGGCGAGTGTCACTGCCTGTGAGCGTTCTGATGGCTTCGGGACTGTAGTGGTCGGCATGCTCGTGGGTTACGAGCAGATAGTCTGCCTTGGGCATCGTGGAGTAGTCTGTCACTCTGTTGCCGAGCCTGGGCACTGGGTCTATCTCTATCTCCCTGCCGTCGTACTCTATCCTGATGCTGGCATGCATGAGGGCATGGAAGCGGACGGGCTTGCCGCTATTGGTGTGGAACACATCGACCTGCACGTCGGGGGCTGGGTAATTCTTCTGTCCGCACGCTGTGGTGAGTCCGAGCGTGGCGAGTAGCATTGCTAATAGTTTTTTCATTGGGTTTGTGATGTGAGTTAGTAAACTGGTGACAAAAATACGAAGAATAGTTGATTCCACCAAAGATTTAAGGGGACATCTTTAAATTAAGAAAACAAAAACCAAGAAAACCCTTTTTGTAGAATAGATACTCTCATAAGAGTATTGTTGCTATTATGCATATCCCTTCCTGTAAGTACACTTCCAGTCAGGGCTTTTCATAATCCCAACACACCTATAGGGCTGTAATTCTACAAAAAGAAAAACCCCACTCCTTGAGTGGAAAAAACATTATAAAAGACAACTTGGACAACTAGGGACAACAAGTTTTTTCCTCGCAAAGACTAAGAATAACTCTTTATAAGAGTAACGGCATGAGATTTATCCACTCACTTGTGAGCAAGCTCCCAGTGACTGCCTTTTCACATCACTCATGGTTTCACCATTTTATTCTCAGACTACGCGGAGAGCAAAGGTCGTGCTTTCAGCACTCACGCCAAGCCATGCGGACAGTGTGCAAAGTCCTCCCCCTTTAATGGGGGAGTTAGAGGGGGTCTCTTTGCGTAAGCTTCGAAGAAGCGTCTTTGCTCTTGGCGTAGAGATGATTACCTGACCCCAGGTCAGCAGTGTATCGAGAGAAGGCACTTGCAGAAGCTTGCTTATGGCAAGGGGCTTATCGAGAGACACGAAGGCTCAAAGAGCCAATCATCTCGCCTTTGCGAGAAACAAAATTGCACTCATTTTCGTACCTTGGTCTCTTAAGAGACAAGTTACTCACACTCGGAAAATTGCAAATAAATTTGCATTTTCACTCATTTATTCGTAACTTTGCAAAGATATGAAGAGAATGATAACCATACTGGGACCTACGGCGAGCGGAAAGACGGCGATAGCGACACACCTGGCGGAACGCATAGGGGGCGAGATAATATCGGCGGACTCAAGGCAGGTGTATCGCAGGATGGACATTGGTACGGGAAAGGACCTGAGCGACTACGTGAACCCTGAGACGGACAGGCATATACCCTACCACCTGATAGACATTGCGGAGCCTGGAACAAGGTATAACCTGTTCCGCTATCAGGAGGACTTCATGAAGGCTTATAACGACATTCAACAGCGTGGCGCCACACCCATACTGTGTGGAGGAACGGGACTGTACATAGAGTCGGTATTGAAGGGCTATAACCTGTCGCCTGTGCCACAGAACCCTGAGTTGCGCGAGAGACTGAAGGGGAAATCGCTGGAGGAACTGACCGCGATGCTGACGGAACTGAAGAAGAAGACGGGCTCAGCGATGCACAACAAGACGGATGTGGACTCATGCCAGAGGGCTATCAGGGCGATAGAGATAGAGCAATATAACATGGAGCACCCTACCCCACTGCGCGAGGCGCCTGCCATAGACTCGCTGATAATAGGTGTGGATGTGGACAGAGAGGTGCGCAGGGAGAGAATAACGAGAAGGCTGCATGCCCGACTGGAGGAGGGTATGGTGGACGAGATAAGGGGACTGCTCAGTGAGGGCATAAAACCTGAGGACCTGATATACTACGGACTGGAGTATAAATTCATAACGAAATACGTAATAGGCGAACTGACATACGACGAAATGGTGAGGGGACTGGAGATAGCTATTCACCAGTTTGCCAAAAGACAGATGACCTGGTTTCGTGGTATGGAGCGCAGAGGATTTAAGATAAACTGGATAAAGGATGAACAAGCTCTGTATAATATACTGTCCTAATCACCGTCCGTTTACCAGCGTGAGGAAACGGTGGGAGAAGATTGAGGCTCTGCTGGTGAAGCACCACGTGGAATATGACATGGTGCAGAGCGAAGACCAGCAGAGTGTGGAGCGACTGGTGACGATGATGATTAGCAACGGCTATAAGGATATAATCATAGCTGGTGGCGACTCTGCACTGAACGATACGGTGAACTGCCTGATGGCGGTAGAAAAATCCGTAAGAGACCAGATAAACATAGGAGTGATTCCGAACGGCGTGATGAACGACTTTGCACGTTTCTGGGGCTTTACCTACCAGAACACGGAGGAGAGCGTGAAGGCTATAGCACAGCACAGGGTGAGGAAGGTGGATGTGGGATGCATTCGCTACACCAACAAGTTACAGGAAAAGAAACAGAGATATTTTCTGAACAGCGTGAACATAGGTCTGCTGGCTGGCATACAGAAGACCCGTATGCAGATGAGAAGGAAGTTCTGGTCAAGGAAACTGTCGTTTGCCCTGTCGCTGGTGATGATGCTGTTTGAGAAGGTGTCCTATCGCATGACCTACACCATAGACTACGTGACGGAGAGCCACAACATAGTGACCATGTGTGTGGGCAACGCATGGGGATACGGACAGACGCCTAACGCTGTGCCATACAACGGACTGCTGGACATAACGATGGTGCGCCACTCTGCCCTGCACCACATGGTGGAGGCGCTGTACCTCTTCTTTCGCGGCAAGATACTGAACCACAAGCGCATAAGACCCTATCGCGCCAAGGCTATAGAGATAGAGACGCCTAAGAACTGTCCGATAAGCATTGACGGACACCCTGCCGAATCGCCCGTGGGGAAATATACCATCGACGTGCAACAAGAAGAGGTAAACTTTATCATAGAAATGAGAAAATAATGAAGAATGAAGAATGAAGTTCCGAGCTTGCTCGCCTGAGCACCTACGGAGCGCAAGAATGAAGAATAAAAACAACAGGGACAACAGATAACAACCCAAAGAGGTCAGTTCTGCAAACCTGCAGAACTGGAGATAAAAATCATTTTGGCAGGTTTGCCAAAATACCAAAATAAAGTTGAACTGAGTTGTCCGAGTTGTCTTCTTAGAACTCAATTATCAATTATCAACTGTGAACTATGAACTGTGAACTATGAACTATCTCGAGCTCCTTTCACCAGCCAAGAACCTGCAATGCGGTATTAGCGCCATAGACCATGGGGCTGATGCTGTGTATATAGGTGCAGCAAGATATGGTGCGAGAGCTGCAGCTGGCAACAGCATTGAGGACATAGAACAGTTGTGCCGTTATGCCCACCAGTATGATGCGAAGGTGTATGTGACGGTGAACACCATAATATATGACGAGGAAATGGACGACACCCTGCAGATGGTGAAACGCCTGAACGAGATAGGGGTGGATGCCATACTGGTGCAGGATATGGGGCTCCTGAAGAGGATGGTTCAAGAAGGTTCAAACGCTTCGCTGGTTCAAAATGGTTTAAGAATGGCACTACATGCTTCGACGCAGACGGATAACCGTACGGCGGAGAAGGTGAGGTGGCTGCATTCTTTGGGTTTCAAGCGTGTGGTGTTGGCAAGGGAACTGTCGATAAACGAGATAAGACAGATACACGAAGAGGTGCCTGAGGTGGAGCTGGAGGTGTTTGTGCATGGTGCGCTTTGCGTGAGCTACAGCGGACAGTGCTATGCTTCGCAACACTGTTTCGGAAGAAGTGCCAACAGGGGCGAGTGTGCACAGTTTTGCCGTATGCAGTTTGACCTGAAGGATGCTGACGGCAACACGTTGGAAATGCAGAAACACCTGCTGTCGCTGAAGGATATGGCACAGATAGACAACCTGGAGAGGTTGGCAGAGGCTGGCGCAGTATCATTCAAGATAGAGGGCAGACTGAAGGATGTGGATTATGTGAAGAACATCACGGCTGCATACAGCGAGAGGCTGAACGAGATATGCAAGAAGCACCCTGAGAAATACTGCAGAGCATCGATGGGCAGGTGCACATACACCTTTGAGCCAAACATACAGAAGTCGTTTAACCGTAGTTTCACAACCTACTTTGCCAACGGACGGAAACAGGGTATGGCGAATTTTGACACGCCAAAGGCTATAGGCGAACCAGTGGGCAGGGTGAAGGAGATAAGACTGGGACGAGGCAACGGTGCAGGATCATTCAATGTGGCAACAGCGATGGCATTCAGCAATGGCGACGGACTGTGCTTCTTCAACGATAATAAGGAGATTGTGGGATTTCGCATAAACCGTGCTGAGGGCAACAGACTGTTTCCGCTGCACATGCCTGAAGACCTGAAGCCAGGCACTATGCTGTATCGCAACCACGACCAGGCTTTCGAAACGCTGCTGGGCAAACCCTCTGCAGAACGCAAGATAGAGGTGAGGATGACGCTGAGGGTGAGCAACGACAGACTGATGCTGAGTATGACTGACGAACACCAGAACAGGTATGAGGCTGAGGCAGAATACGAATATCAGAAGGCGCAGAAGCCACAGGAGGAGAACATAAAGCGACAGCTGACCAAACTGGGCGACACCCCGTTTGTGTGCCACGATTTCGAAATAGACAGCGAGGTGGAGATGCCCTTCATACCCAACAGTCAGTTGGGCGAGCTGAGAAAGAAACTGAGGAAGGTGACAACAGCGAAGAAGGAGCAGACCACCCCACTCCACGAGCCTCAGACCGAACCTAAGGCACCAAGCACCACACATGCCTACCTGCTGAATGCCAGCAACAAGAAGGCTATCGAATTTTACAAAGAGAGAGGCATAGATGCCACATCATACGAAAAAGGCGAGGGAGGCGAACTGCTGATGCAATGCCGATACTGCCTGAAGCACGAATTGGGCTACTGCTCAAAATATACCAAGACGACTCCATGGAAGGAACCGCTGAGCATAAGAATGAGCGACGGCAGAGAATTCCAACTGAGGTTTAACTGCGCGAAATGCCAGATGGAAGTATTGAACGGGAACGGGAACGGGAACGGGAACCATGACAAGGTACAAGGTGACAAAGTACAAAGTACAAAGAATATTACTTGAACTATTAAACCATTGAAACGACTGTTATACATATTATATATATTAGGCATAATGTCAGTGGCATCATGCTATAGGGAGAAGTCTGCTGAGGTGGAGCATCACGCCTATGCCGAGCAGGACAGTACGATGGTGGCTGACTCCATATCGTTTGCCACGAAGCACCACTACAGCGTGGGCTATAACTTCATAGTGCATAACGACTCGATAGAACTGATAGCCCAACTGCCTGAGGAACACGTCAGCCAACTGGAGACTGACACACTGGCGATACCACACAACCAGCAGTTGGCAGTGATGGACATACACATGGTGCCACAAGACAGTGTGGACTCCGTGTGGGTGAAACTGATAAGCGAAGACGGTTCGACGGGATGGATACACGAGAGTGAACTGCTGCCTAAAGTGGTGCCTACCGACCCCATATCGCAGTTTATAATGTTCTTCAGTGACAGCCACATAATGATAGCACTGATAATAGTGGGACTGCTGGTGGTGGTGTATGTGATGAGAACAGCCCAGAAGAGGAATGCACCAATAGTGCACTTTCGCGACATACCATCGTTCTACCCCACCCTGCTATGCATAATAGTGGCTTGCTCGGCTACGTTCTATGCCTCGCTGCAGATGTTTGGGGCTGACACATGGCAACACTTCTACTATCACCCATCGCTCAACCCCTTCATACTGCCACCGATACTGGCAATATTCGTAGCATCGGTATGGGCTATGCTGGTGGTGGGTGTGGCAACGGTGGAGGATGTGAGACACCACCTGAAATTCGAGGATGCCGTGATATACCTGGCAGGACTAGTGGGTGTGTGTGGAGTGCTCTACATAATATTCTCTATCAGCACCCTATACTACATAGGCTACCCTCTGCTCATAGCGTATGTGTGGTTTGCCATAAAGAAATACAAACCCTTCCACACCAACCACTACATATGTGGCAACTGTGGCAAACGTATATATAAAAAAGGTGAATGCCCACACTGTGGAGCGGTGAATGAATAGACCCTCTAAATCTCCCTACTCCGAGCTTTGCTCGCCTGAGCACCTACGGAGCGTAAGAAAGGGAGACTTTTGAACAATTGAACTAATGAAGAATTATAAATACATATTATACTTGCTATTGTCACTACTGGTGATGACTGGCTGCAGTAAGGATGACTCAAGCGGAAATGACCACACGAGAAGAACCATAATGGTGTATTTCAATGCAGAGAACAATCTGTATGCAGCGGCTGCTGCAGACCTGCTGGAGATGGTGGATGGTTCGAAGTACCTTGCATCAGACTGCAACCTGCTGGTGTATTTTGATTTTATAGATTCGAAAAACAACCCTAACATTCCGACTATATACAGCCTGAAGAACGGAAATATAGTGAAGGTGAAGGAGTATAGCAGTCAGGACTCATCAAACCCCGACGTGATGCTGCAGGTGTTTAGGGATATGATGTCTATCAGTCCAGCCAACGAGTATGCCACCGTGTTCTGGGGACATGGCGACGGACCTATCATAGCCAATAGTAGCAACGGACTTGATGTGTCGTTTGAGGAAAACGAGCCAGACTCGTATGGTGCTGACTATAACAGCAACAATCTAAATGACAGGTCTAAGGTAACCTGGATAGATATTCCTGTACTGGCAAAGGTGATGAAGGAGTTGCCAAAGCAAAAGTTCATATTCTTTGATGCCTGTTGTATGCAAAGCATAGAGGTGGCATACGAATTGCGCAAGTGTGCCGACTATATAATCGGTGCCACATGTGAGACACCATCCTTTGGTGCACCATACGAGACCACCACAAAATACTTTGGCTATGCTGATGCAGAGGCTGCCAGTAAGGCTATAGTAAACGATTATCAAAGCAACAATAACCCATGGGAAGATTGGAGAACAAACTATAAAATAAACAACGTATGTATGTCTGTCATAAAGACTGCAGACATAGAGAATTTGCTGACTGTTACGAAAGAGGCACTGAACACTATATCATACAGCCAAGCCTTAGAAGTAGCTACCTCCTTTACAAAAGACGAACACGATGCCACATCATGCATCTATTATTTTAAGACTGGTAGCAACAAATATGGCAGACCGATTCTTTATGACATGAATGATGTGATGCTGCATAACCTGTCGGAAACGGAATACAGCAAATGGAGAACAGCATTTGACAAAGTAGTAATTCATCACCCCAACACAGGAGACATTCGCGATACAGAATGCTGCGACTGGTTTGGTGGAGACCTTAAATCAGACATGATTATAACAACACAAAACTTTAGGAGTTTCTACCTGTCAGATAAAACCTTTGGAGGAGTGTCAATGTTTTTCCCTAAAAACGAATACAAATTCTACACTAATATGAACACCAGAATGTATGATTACGAATGGTGCAGCAAAGTGGGATGGAAAGATTTAGGCTGGTAACTGACAGAAATGTCACAGCATGAGTAAATAGTGTGCCATCATTGTCAGTGTGACAGCGTTGGCACATTATTAGTATAAGGGGGGACAACGAACAAAACAAAACAAAACAAACTTAAAAACATAAAAGACAATGAACATTCAACCATTAGCAGACCGCGTGCTTATCAAACCAGCGGAGGCAGAAGAGAAAATCGGTGGTATCATAATTCCTGATACAGCAAAGGAGAAACCACTGAAGGGCGAAATCGTTGCCACAGGCAATGGAACAAAGGACGAAGAGATGATTCTCAAAGTGGGCGACCAGGTGCTCTACGGCAAATATGCTGGACAGGAACTGGAGTTTGACGGCGAGAAATATATGGTGATGCGCCAGTCTGACGTTATCGCTATCATCAAGTAAATTATAGAGGTAATTATCAATTGTCAATTTTCAATTATATAAATTATGGCTAAGGAAATAAAATTCAATACAGATGCCCGTGAGGCACTCAAGAAAGGCGTTGACCAGCTGGCTGATGCCGTAAAGGTTACACTCGGTCCTAAGGGACGTAACGTAGTGATAGAGAAGAAGTTTGGTGCACCACAGATAACAAAAGATGGTGTTACCGTTGCTAAGGAAATAGAACTCGAGGACAAGTTTGAGAACACTGGTGCTCAGCTGGTGAAGAGCGTTGCCTCAAAGACTGGTGACGATGCTGGTGATGGTACCACGACTGCTACCATCCTCACTCAGGCTATAGTAAACGAGGGTCTGAAGAATGTTACCGCTGGTGCTAACCCAATGGACCTGAAGCGTGGTATAGACAAGGCTGTGAGCGCAGTGGTAGATTATATCAAGCAGAACGCTGAGTTGGTAGGCGACAACTATGACAAGATAGAGCAGGTTGCAACTGTATCAGCTAACAACGACCCAGAGATTGGTAAACTGCTGGCTGACGCTATGCGCAAGGTGAGCAAGGATGGTGTTATCACCATTGAAGAGAGCAAGTCTCGCGACACCTCTATCGGAATAGTTGAGGGTATGCAGTTTGACCGTGGTTACCTCTCAGGCTACTTCGTTACTGACACAGAGAAACTGGAGTGTGTGATGGAGAACCCATACATCCTTATATATGACAAGAAGATTAGCAACCTCAAGGAACTGTTGCCAGTGCTTCAGCCAGCAGCAGAGAGCGGACGCGGATTGCTCATCATAGCTGAAGACGTTGACTCTGAGGCTCTCACAACTCTCGTAGTAAACCGTCTGCGTGGCGGACTGAAGATATGTGCTGTTAAGGCTCCTGGCTTTGGCGACCGTCGTAAGGCTATGCTTGAAGATATCGCAATACTGACTGGTGGTACAGTAATATCAGAGGAGAAGGGCTTGAAGCTGGAGCAGGCAACACTCGAGATGTGTGGTTCAGCTGATAAGGTTACCATCTCTAAGGATAACACCATCATAGCTGGTGGTGCTGGTTCTAAGGACACCATTGCAGACCGCATAATCGCTATCAAGAAAGAGATTGAGAACACCACTTCAAACTATGACAAGGAGAAGTTGCAGGAGCGTCTTGCTAAGCTCGCTGGTGGTGTAGCTGTGCTCTATATCGGTGCTAACTCTGAGGTAGAGATGAAGGAGAAGAAGGATCGTGTGGACGATGCTCTCTGCGCTACTCGTGCAGCCATTGAGGAAGGTGTAGTAGCTGGTGGTGGCACAACATACATCCGTGCTCTCTCTGCCCTCGAAGGTCTGAAGGGCGACAATGCCGACGAGCAGACTGGTATCAACATCATCAAGAGCGCTATCGAGGCTCCACTCCGTCAGATATGCTATAACGCAGGCGTAGAGGGTGCTGTAGTAGTAAACAAGGTGAGCGAAGGCAATGGCGACTTCGGCTATAACGCTCGCACAGAAGTTTACGAGGACATGAAGAAGGCTGGTATCATAGACCCTGCAAAGGTGGCTCGTGTAGCACTGGAGAATGCTGCCTCAGTAGCAGGACTGTTCCTCACCACTGAGTCTGTAATATGTGACAAACCTGCTCCAGAACCAGCTATGCCAATGGGTGGAGCACCAGGTATGGGTGGCATGATGTAATCAATAACCCCACCCCACCATAAAGGGGTAAGATTACTTGATAAAACAATTCGATAAAAAACTCGATAAAAAAAGCTCAGGGTTTCTAAAATTGAAACTCTGAGTTTTTTGTATATATTTGTGTTTGTCTTGTTGTCTCTTATAAATTTACCGACAAATTTACAAATTATTTCACAAAACGACAAATAAAACGAAAAAAAATACACAAAATCAGGCAAAAAAAACACCATACACAATCAATGTGCATGGTGTTCTTATTATATTGTACTATTTTACTGAATTATTTGTTCAGAGCCAATGCTACATTTACAGCACATGCCACAGTACAACCTACCATTGGGTTGTTACCAATACCAAGGAAGCCCATCATCTCAACGTGAGCAGGAACTGATGAAGAACCAGCAAACTGAGCGTCAGAGTGCATACGACCAAGAGTATCAGTCATACCATAAGAAGCAGGACCAGCAGCCATATTGTCTGGGTGAAGAGTACGACCTGTACCACCACCAGATGCTACTGAGAAGTATGGCTTACCAGCAAGGATGCGCTCCTTCTTGTAAGTACCAGCTGTTGGATGCTGGAAACGTGTTGGGTTGGTTGAGTTACCTGTGATAGAAACGTCAACGTTCTCACGCCACATGATAGCTACACCCTCACGAACGTCATCAGCACCATAACAGTTAACCTTAGCACGTGGACCATTAGAGTAAGCCTTAGTCTTAACAACCTTGAGCTCGCCAGTGAAATAGTCGAACTGTGTCTGTACGTATGTGAAACCATTGATACGAGAGATGATCATAGCAGCATCCTTACCCAGACCGTTAAGAATAACGCGGAGAGGCTTCTGGCGTACCTTGTTTGCCATCTCAGCAATCTTGATAGCACCCTCAGCAGCTGCGAAAGACTCGTGACCAGCAAGGAATGCGAAACACTCTGTCTCTTCACGGAGCAGACGTGCTGCAAGGTTTCCGTGACCAATACCAACCTTACGGTCATCAGCTACAGAACCAGGAATACAGAATGACTGCAGACCAATGCCGATAGCCTCAGCAGCCTCAGCAGCTGTCTTACAACCCTTCTTGAGAGCTATAGCAGAACCTACAACATAAGCCCACTTAGCATTCTCAAAACAAATCATCTGAGTCTCTTCACAAGTCTTATAAGGATCAAGACCTGCCTTCTCACATATCTCGTTTGCCTCTTCAATAGAAGAAATACCGTTCTCGTTCAGGGCTGCGAGCACCTGCTTCATACGACGGTCCTGTGATTCGAATTTTACTTCACGTATTGCCATTGTATATTCCTCCTATTAGTTTTTACGTGGATCAATAAATTTAACTGCGCCCTGCTCTGGGGTTGTACGGCCGTATGTGCCTGTTACCTGCTTGAGAGCCTCGTTAGCATCAACACCCTTCTTGACAGCGTCCATGAATTTGCCCATGTGAACAAATTCATAACCGCAAACCTCGTTATCCTCATCAAGATACTGCTTGGTGATATAACCCTCAGTGAGCTGGAGATAACGTGTGCCCTTAGCCTTTGTGCCATAGAGTGTGCCACACTGTGAAACGAGTCCCTTGCCGAGGTCTTCAAGACCAGCGCCGATAGCGAGACCGCCCTCTGAGAAGGCAGACTGAGTACGTCCATAGACAATCTGAAGGAAGAGCTCACGCATAGCTGTGTTGATAGCATCACAAACGAGGTCGGTATTAAGAGCCTCGAGAATTGTCTTACCTGGAAGAATCTCTGAAGCCATAGCAGCAGAGTGAGTCATACCAGAACAGCCGATGGTCTCAACGAGAGCCTCCTCGATGATACCATCCTTAACGTTGAGTGAAAGCTTACAGCAACCCTGCTGTGGAGCACACCAACCAATACCGTGGGTCATACCAGAGATATCCTTTATCTCCTTAGCCTGAATCCACTTGCCCTCTTCTGGAATAGGAGCAGGACCGTGGTTAGGACCTTTAGCAACGACGCACATGTCGTTGATTTCTTTAGTGTAAATCATATTAAGTGTTTTGTTAATAAATAAAGTTCGAATAAAATTCCCTACAAAGTTACAAAAAAAGTTCAAGAGTTCAAAAGCTGATGAGTTCAAAAGGCAAAAGATAAGCCCAAGTATGTTGCTTTTTATTTTTTTTTAACTAGTCAATACTCTAACTGATTTTTATAAAGTCCGTCAGATGGTTATCAACATACTCTGCTACCAGATTAGTCCATTGCTCCTCGTTGGTAACAAATTCATCATCAAAATCTTCAAACGCTGGCAACTGTTCGTAAAGCGCCATAAACTCCTCATCGGTCATAGGATGTTCTATCTCCTCCCTGTAGCGGATGTACTGTTTTTTCACCTTACGTATCAGGCGACAAAGGTCAACCAATCCCCAGTTACGCACTGCTGCATCAAAGGGATTACGGAAGAAGAACGGGGCATAACCATTATATATGAGTTGGATAAAACCTCCATCCATCACTTCATCTCTCAAGATAGCATAACCCACGAGCGTTATCTGGTCGCTTGACATCTGCGCCATATTTTCAGCAGTCAGTTCACCACCTATTGCCTTTCGTGTCTCGTCAATAACAAGGTTAAGAAAAGCTTCTGAGCCTTCTGATGCTGCCTTTCGCAGTTCTGCATCGGGTATGGTAATGTTATAGTTCATAATTCACAATTCATAGTTCATAGTTAGTTATTCATTGGTGTTCTGTTAAGTATGGAGCGACCCAATGTCACCTCATCTGTATATTGCAGTTCATCACCAACGCTGATGCCACGAGCTATTACTGAAAGTTTAAGCTCAGGAAAAGCTTGTAGCCTGCGTGATATATAGAAATTGGTAGTGTCTCCCTCCATAGTGCTTGACAGAGCAAAGATAACCTCTTTGACCTCGTTGCCTGAAATTCTATCTACGAGTTCGTTAATCTTTATATCGTTAGGTCCTATTCCGTCCATTGGCGATATCACTCCACCTAACACATGATATAGTCCATTATACTGCTGGGTCTGTTCAATAGCCAAGACATCCTGTATGTTTTCCACTACACATATAGTAGTAGCATCACGACGTTTATCAGAGCATATCGGACAAACATCCGTATCTGAAATGTTATAGCATATCTTGCAATATTTTACATCTCGACGCAGAATAGTCAGGGCATCAGCAAGGGCTGTAACATCCTCCTGGTCCTGACGAAGCATGTGGAGCACCAGACGCAAGGCTGTCTTACGTCCTATCCCAGGCAGTCGGGATATCTGGTTTACTGCGTTGTCAAGAAGTGTAGGCACAGGAGTTTTGCTTATTAATAGTGCTTGATAGCACGATCCATCTCTCTCTTGTCTTGCTTGAGTTTTAACGTCTCACGCTTATCATATTCCTTCTTACCTTTACACAAGGCTATATCGAGTTTTGCCCTACCCTTGTCGTCTATGAATAGCAGGATGGGCACTATGGTATAGCCTACGGCCTTAGTATCTTCGGTAAGATGGTGAATCTCGCGTTTGTTAAGCAGAAGTTTACGGTCTCTGCGAGCCTCGTGATTATTATATGAACCATAAAAGTAAGGACTTATGTTCATGCCCTTAACCCATATCTCGCCATTATGAATGTAACAGAACGTATCAACAAGCGATGCCTTGCCCATACGGATACTCTTTATCTCTGTACCCGTGAGCACTATGCCTGCCGTATATGTATCAACAAAGAAATAGTCGAATGCAGCTTTCTTATTCTTGATCTGCACTGGACTCTTCTTGCGAAGCAATTCCTGTTCCTTGTTCATTCTGTTTGTTTATATTATTGTTGAGATGAAGTAACTTAATCCTACTCAGCACTACAAGTCTGAATGGCATAGCACCTTCCTGTGAAGATGTGTTCGGCGAAAGAATGAAGAAGCCGTTAATCTTGCTTATTTTCCTCTGGTCAGACTTTCCGCTGACTGTCAGCACACCTCTGCCGTTACTGGTGATATGAGTTGTCTGAGTCACTATGCTATCCCCATAAAACACATTCATGCAAGCCACCACGTCACATGAGCCGTCCTGCACTATAGTCTGAGCGTCATACTGCAAGTTGATGCGATCATCATTCCTGAATGTAGAGTCAGGCGACACTGAGAATGACATCTTGTTATAAGGCGTATTATCCATCAGTATTATGTATGGCACCTGGTTCCACACATTTGCCGAATCAGCCTCTTCTGTTTCTATTCCCTGAATCTTACCGCCAGCAGCTAATACGTTATCTCTTATCCTGTCTGAAAGGTCGTTATATATCTCTTGCAGGTATTCTGCATTACTGCAATAGAAAAGGTAAGAGCGTTCATATTCCTCTGGAGTGACATCATATTTCTTGAGTACGGCAGAGCGTAAAGCCACCACATCCTTCCCATCTTTCAGTCCCTCATGAGTTTCAGCCATTGCCTGAGCTATATGGATATCGTATAATATATCCACCATATCACCCTCAGACAATACATCCGACGGAATGCCTGGACGACATGCTACAAGGGCATATACTATGAAGAGTATGCTACTGAGCCTTTTCATTCAGTTGTTTATTAAGCAACGACAACTCTTTTCTGCAAAACAGTATTATAGCAACCACGCTTACTGAGATGCAAGCATCTGCGAAGTTGAATACTGGAGAGAAGAAAATGTATGGCTGTCCTCCGTAGAAGGGGAACCAGTCAGGATACGTTGTCACGATGAGGGGGAAATAGAACATATCCACTACCCTGCCCTCAAGAAACGGTGCATAGCCAGTTCCGAACGGCACGAAGAAAGATGTGTAATAGGATGATGAACCTGAGAACATCAAGCCATAGAACATACAATCTATCAAATTACCAGCCGCACCTGCAAGCACAAGTGACAACAGGACGAGCCACATAGTACGCGCCCCTGCCTTTATCTCCTTACGTATATACCACACAAGGAAACAGCAGGCAACAAAGCGGAAGGATGTAAGCAATGGTTTGGGAATAAACGACATGCCATAAGCCATGCCGTTATTCTCAATAAATGATATGTAAAACCAGTTGGTAACCCTTATGCTCTCATGCAGACACATACTCGTCTTAACCTGAATTTTAATTATCTGGTCAATAACGAGTAGTGCCAATACCATAAGACTCAACAGAGTCCCCTTTTTACAACTTTCCGTCTTTGTCAATATTTCAACCTTTGCTTAGTGGTTCTTCTTCATCTTTGACTCTACAGAGAGAGTTGCGTGAGGAACAGCACGAAGGCGCTCCTTTGGTATCAACTCACCTGTCATACGGTCTATGCCGTAGGTCTTATTCTGAATACGGATGAGAGCCTGCTCCAATCCCTTGATAAACTTCTGCTGACGCTCTGCCAACACAAGTATCTCGGCACGGTTCTGTGTTGTAGAACCCTCCTCCAGCACCTTGTATGTAGGCGATGTGTCAGCCACATCATTTCCTTCATCGTTGCGGAGCTGCTTCATCATGTCAGAATAGTCCTTACGGGCACGTTCCAACTTCTCATCAATGATCTGCTTGAATTCTGCAAGATCCTCGTCACTGTAGCGCTTTTTAATTTCTGCCATAGTAATGTTTTTTTAGTTTGATATATAATTTTGATTTAGTTCTTGGTTATAAGCACCTTAGCCGTCAACTCGCCAAACTCCTGCTCAGAGCCCTTAGAAGCATCACCAAAGGTTAGGCTGTTAGCCAATACCTGTGAAGATATATGGTTGCCAAATGCCTTTACAGCTTCCTCCAGTTCTGGTTTGCTTTCCAAAACTACGTTGATGCGATCGGTTATCTCGAAGCCAGAATCTTTTCTGAGCGACTGTATGCGCTTAATGATTAGTCGTGCCATACCTTCGTTCTTCAGTTCTGGTGTTATCTCTATGTCAAGAGCCACTGTTATAGTGCCTTCCTGTGCTATGGTCCATCCTGGGATATCCTCAGATATTATCTCTACGTCAGCAGCCTCAACAGTTACTTCCTGACCTGCAGCTGTGAGGTTGATGCTGCCATTAGCCTCGAGTGATGATATCTGTTCCTGGCTCATAGCAAGAACGGCGTTATTCACGTCCTTCATGAGTTTGCCAAACTTCTTACCCATCACTCGGAAGTTACACTTCACCTTCTTGACGAGCTGCATGCCTGAGCCCTCTTCTATGAATGAGAGTTCCTTGACATTTGTTTCAGCAAGTATCACGTTACTCATGCGCTCTATACGACTGCGCAGGAGTGCATCACCAGCAGGTATAGAGATTGTCTGTAGAGCCTGTATTACAGGTATCTTTACCTTCTTACGAAGTGAGAGAACCATAGAGGTTACCTGCATAGCCACCTGCATAGCCTGCTCCAGTTCTGTGTCTATATATGACTCATTTGCCTCAGGGAATTTTGCGAGGTGTACGCTGATAGACTCATCTCGTTTTGTCACCTCGTTAAGGTCCTTGAACAACTGGTCTGCATAGAATGGAGAGATAGGAGCTATCAGTCGTGCTACGGTCTCTATACATGTATATAGAGTCTGGTATGCCGACAGTTTGTCCTCAGTCATTCCCCCACCCCAGAAACGTTTCTTGTTAAGACGTATATACCAGTTAGACAGTTTGTCAATAACGAAGTTCTGTATCAGACGACCAGCTGGCGTTACGTCATAATCAGCAAGATACTTGTCCACATCCTTCACCAATGTGTTGAGTTCTGACAACAGCCAACGGTCGAAGTCCGGACGCTTGCTGTATTCTATATCAGCCTCCTTATACTCAAAGCCGTCTACATTAGCGTAGAGTGTGAAGAATGAGTATGCCTGATAGAGCTTGATAAAGAAACTTGATGTCACTTCCTTCACTCCGTCTGGGTCGAATGAGAGGTTATCCCACGGACTTGAGTTTGTAACCATATACCAACGTACGGCATCTGTTCCGTATGTACCGATACACTCAAATGGGTCTATCACGTTGCCCAGACGCTTTGACATCTTTATGCCGTTCTTGTCGAGCACCAGTCCGTTAGATATCACGTTCTTGAATGCCACACTGTCAAACGCCATAGTACCAATAGCATGAAGCGTAAAGAACCATCCACGTGTCTGATCCACACCCTCTGCTATGAAGTCTGCTGGGAAGGCGATATTATTATCTATCTTTTCCTTATTCTCAAAAGGATAGTGATCCTGAGCATAAGGCATAGCACCTGAATCGAACCAAACGTCGATAAGGTCCAGTTCACGTGTCAGCACACTACCGTCCTTACCCACGAGTTTGATATAGTCAACGTATGGACGGTGGATATCTATGCGGTCATAATTCTCCTGACTCATGTCGCCTGGCACAAAACCCTTATCCTTCAGCGGATTAGTCTCCATCACGCCAGCCTTTACAGCCTTTTCTATCTCGTTATAGAGTTCTTCCAGACTGCCTATACATATCTCTTCCTTAGTATCGCGGTTACGCCAGATAGGTAATGGTGTACCCCAATAACGTGAACGTGAGAGGTTCCAGTCGTTCAGGTTCTCAAGCCACTTACCGAAACGTCCTGAGCCTGTTGACTCCGGGTGCCAGTTGATGGTCTTGTTGAGTTCAAACATACGGTCTTTCTTCGCCGTAGAACGGATGAACCAAGAGTCCAAAGGATAATAGAGCACAGGTTTGTCTGTACGCCAGCAGTGTGGGTAGTTGTGCACATGCTTCTCTATCTTGAATGCTGTACCCTCTTCTTTCATCTCAAGACAGATGACGACGTTGAGGTCCATATCCTTGTTGGCAGCCTTCTCGTCATATTTTCCGTCAACATTATATTTAGGGTCGTAAGCATTCTTTACGTAATCGCCTGAATGCTTCCAGTAACTCTCATTTACGCATAGATTGAGGAACTCTGGGTCTATATCGTCCTTCACGAAATACTTACCCTGGAAGTCAACCATAGGACGAGTATCGCCTGCCTTATCAAGAATGAAGAGTGAAGGTATGCCTGCATCCTTAGCCACCTTGGCATCGTCGGCACCAAATGTAGGTGCTATGTGCACGATACCTGTACCGTCTTCAGTCGTTACGTAGTCACCAGGAATTACACGGAAAGCGTCCTGTTCCTTCACTACTATCTTATCACCCTCGAGTGCTGAAGGCTTAACCCAAGGCATCAACTGCTGGTAATGCAGACCTACGAGATCCTTACCCATACCGCGCCACAGGATTTCTATTTCTTTCGTTACATTTCCTTCCTCATCTTTCTCTGGCTGGAAATATGCGCTAAGTCTTGATTCTGCTATGATGTATATAGCCTCCCCGTTAGTGTATGGATTGTTACCCTTTACGGCAACATACTCTATCTTCGGACCTACACAAAGAGCTGTATTTGAAGGCAGAGTCCAAGGGGTTGTGGTCCATGCAAGCACGTAGAGAGATAAGCCGTTTGCAGCAATACCGAGTGCTGATTCGTCCGTCACCTTAAACTGTGCCGTAACGGTAGTATCCTTCACGTCACGATAACAGCCAGGCTGGTTCAACTCGTGCGAAGACAGTCCTGTTCCTGCTGCAGGCGAATAAGGCTGTATGGTGTAGCCCTTATACAGCAGGTCCTTATTATAGAGCTGCTTCAACAGATACCACAGACTCTCGATATATTTGTTGTCGTATGTTATATAAGGATGCTCCAGGTCCACCCAGTAACCCATCTTGTTTGTCAGCTGTGTCCACTCGTTGGTGTACATCATGACATTCTTACGGCAGGCGTCGTTATAGTCGTCAACGCTTATCTTCTTGCCTATATCCTCTTTGGTTATTCCGAGTGATTTCTCTACTGACAGTTCTACAGGCAGTCCGTGGGTGTCCCATCCTGCCTTACGCTTCACCTGATAACCCTTCATGGTCTTGTAGCGCAGGAATGTATCTTTAATGGTACGACCCATCACGTGGTGAATACCTGGGTGACCATTAGCTGAAGGAGGTCCCTCGAAGAAGATAAACTGCGGACAGCCTTCCTTCTCGGTTATACTTTTATGGAAGACATCATTCTTCTCCCATTCTGCAAGTACTGCGTTATTGGTCTCAACAAGATTCAGACCTTTATGTTCAGTAAATTTCTTTCCCATTTATATTTAATGTACCTTATATATTATTATATACGTCGAACGCATATTTGCGTATGTTTATTCTATTCTTATCACCTGTGCAGGGTTCACCTTTGATGCAAAGAAACTTGGCAATACCAGCGACATCACGCATATCAGCAGGGTTGCCACGTTGAGCAATATTATCATGCCCCAGTTTATCTCTATCGGCACCTCAGCCACGTAGTATGTCTCAGCATCCAGCTTTACTATGCCAGTATATTGCTGCAGCAGGCACAGACCTATTCCGAGCACGTTGCCTATCAGCATTCCTTTTACCACTATGAATACTGCCAGCCACCTGAATGTCTTTCTCACCAGAGCGTTTCGTGCGCCGAGTGCTTTCAGCAGTCCTATCACCGAGGTGCGTTCCAGTATTATTATCAACAGTCCGCTAATCATGGTGAACACAGCCACGCAGACCATTAGTGCCAGTATTATCCACACATTCAGGTCGAGCAGGTCGAGCCATGAGAATATCTGCGGATTTATATCCTTTATGGTGAGCGACGACAACGTATTTCCTTCGCTATCCAGCGTTTTGTTCACGTTGTCGATAATCCTGTCTTCCACCACATCGAGGCTGTCAAAGTCGTTTATCAGCAACTCACACCCCGTTACCTCCATCAGTCCTTCCTCTGGCGAACATGTCCACCCGTTCAGTTTGCTTATGGTGTATAGGTCTGCGAAGCAGTATATGTCGTCATACTTCGTGAGGTTGGTCTGGTATATTCCTGCCACCTCAAACACTCTCGTCTTCACGTCTTCATCGCCAAGGAAGTAGGCATACACCTTATTTCCCGTATGCAGATGAAGTTTGTTGGCTATGGACTTTGACACCACGAGTTGCCTCGTGCTCTTCGTACCACTCATCCTCGGCATTCTGCCCTCTACTATATTCTTGGCTATGAAGGAGGTATCATATTCCTCGTCCACACCCTTGAACATCACTCCAAGGAAATCCTTATCAGTCTTCAGCACACCCTGTTTTTGCGAGTATCGCTCAGCATGCCTTACACCCTTTATTACGCTCAGTACCTTCACCACCGAGTCCGAGGCGTTGATGGGTTGTGTCTGGTCTGCCGTCTGCAGGGTCATGTAGTTTGACACTACTATATGACTGCCGAATCCTACCACCTTGTCTCTTATGGAGTGCTTGAAACCCATCACCACCGATACCGATACTATCATCACGGCGATGCCTATGGCGATGCCCAGCATGGCGATGCGTATGGCAGGTTTGCTGACCTTCTCCGAGTTGTCGCCCTCCTTATACAGATGTCGCGCTATGTAGAATGGAAGGTTCAAGAGTTCAGGGGGTTAGGATTTTATCGTTTTGCCAGGATATGCCTCGAGTGCTTTTCTCAGCACCACCAAAGCTCTTTCCAGGTCAGGCTTTTTCAGCACGTAGGCTATACGCACCTGATTCTTGCCTGCGCCAGGGGTGGTGTAGAAACCAGCTCCAGGAGCCATCATCACCGTTTCGCCTTCATACTCAAACTTCTCCAGACACCAACGGCAGAATTTCTCGGCATCGTCCACTGGCAACTGCGCCATAGTGTAGAAAGCACCCATTGGTATTGGCGAATAAACGCCTGGTATGCGGTTCAGTCCGTCAATGAGCACCTTTCTGCGCTCCACATATTCGTCATATACGTCACGATAATACTCCTCTGGAGCGTCAAGCGAAGCCTCAGCCACTATCTGACCTATCAGCGGTGGTGACAGACGAGCCTGACAGAACTTCATCACTGCCTGTCTTATCTCCTTGTTCTTTGTTATAAGACAACCGATACGTATGCCACATTCGCTGTAGCGCTTTGACACAGAGTCTATCAGCACTGTGTTATTCTCTATACCCTCAAGGTGACAAACTGAGATATACGGACTGCCTGTATAAATGTATTCGCGATAAACCTCGTCAGAGAACAGGTACAGGTCATACTTCTTCACCAGGTCACGTATCTGGTTCATCTCTCTGCGAGTGTATAGATAGCCTGTAGGATTGTTAGGGTTGCAAATCATTATTGCACGAGTACGACTGTTAATCAGTTCCTCAAACTTCTCCACCTTAGGCAGAGAGAAGCCCTCGTCAATAGTGGTTGCAATTGTCCTGATCTTGGCACCAGCACTGATGGCAAACGCCATATAGTTAGCGTATGCTGGTTCTGGCACGATTATCTCGTCGCCAGGATTCAGACAAGCCATGAAGGCAAACAGTATCGCCTCCGAACCGCCGCTGGTTACGATTATGTCGTCAGCAGTTACGTTGATGTTGTACTTAGCGTAGTATCCCACCAGCTTCTCCCTATATGACTGGTAGCCCTGTGAAGGAGAATACTCCAGGATGTTACGGTCTATGTTCTTCAAAGCATCCAGTCCCACCTGAGGTGTAGGCAGGTCTGGCTGACCTATGTTCAGGTGATACACCTTTGTGCCGCGCTTCTTAGCCTCAACAGCAAGAGGTGCTAATTTTCTGATAGGAGATTCTGGCATCTCCACGCCACGAACTGAAATTACAGGCATTTTATCTCTATTTCGTTGTATTTTTTATTAGTGTGCAAAGGTAATAAAAAAAAATGGAATACGGAAGAAATACTTTAATTATTTAATTAAAAACTCTAAAAAGCCGCTATTAGTCATTTTTAACTATCTCTTTTACCATATTTCAAAGAAAAGAATTACTTTTGCCCAAAAGAGACTAAACAACATATTTTCTACTACTTAAAGCATTATGAAGAAATTTATTCTTATTCCGCTGATTCTAATGCATTTATGCGCATCAGCCAGCGACTCACAAACACTTCGCGACTCTATTCTTTCCGTTATCAGTGGAGCTCCGTCTCAGCGTCATGCTGTCAGTTCACAACGCAAGGCTGTCATCACATCATTTGGTGCTAAGGGCGACGGTAAGACAAACTGCAAACCTGCCTTCGATAAGGCTATCAGGAAGGCTCGCTCATACATGCAGGGACTCCACATCGTGGTGCCTTCAGGCAAGTGGTTTGTCAAAGGTCCTATACACCTCGCCAGCAACGTAACCATCGAACTCCAGCGTGGTGCCACCCTACTCTTCTCGCCTGACCCAAGCGACTATCTGCCTGTTGTAAAAACCTCTTGGGAGGGTTCTTTCTGCTATAACTACAGTCCGTTTATATATGGCTATCAACTTAAAAATGTGGCGATTATAGGTGAAGGAACGATTGACGGCAACTGCATGGACACTTTCCCCACCTGGAAGGCGAAACAAAAGGGTGACCAGCAGCGTCTGCGCAAGCAGGATCATGACGAGACGGACGTGAGCCAACGCCAATATGGTGCAGGAAGTTTTCTTCGTCCCCAACTGATGCAATTCTATGATTGTAAGGACATTACCCTTAGTGGAGTATTCATTACCAACAGTCCTTTCTGGTGTGTTCACCTGCTTTGCTGTGAGAATGTCATCTGTCGAGGTTTGCGTTATGATGCCAAACTGATTAATAACGACGGCATAGACCCTGAGATGACTCGTAATCTGCTTATTGAGAATATCAACTTCAATAATGGCGACGATAATGTGGCTATCAAGGCTGGTCGCGACAACGACGGCTGGCTTGCTGCCCGTCCTTCAGAGAATATAATAATAAGGAATTGTCACTTCAAGGGACTTCATGGTGTGGTGATAGGTTCTGAGATGAGTGCAGGAGTGCGTAACGTGTTTGTGGAGGATTGCGACTATGCAGGCTACGTAAAGCGTGGACTCTACATCAAGACCAACCCTAATCGTGGCGGTTTCGTAAACAATATCTACTTCAACCGTTGCAAATTTGGCGACGTAGAAGACCTCTTTTATATTACTTCTATGTATGCAGGCGAGGGAGCTGATGACAATCACTTCACAGACGTTCACGACATTCACGTTCAGGATGTAACCTGCAACAGCGCCAGCGCAGCTGCTATAGTGTTGCAGGGCACAGAGGCAAAACCGCTTCACGATATCTCATTCCGTAATGTCAACGTGGGCAAGGCTAAAACTGGTTATGCCTCTATGAACACTCTCGACATCATCCTGCAAAACTGCAACCTCGGCGGCTCCGTAACTGGTGCCCCGTCTCAAGCGCAATAGTCGAGTCTTGTCCTAATTCTTCGAGCGAAGCTCTCAGGCGAGCAAAGCTCGGAGCCTAATTCCTAATTCCTAATTAAAAAAAAAAGAACCCACACTCGTGAGTTCTTTTTTCATTCCGTGCGCCTGACAGGACTCGAACCTGCACATCGCAAGACACTAGATCCTAAGTCTAGCGCGTCTACCAATTTCGCCACAGGCGCTAAAATCTGTTGACAAACGTGTTCGCACGAAGCAAAAAACGAGTGTCTGCATAGCAGGCTCGTGTAAGCTCTGCTTTTTTGCGAGTGCAAAGGTACAAAATAATTCATAATTCACAGTTCACAGTTCACAGTTTTTTCGTTTATCTTGTTAAAAAATGCAAAACAAACCATAATTCTTCATTCTTCATTCTTCATTCTTCATTTATTTTATTACCTTTGCACCCGCTAAATCGCTAACAGGTTTGTCCACTAAGAGAAAATGGTGCGTTGGATGAGCGGTTTAGTCTCCGGTCTGCAAAACCGGCCAGGGCGGTTCGACTCCGCCACGCACCTCTAAAAAAGACTCACTTTTGTGGGTCTTTTTATTTTTTTCTATTTTTCTTCTCGTTTGTCAATAATTCTTCGTAACTTTGCAAAAAATACAGAAACATTAACTATAAAACTTTATCAAAAAGATGATTACAAAGAAACTACTAACCTTGCTGTCATTCATGCTCATGACAGTATCTATCAGCGCTCAAGAGTGGACTTCCATCGACGTTGACAGACAGATTACACACCCTCAGCCTATGACGGGCTTAGTATTATGGCCAGATCTGGCTGCAGACCTTAACAGCACCTACGGCGGCTCTATCACGTTGGAGTTCTCTTACTGCCTGCCTTGTATGGTGGTGACAGGATGCAATCAGGACGGTAGCATCATCTACGACTGGACTTGGTTTGACAACAAGCTCGCTGATGTGGCAAGCCGAGGTCACCAACTCGTGGCACGTTTCCGCTATGAATACCCCAGCGGCGACGATATCAAGGGCGCTGTGAAGGGTGCTACTGCCGTACCTCAGTATATAAAGAATCGTAGCGACTACCACGAGAATTACGCCTCTAACCCTGGCGGCGACGGTCCTACATACTATGCCGACTGGAGCAACGAGGAGCTGAAGCGCTTTACCAAGCAGTTCTATACCGACTTTGCCAAGCGTTATGCTAACGACAAGCGTCTGGCATTCCTCGAGGTGGGCTTCGGCCACTGGTCTGAGTACCACATTTATGGCACGAACATCAATTTTGGTGTCAACTTCCCAACTAAGGCATACCAGAAAGAGTTTTTCCAGCATCTCAGCAGTGTGATGACAAGCATTCCTTGGCTCATCTCTATCGATGCTGCCGATGATGAATATACTCCATTCGTGGACGATAACGATTTAATGGGACTCACCTTCGGACTCTTCGACGATTCTTTCATGCACCAGAAGCATGAGATAGGTTCTGGCGACGGTTATAACGAGAAGTGCTGGAATGCCATCGGCGAAAAAAAGCGTTGGAAGACTGGCGTATGCGGAGGCGAGGTAAGCTATTACAAGAGTAGCGACCAGAAGAACTTCCTCAACCCTGCTGGCATGTATGGTCACACATGGGAGGAGCAGTCAGCTAAATATCACATCACCTTTATGATTGCCAACGATGCTCCTGGTGGCACTTACGGCACAGCGGCACGTTTCAAGGAGGCTACTATGGAGTCAGGCTATCGCATCAAACTGACCAAGTGTGAGGTAAACGGAACCTCTACCCGTCTTACCGTTACCAACGAGGGTATCGCCCCACTCTATCGTGATGCCTATTTCGCTATTGGCGAAACCCGCTGCGAGACATCACTCAAAGGTCTGCTGCCAGGCGAGGAAAAGGTTATGGAGATAGCTGCAAACCTCAGCAATGCCGTTGACCTCAAAATCGTGAGCGACTTCATACTCGACACTCAGGAGATTCAGTTCCAAGGCACTACAGAGGCTCCAGCACCTACGCCAACCCCTACTCCAGAACCTGTTGATGATGCAACTATCTGCTATTTTAGTGGTACACATCCATCAACCAGTCAAGTAGTGCTCGTTACAGGCAATTCATCTACCAGCAAGGGTTCAGTAACCTACGGAGACAAGACCTACGGCACATGTATCAAGATGGAGAATGCCACATCGCTCAACATCACTCCTACCTATAGCGGCGACGTAACCCTCATCTTCGGCGGTAGCACATCACCTGCCAACCAGACCATCAAGATTGATGACAATGTGGTAACTACTGACGCCAACGGACGATACACCTTCACTGCCAATGCAGGTCAGACCTACAACCTAAAGAAGGGAACCAACCAGATATTCCTCTTCCTCATCCTGCTGCCAGAAGAACCAACCGCAGTTGAGCAGGTATCAGCACCAGCAGCACCAGCTAAGAGCAACCAGCGCTACAACCTCAGCGGACAGCCCGTTGATGCCAACTACAAGGGCGCAGTGATTGTTGACGGCAAACTGCAAATCGTACAATAAATCATTCACCAAAATTATCTTTTACAGAAGCATTGCCTCTACATGCAGAGGCAATGCTTTTGCATCTAAAAGCATTACTTCTATCTCTAAAAGCATTACTTTTAGCGCTAAAAGCATAGCTTTTACCAAAAGAGAAAAGAAAATTCTAATTTCTAATTTTTCAATTCCTAATTTTACGAAAAACGTGAAGTTTTTCGTAAATAACCTCCTAACCTCACTTACACCCCTCTCTCCCCAATGTTTATGCGGCTTCACGATAGTGACCTCTTTTCGAGAGAGGTCACTTAAAGGTCACTATATAGGTCACTACAGACCCCTTCCCTGTCGCTATGCGACATCCCTCCCCGAGAGGGAGGGAAAAGATTACAGACGAGTTATTGTAGTTCCACCCCTCCCTCTCGGGGAGGGATACCAGCTTGCTGGCAGGAAGGGGGTCGTGACCTCTAAGTGACCTGTCAGCAAACATAGGTCACTATCCTCAGCCCAGTATTCATGCGCCCTGAGAGCATATAAGTGACCTTAGGAGGTTATTTTTGAAAATTCTTTTT
>JAEEVS010000048.1:0-3310 GCA_016290975.1 Prevotella sp. | reverse complement strand
GTTGGGGTAGGAGAGGTGCGCTACATCGTCTCTGAGAATAAGAACACCTACATAGTGCTCCACGACGGCACATCATACTACATAGACATGACACTCACCCTGATAGCCGAGCAGCTTAATCCGCGTAAGTTCATGCGCGTGAACCGTAAGTATATAGTGCCGCTCACTGAGGTGGAGGGCTTTGAGCGCGACATAAACGGCAAGGAACGCCTCATTCTGAAGGAGGGTGTGAAGACCCCCGTTATCATCATCAGTCGCGATAATAAGCGTAACGTGCATAACTGGTTGGAATCGTTGCACACACCCCAATAAGTGTGTGCAAAACGCTTACGGTTGGGTAGCCTAATATTACGTTTCGGTTTTTTACTGAAACGTTTTTTGTTGTAGATAAAAGCCTACGGAGTAATTTTGCATTGACAAAACGAGCTAATAGAAAAGCTTTTATATGGACAACAACACACATACATTTCGCCACCGAATGCCAGCGCAGTTGAGGTTCTCTGATGTTGACAGGTTCGGCCATGTCAACAACTCAGTCTATTTCTCATTGTTTGACATGTGTAAGACACGTTACTTCAATGATGTAGTGGGTACAGACATCTTCGACCGCATGGCGCCAGTGGTGGTGCATATCGAGGCTAACTTCATCTCGCCAGTGTTCTTTCCTGACGAGATAGTCATAGACACCAGCATAGTCAAGATAGGCAACAAGAGCTTCACTCTCCTTCAGCGCGCCCTCAACCAGCGCACCGAGGAGGTGAAATGCTACTGCGAAACCGTAATGGTGATGATGGACACGGTGACAAACGAGTCGGTAGAGATAGACTCAGAATTCAGAACCAAGGTATCCAGCTACGAAAGGCTTTAAAACACACAACACACACACCCAATGAATAGTATTCTTGAGAAATATACTGGCAGTCAGGAGTTCAGTTCCTATGAAGACTTCATGGAGCAGTTCCATGTGGATGTACCTGATGATTTCAACTTCGGCTATGACGTGATAGACGCTTGGGCTGAGGCTATGCCTGAGAAGGAAGCCCTGCTGTGGGTAAACGACCAGGGCGAGGTGCAACACGTAACCTACGGCGCCTTCAAGAATATTACCGACCAGTGTGCAGCGTTCTTTCAGGGCATAGGCATAGAGAAGGGCGACCGCGTGATGCTGATACTCAAGCGCAGGGTGGAGTGGTGGTACTCTATGGTGGCACTGCACAAGATAGGTGCTGTGGTGATACCAGCCACACACATGCTGACAGAGAAAGACATCATATACAGATGTCACATGGCAGGCATCAGCGGCATCATATCATGTGGCGATCCGCTGGTGTTGGGACACGTGCAGAAGGCAAGACGTTTCAGCCCTATGCTGCGTCATTGCATCTCTATCGGTCCTATAGTGCCCAACGGCTTCTACGACTTCTGGCGCGGACTGCATGAGGCAACCCCCTTTGAGCGTCCTCCACGCAATAAGGTGACAGACAATTTCCTGCTCTATTTCACCAGTGGCACCACAGGTGAGCCTAAGATGGTGATGCACGACTATTCCTACCCCTTGGCACACATCGTGACTGCCAAGTATTGGCATAAACTCAATGAGAATTCGCTCCACCTAACTCTTGCCGACACTGGTTGGGGCAAGGCTGTATGGGGTAAGTTCTATGGTCAGATGCTGTGTGGCGCAACAGTCTTTGTATATGACTTTGAGGGGCGCTTCATTCCGTCTCATCTGCTGAAGGTAATACAAGACTACAGAGTGTCATCCTTCTGTGCTCCGCCAACCATCTACCGTTTCCTCATACGTGAGGAACTGGAGCGTTATGACCTCTCTGCCCTTAAATGGTGCACCACTGCTGGCGAGGCTCTGAACCCCAGCGTCTTTGACGAGTGGAAGCAGAAGACGGGCATCACCATATATGAGGCATACGGACAGACTGAGACCACTATGGTCGTAGGCACCTATCCTTGGGTGAAGCCCAAACCAGGTTCTATGGGATTACCCAATCCCCAGTACCATATAGATATCGTTGACGAACAAGGCAACAGCGTAGCCCCCATGGAGCACGGCGAACTGGTCATAAACGTGGAAAAAGGTAAACCGCTCGGACTGTTTAAGAGCTATTACCGTAACGACGAGATGACCGAGAAGCGTATAGTCAACGGTCTGTATCACACAGGCGATGTGGTGTATCGTGACAATGACGGCTACCTGTGGTTCGTATCACGCATAGACGATGTCATCAAGACCTCAGGTTATCGTGTGGGACCGTTTGAGGTGGAGTCGGCACTTATGACCCATCCCGCTGTGGCTGAATGTGCCGTAACCGCCGCTCCTGACGAGATTCGTGGTCAGATAGTGAAAGCCACCATAGTGCTCACCAGCGAATACGAGGATAAGGCATCCGAGGCGCTGGCATCAGAACTGCAGGAACACGTAAAGCGCGAGACTGCACCATATAAATATCCGCGAATAGTGGAGTTTGTCCGTGAACTGCCCAAGACCATCAGCGGTAAGATAAAACGAGCAGAAATAAGAGAGAATAATAATTAAAACAAATATAGAAATGGCAACATTCAAAGAGATTTTCGAGAGCCGATACACTTGGATAGAAGGATTCATGCGCAATGTGCGCCGTCTGTCAGGCAAGCAGGCGCTTGTTGACCCCCAGAGCAACCGTCAGTGGACTTACTCTGAGGTTAACGGGGAGGTAAACCGTCTGTGCAACGCCTTTATCAAGGCAGGGGTGAAGAAGGGCGACGTGATAATGGTGCAGATGCTCAACTGCCCCGAGTTTGTGTTCACCTATGTGGCATGCCATAAGATGCAGTGCGTATGCTGCCCAGTCAACTTCCGTCTCTCACCAGGTGAACTGGCATGGAACATCGACGATTCCAAGCCAGCCATCGTCATCTGTTGCGAGTCAAAGTGTGAAGAAGCTGCTAAGGTTATAAATCACACCAAGCACAAGCCCTGCTGCGTTATAGGACTGATACCTAATAGCACTCCAACGGTGGTAGCATATAACGACTTCGTTAAGGATGCCTCAGCCGACGAGCCAGTCATCACCACACCTTATAATATATATGACGAGACCGTGCGCCTCTACACCTCAGGCACCACAGGCCGTCCTAAGGGAGTGTGCATCACCAGCATCAACGAGGTGCTCTCAGCCCACGACATCATGATACATTTCCCTATGAGCAGTCGTGACATCACCATGAACACCACCCCTTGGTTCCATCGTGGCGGCTTGCACTGTGCAGGTCCTTGTCCAGCCCTCTATGCTGGCGCCTCAATGGTCATAATGGG